>NZ_LR134201.1:3822755-4141318 GCF_900635955.1 Cedecea lapagei
GGCTCACCTTCCCACTGCTCAATCAGATAAAACCACAGCGAGATATGGCGGTCCGGGAACTCATATTCCAGGGTTTCAAACAGACGGACGTTCTGCGCCACGATGCCGGTTTCTTCCTGTAGTTCGCGGATCACCGCCTGCTCTGGAGACTCCCCGGCTTCAATTTTCCCGCCGGGGAATTCCCATTTATTGGCCATGTGCGCATCGGCAGCACGCTGAGTAATAAAGATTTCACCCTGTTGATTACGAATAATCCCGACGGCGATTTGCAGTTGCTTCATATTCTCAAACTCCATGCGTAAAAAAGGCGCAGCAAGCTGCGCCTTTTATGTTTGTCAGACCTTAGCTCAGACGGCCATGGCACTGTTTGTATTTCTTACCGGAACCGCATGGGCAAGGATCGTTGCGCCCAACTTTACGATCGCCAGTCTCTGCAGCCAGAGCCTGCGCAGCCTGAGTTTCATCATCGACGTGGCTCAGTTGCTGCATACTTGCCAGACGCTCGGCTTCTTCACGGCGCTGCTGCTCCATCGCTTCCACTTCTTCCGGCATACGCACCTGCACCTTGCTCAGCGTACTGATCACTTCGTATTTCAGTGATTCCAGCATCGCGGCGAACATGGAGAAGGACTCACGCTTATATTCTTGCTTCGGATCTTTTTGCGCATAACCACGCAGGTGAATACCCTGACGAAGGTAGTCCATCGCCGCCAGGTGCTCTTTCCACAGAGAATCCAGGGTTTGCAGCATCACGCCTTTTTCGAAGTGACGCATCATTTCGGCACCGACCACTTCTTCTTTGCGCTGATAAAGCTCTACCGCCGTCTGCAGAATACGCTCGCGCAGGGTCTCTTCGTGCAGCTCTGGCTCTTTATCCAGCCACTCTTTGATCGGCATTTCGAGGTCAAAGTCGTTTTTCAGACGCTCTTCCAGGCCTTCCACGTCCCACATCTCCTCCAGAGACTGAGGGGGAATATGCGCATCGATAGTCACTTTAAAGACGTCTTCACGAATGCTGGCGATGGTTTCGCTAACGTCGGAAACGTCGAGCAGCTCATTACGCTGGGTGTAGATTGCACGACGCTGATCGTTAGCAACGTCATCGTACTCCAGCAGCTGTTTACGAATATCGAAGTTACGGCTTTCGACTTTACGCTGTGCGTTAGCAATTGCCTTGGTGACCCATGGGTGCTCAATCGCTTCGCCCGGCTTCATGCCCAGTTTACGCATCATGTTGGAGACGCGATCCGAGGCGAAGATACGCATCAGGGCATCTTCCATTGAGAGGTAGAAGCGGGAAGAACCGGCGTCACCCTGGCGACCAGAACGGCCACGCAGCTGGTTATCGATACGGCGGGATTCGTGACGCTCGGTACCGATGATATGCAGACCGCCAGAAGCGAGCACCGCATCGTGGCGAACCTTCCAGTCCGCTTTGATCTGAGCAATTTGCTCAGGCGTTGGCTCGTCGAGCGCGGCAATCTCTTCCTGCCAGCTACCGCCCAGCACGATATCCGTACCACGACCCGCCATGTTAGTTGCGATGGTCACGGCAGCAGGATACCCCGCCTGAGCAACGATACCCGCTTCGTTAGCGTGGAACTTGGCGTTCAGAACATTGTGTTTGATACCGGCTTTCGTCAGCTCATTGGAAACCACTTCAGATTTCTCAATGGAGATGGTCCCCACCAGCACCGGCTGGCCATTCGCGGTACGCTCTTTAATGTCTTCAATGATAGCGCCGATTTTATCCAGCTCGGTCATGTAGACCAGATCCGGCATGTCCTTACGGATCATTGGACGGTTGGTCGGCACAACAATGGTGTCGAGCTTGTAAATGGAGCTAAATTCGAACGCTTCGGTGTCCGCGGTACCGGTCATCCCTGCCAGCTTCTCGTAAAGACGGAAGTAGTTCTGGAAGGTAATGGAAGCCAGCGTCTGGTTTTCGTTCTGAATATCAACGCCTTCTTTGGCTTCAACAGCCTGATGAAGGCCGTCGGACCAGCGACGTCCCTGCATGGTACGGCCGGTATGTTCGTCAACGATGATAACTTCACCATCTTTAACGATGTAGTCAACGTCGCGGGTAAACAGGGCATGGGCACGCAGAGCCGCAGTCACGTGGTGCATCAGCATGATATTGGCAGGAGAGTACAGGGACTCGCCCTCTTCCATCATGCCTTCCTGCACCAGCAGCTCTTCAATCAGTACCAGACCGCGTTCGGTCAGGTTAACCTGGCGAGACTTTTCATCCACGGAGAAGTGGCCTTCACCCTGGAAGGTGTCGGAGTCCTCTTTTTCCTGGCGCATCAGGTGTGGGATGATTTTGTTTACGCGCTTGTACAGCTCAGAGCTGTCTTCAGCCGGACCGGAGATGATCAGCGGAGTACGCGCTTCATCGATCAGAATGGAGTCAACCTCATCCACCAGCGCATAATGAAGTTTACGCTGTACGCGCTCTTCAGGGCTGAAAGCCATGTTGTCACGCAGGTAGTCGAAGCCGTATTCGTTGTTGGTACCGTAGGTAATGTCCGCAGCATAAGCTTCACGCTTAGCCGGAGCAGGCATACCCGGCAGGTTGATCCCTACGCTCAGGCCCAGGTACTCGAACAGTGGACGGTTGTTTTCAGCGTCACGCTGTGCCAGATAGTCGTTCACGGTAACGACGTGAACGCCTTTACCGCTCAGGGCATTCAGGTAAGCCGGTAGCGTTGCTGTCAGGGTTTTACCTTCACCGGTACGCATCTCTGCGATACAGCGGTCATTCAGCACCATACCGCCAAGCAGCTGCACGTCGAAGTGACGCATGCCGAAGACGCGCTTGCTCGCTTCGCGAACCACGGCAAAAGCCTCAGGGATCAGGTTTTCAAGCACTTCGCCTTTTTCCAGACGAGCACGGAACTCACCGGTTTTCGCCTTCAGCTCATCATCCGTGAGCTTTTCCATCTGTGGTTCCATGCCGTTAATCATGGTCACCACTTTGCGCATGCGGCGCAGAGTACGATCGTTACGACTACCGAAAACTTTTGTTAATAATTTGATTAGCATAATAAATTCTCAAACGCCTGCCGTCAGTGCGGTCAATAAATTGTTGTTAGTTCAGAAGATGAGTTAGCTGAGGCGAAGCGGGCCTGCGCGGATCCCCTGCACCTGGCGGATCCACGTAACGGTACTGAAAACTTCAGCCGCGGGGGATTCCCGGAACGCAGTCTGGCGCACAATAACGGGAGGTTTGCTTTCCTGCGTCAGCAGCGCGCTGAGCGTGTCCAGCAGAGCAAGATGCTGTGCCTGAAGCGGCACGCTTTCCTGAGCCACCGGCAACGCCTGAGGAGCCATGGCAAAAGAAAGATGACGAATTACGGTGCGGATTGCATGCTGGTGCCAGTAGTCCACACTGAAGGAGGGACGTCGCGTACTCTCCTGCAGTTGAACAAGGCTGTCAAAACGCAGCTGGCGTACGGGATCGTGACGACTGGCGGAAGCTTCAGCGGGAACGCCGGTTTCTGTGCTACCGTTGAGCGCAGGCATGCCAAAACTCGCCGCGACCATCCCCAACAGGAGATGCGGCCAGAAATAACGTCTGCCAAATTGTCGCCAACGATTTAGAATACCAATCACTTTTTCCGCCGGAGCTTAATGTATGCGCGACAGTCGCCCGCAATCTTTAGAAAATCTTTTTGACGATGCCGGTCAGGAAAGCATGCTGCAGAACGTTCAGCAACGCGCCGTTGCTCTGCTGCGACTTAACCGGGCAGTGAAAGGCATTTTGCCTGCACCACTGCATCCCTGGTGTCGGGTAGCCAACTTTCGTCAGGGAATTCTCGTACTTGAAACCGCAAATGCCAGCTGGCTGATGCGCTTACGCTATGAGCAAGCCTCGCTGCTGAGTGCATTACGCGCCCAAATATTACCATCATTGACATCAATCGACATCAGGATTAATCCATCGCTGGCGGTAAAAGGACAGGAATTCGTACAAGAAAGCACCACTCAGTCGGGGAGTGAGAAATACGAAGTCAATCGTCAGCTAAGCGAGCAGAGTGCGGAAGCGTTGAGAGAAGTGGCTAAACGTAGCCCGGAGAAATTGAGAGCAACAATAGAACGACTGGCTTCACTGGCCGGAGAGGGTACCAGCAAAACCAGTCGTAATAGATAGCTTAAGCGTTACGCCAGCACCAGGTTAGGTGCTTTAAACGCCAGCGGAAGTTCGGCTTCGTCTTCGAAGGTCGCCCATTCCCAGGCTTCCTGCTTCGCTAAAACAGCCTGCAGCAGTTTGTTGTTCAGCGCATGACCAGACTTATAGGCGGTAAATGCGCCGATAATGTTATGGCCGCACATGAACAGATCGCCGATGGCATCCAGCATTTTGTGACGAACGAATTCATCTTCAAAACGCAGGCCGTCTTCGTTCAATACGCGATAATCGTCAACAACGATGGCACAATCGAAGCTGCCGCCCAGGCACAGGCCGCGGGACTGCAGATATTCGATATCACGCATAAAACCGAAGGTACGCGCACGGCTAATCTGACGCATAAAGGCTTCAGCAGAGAAGTTCATGGTGTAGCGCTGGGTGCTTGCATCAATCGCCGGATGGTTAAAGTCGATGGTGAAATCCAACGAGAAACCATTAAACGGTGACATTTCAGCCCATTTATCGCCATCTTCGACACGAACCGTCTCTTTCAGACGTATAAATTTCTTGGCCGAGTTCAGCTCGTCGATACCTGCATCAAGCAGCAGATAAACGAACGGCGCCGCACTGCCGTCCATGATAGGGATTTCTGGCGCATCGACTTCAACAATAATGTTGTCGATACCCAGCCCTGCCAGGGCAGCGTTGAGGTGCTCTACGGTAGAAATCCGCACATCATGCTCGTTCACCAGACAAGTACAGAGCATGGTATCCCGCACGGATTTGGCATCAGCCGGAAAATCTACCGGAGGATTCAAGTCGGTGCGACGATAGATGACCCCGGTATTTGCCGGCGCAGGGCGCAGCGTCAGTGTGACCTTTTTGCCGGTATGTAAACCGACGCCAGTCGCCTGAACGATACGTTTAAGTGTCCTTTGTTTGATCATCGTATAATCTCGCCAAATTACTAAGCTAGCCGAGAGTGTATATCACTAACGGCAGGCCAGTTTAGCACAAAGAGCGAATATTCCCAACTTCCGGTTTATTCTTAATCAGCTTGCTTACGCAGGAACGCTGGAATATCCAGATAGTCAGGCTCTTTCGCCGTTTGTGGTGTGTTGTCGTTAACCACTTTAGCGGCCGGTTTTTGCTCCTGAGTCAGCGGAGCCATACCGTGCTGCTGGTAGCGATCCATCACCGGCTGCTGTACCTGCTTGTTAGTGACCAGAGTAATTTCCGGACGTTTGTCCATGCCGATACCGGTAGCCACCACGGTGACGCGCAGTTCGTCGTTCATCTCTGGATCCAGAGAAGTACCGATAACCACGGTTGCATTGTCGGAGGCGAATGCACGAATGGTGTTACCCACGGTTTCGAACTCATCCAGACGCAGGTCAAAGCCAGCGGTGATGTTAACCAGCACGCCGCGAGCGCCAGACAGGTCGATATCTTCCAGCAGTGGAGAAGAGATAGCCATTTCAGCCGCTTCTTCCGCACGGTCTTCGCCGCTTGCCACGCCGGAGCCCATCATCGCGTAGCCCATTTCAGACATCACGGTACGCACGTCCGCGAAGTCAACGTTCATCAGACCAGGACGGGTGATCAGCTCGGCGATACCCTGCACGGCGCCTTTCAGCACGTCGTTTGCCGCGCCAAATGCGTCAAGCAGAGAAATTCCGCGACCCAGCACTTTCAGCAGCTTGTCGTTCGGGATGGTGATGAGTGAGTCAACGTGCTTGGACAGCTCGGCGATACCCTGCTCGGCGAAAGCCATACGCTTCTTGCCTTCAAAATTGAAAGGCTTGGTCACGACGGCAACGGTCAGGATACCCAAATCTTTAGCCACTTCGGCCACAACAGGCGCAGCGCCGGTACCGGTACCACCGCCCATACCTGCAGCGATAAACACCATGTCTGCCCCATCCAGCGCAGCGCGTAATGCTTCGCGGTCTTCTTCCGCGGCGTTACGACCCACTTCTGGATTTGCGCCTGCGCCCAGACCTTTAGTGATCCCATTACCAATCTGGATAGTCTGGCCGACTGCAGTTTTACGCAGCGCCTGAGCGTCAGTGTTCACCGCAAAGAATTCAACGCCTTCGATGCGCTCGCGCACCATATGTTCAACGGCATTACCGCCGCCGCCACCGACGCCGATGACTTTAATCACCGCGTCGTTGGTCAGTTCCATAGGTTCAAACATAGTTTCTCTCCGTTTTGTGCCTGTCGCCTGAGACCGCTAATTGTCTCCGGTCTCTTATAAAAATTAAAATTCTTTTCTCAGCCAGCTGTTCAGTCGCTTAAACCATGAGCCAACCGAGGTCCTTTTTTCCACTTCAGCTTCACCACTGAGATGCGATTCCTTCCCGTAGTGCAGCAACCCTACTGCGGTCGAGTAATACGACTCCTGGGCATAGTCAGTAAGGCCAGTAATATTCAACGGCTGACCGATACGCACCTGCGTATGGAACACACGCTGAGCACAGGCTGCCAGGCCTTCAATTTGTGCCGCGCCGCCGGTTAACACAATCCCCGCCGCCAGATGATGTTTAACACCCTGCTGGCGAAGCTGTTCCTGTAGTTGCAAAATCTCTTCGTTGACCAGGTTGAGCAGCTCGGTGTAACGCGGCTCAATCACCTCGGCCAGCGTCTGGCGCTGCAGGCTGCGAGGCGGACGGCCACCGACGCTCGGGACTTCAACGTTTTCATCTTTCCCTACAATGGAGCCCAGCGCACAACCATGGCGCACTTTAATCGCTTCTGCATCGCTCGGTGGCGTACCAAAGGCGTAAGCGATATCGCTGGTCACGACGTTCCCTGCATAAGGGATAACTTTGGTATGACGCAGCGCACCGCCGGTATAGACCGCCATATCCATGGTACCACCGCCGATGTCCACAACACAGACGCCCAGTTCGCGCTCGTCTTCGGTCAGTACCGCATAGCTCGCGGCCAGACCGGCAAAATGAGTTGGTCAACTTTCAGACCACATCGTTCAACCGCTTTAACGATGTTTTTCGCCATATCGTTATGGCAGGTAATCAAATGCACTTTCGCCTGCATACGGACGCCGGACAACCCTACCGGGTTTTTGATCCCTTCCTGGTAATCAATAGCGTATTCCTGTGGAATCACATGCAGAACGCGGTGTTCATCACGAACGCGCACCGATTTTGCCGTATGCACCACATTTTCCACATCTTCCTGCGTCACTTCCTCTTCCGAAATCGGCACCATGCCTATCTCGTTTTGGCAGCTGATATGCTTGCCTGACAGCGCCAGGTAGACTGAGGAGATTTGGCAGTCCGCCATCAGCTCAGCCTGATCGATGGCACGTTGCACACACTTCACGACCGATTCGAGGTCGTTTACCCCGCCTTTGTCCATACCACGCGATGGGCAGCTGCCCACGCCAATAATATTGACCATACCGTCGGGCAGAACTTCCCCTACTAAAGCGGCGACCTTCGCGGTGCCAATCTCCAGTCCAACTACCAGTTTTCTGTCCGTCGCCTTGATCATTGTTGTTCTGCCTGTGCCTGATTCTGTTGCTGATTCGGATTAGGTACCGGAGGAGGAAGTGCCTCCCAACCTACCGCGGCGCCTGAATCGTATCGCAGGTCGACATAACTGATCCGTTTGTTATCAGCCTGCGCCTGCTGCTGCAGAACCGGGTAAAGTTCTACAAAACGATTCAGACGTTTCATCGTATCGCCCCGGCCCAGGTTGAGCTTAATTCCGTTATTCAGCGTCAACTGCCAGGAGCGGCGAGCGGTCATAGCCGCCTCTTTCAACGTAAACTTATCCTTTGCCAGCACCACGCCCATGTCACGGTAACCTTGCAGCACTTCATTTTCGCTGCCTTCCGGGCCGGAAAGCATCGGTAAAGTCTGCTTGCTGGTGCGCTCTGCCGGCACGCTGAAGGAATTTCCCTCCGCGTCAACCATATGCTGGTCATTCCATCGTGCTATCGGCACATATTCAACCAGATGAATCTTCAATTCGTCCGGCCACTGCTTTCTTACGCTTGCTTGCTTGATCCACGGCAAGCGTTCTATCTGCTGTTGGATAATATTCACGTCCTGGGTCATAAAGGTCCCCGGCGGCCCCAGGGCCAGAATAGACTGGCGAATATCATCGTTCCGCGTGTAGTGACGTTCCCCGGTCACCACCAGCCGGGAGAGGGGCAGACGCTGGGCATCTTCCATCCAGCCCACCACAATCCAGCCGCCGATAAACACGCTCAACAGCACCGCAGACAGGAAGATAATCCCTGCCAGACGCGACCCATTGCTGCGTCTCGAGCTGGTGTTTTCCTCGGCACGGTTACGCGCATTCAGTGCAGCCTGCGACATATCAGTCCGCCAGTTCCAGAATACGTACAACCAGCTGAGAGAAGCTCATTCCCGCCTGACGAGCCGCCATAGGCACCAGGCTATGGCTGGTCATGCCGGGTGAAGTATTCACTTCTAACAGGTAAAATTGCCCGTCGCTGTCCAGCATGACATCGACACGTCCCCAGCCGCTACAGCCAAGAACCTGCCACGCCTGCAGAACTAACGCCTGTAATTCCTGCTCTCTTTGCTCAATTAATCCACCGGGACAGAAATATTGAGTTTCATCAGAGAGATACTTCGCCTCATAATCATAGAAGGTTCCAGCGGGTTGGATACGAATAGAGGGTAAAATTTCGTCCCCTAAAATCGCAACCGTGTATTCCGGGCCGCTCAACCACTTTTCAATCAGCACTTCTTCATCGTGTTCAAAGGCAAGCTCAAGCGCCGCAGGCAGCGCGTCCGCGTGGTCTACCTTCGACATGCCGACGCTGGAGCCTTCACGGCTTGGCTTGACGATAACCGGTAATCCCAGCGCAGCGACACGCTCAACCAGCGCACCGCTAAGGCCAGCAGCGATATCCTGACGATTCAAGGCAACCCATGGGGCAACAGGTAAACCCGCGCCCTGCCACAGCAGTTTGCTGCGCAGCTTATCCATCGTTATCGCCGAAGCCATTACGCCGCTGCCGGTATAGGGCAGTTGCAGAAACTCCAGCAGCCCCTGCAGAGTACCGTCTTCGCCACCGCGACCGTGCAGCGCGATAAAAACTTTGTTAAAACCCTGCGCCTTCAGCTCCAGCACCGACTCACTTTGTGGATCGAAGGCGTGGGCATTAAGGCCCGCTTCTTTTAGGCCGGCCAGCACCGCGCTGCCGGACTGCAGAGAAACCTCGCGCTCAGCGGAGGTGCCTCCGAGAAGAACGGCGATTTTATCAGCCATGACGCCCTTCCTCTTTAGGTTGAGGCTGCAGTTTAATTTCAGCCAGGTTCCGCGCAATTTTGCCGATATTCCCCGCGCCCTGCACGAGAATCAGATCATTTCCCGTCAGAACAGGTGCCAGGATTTCCGCCACTTCGGCGTGATCGGAAAACCAGAATAGGGTCAACCTTGCCGCGGCCGCGAATCGTGCGGCACAACGAGCGGCTGTCGGCGCCTGGAATCGGCGCTTCACCAGCAGGGTAGACTTCCAGCATTACCAGCGAGTCCACCTGAGACAGCACGCCAGCAAAGTCATCGTACAAATCACGCGTACGCGTATAGCGGTGCGGCTGGAAAATCATTACCAGATTTTTCTCTGGCCAGCCGGCGCGAGCCGCTTTAATCGTGGCATCCACCTCCGTTGGGTGGTGGCCGTAGTCATCCACCAGCATGGCGGTCCCTGCTTTACCGTTTACCGACGCCAGCGGATATTCCCCCAGGAAGTCGAAACGACGGCCGGTTCCCTGGAAGCTTTCCAGCGCACGGAGAATGGCTTCGTCTTCAATGCCCTCTTCCGTTGCCACGGCAACCGCTGCGGCCGCATTCAGCGCGTTATGACGGCCCGGCGCGTTCAGCACCACATGCAGAGCAGGTTTGTCCTGACGCACAATGGTGAAAAAGCCCTGAGCGCCTTTCTGCTGGTAATTCTCAACGCGCACATCCGCGTCATCGCTGAAGCCGTAAGTGGTCGTCTGGCGGCCCACACGCGGCAGCAGCTCACGAATCACCGGATCGTCCACGCACATTACCGCCCGGCCATAAAACGGCAAATTGTGCAGGAAGTTAATAAACGTCTGCTTTAAATTTTCGAAGTCGCCCTGGTAGGTATCCATATGGTCGGCTTCAATGTTGGTCACAATCGAGACCATCGGCTGGAGATGCAGGAACGATGCATCGCTTTCGTCAGCCTCTGCAATCAGGTAGCGGCTATGCCCCAGACGGGCATGCACGCCGGCGGCTTTTACCAGGCCACCGTTAACAAACGTCGGATCCAGACCCGCTTCCGCATAAATGCTCGACACCATCGCCGTGGTCGTCGTTTTGCCGTGCGTACCCGCGACGGCAATGCCGTGACGAAAACGCATCAGCTCGGCCAGCATTTCGGCACGGCGGATAACCGGGATGCGGGCTTCATGGGCGGCCACAATTTCCGGGTTATCGGCAGAAATGGCTGTGGAAACAACCACTACGCTTGCATCACGCACGTTTTCCGGGCGATGGTTAAAATAAATCGTGGCACCCAGTGCCGACAACTGCTGCGTGACCGGGTTCGGCGCCAGATCGGAACCGCTGATCTGGTAACCTTCGTTGGCCAGGACTTCAGCAATACCGCCCATACCGGCGCCGCCGATGCCAACAAAGTGAATGTGCCGGACGCGACGCATCTCGGGCACGATTGAACGCAGTTTCGCCAGTTGTTGTGTATTCATTCTCTAAACCTGCAAGCGGCATGCCGCCATTACATCAAATTTACAGGGGGCAATTCGCCTCCCACAAGTATTACGCGCGCGCTACGGCGCTGACTTCATTTGCTACACGTTCGGTGGCGTCAGGAAGAGAAGCAGCGCGCGCGCGCTCGGCCATCGCCAGCAGCGTTGCTCTGTCCCATCCGGCCAGGGTACGGGTAACGGCATCCACGGTAAACTGCGGCTGCTCCAGTATTTTCGCCGCGCCCGCCTGTTCCAGAGGCAGCGCATTCCAGTACTGCTGCCGGTCTTTATGCTGGAACGGGACAAACAACGCGGGCAGTCCCGCTGCGGCGATCTCGCTCACGGTTAACGCTCCGGAGCGGCAAACCACGACGTCAGCCCATTCGTAGGCCGCCGCCATATCATCAATAAATTCGGTGACCTTATGCTGTGGCTGGCCCGCCTCAGCGTAAGCCTGCTGAACAACTGCCTGACCGCCTTTCCCGGTTTGATGCCAGATAGTCACAGCTTCACCCAGCCTGCCGGCAACCTGCGGCATGGTTTGGTTCAAAACGCGCGCGCCCTGAGAGCCGCCGACGACCAGCACACGCACCGGGCCTTCTCGCCCGGCAAAACGTTCCTGCGGCAGCGGGAGCGCAAGTACATCGGTACGCACCGGGTTGCCGACAACGTCGGCCTTAGGGAATGCGCCCGGAAAGGCCTGCATCACTTTGGTTGCGATCTTCGCTAACCACTTGTTCGTCAGCCCTGCAATGCCATTTTGTTCATGCAGTACAACCGGAACGCCCAAAGACCAGGCAGCAAGGCCGCCCGGCCCGGAAACATAACCGCCCATACCCAGGACCACATCCGGCTTCCAGGCCTTCATGATGGCCCGAGCCTGACGCCAGGCGTTAAAAATACGCACGGGCGCCAGCAGCAAGGCCTTCAGGCCTTTGCCGCGCAGGCCGGAAATGCGAATGAAGTCGATCTCAATGCCGTGCTTCGGCACAAGATCGGCCTCCATACGGTCCGCGGTACCCAGCCAGCGAATGTCCCATCCTTCAGCCTGAAGATGATGGGCAACGGCCAGACCGGGGAATACATGCCCACCGGTGCCACCCGCCATCACCATCAACCGCTTCGCTTTGCCCGTCATTTGGCGCTCCGTGTAAACGCCTGAGCCTTAGCCAGGCGCGTTTCATAATCTATTCTCAACAACAGCATGATCGCCGTAGACATAATCAGCAGGCTGGAACCACCGTAACTGATAAGCGGCAACGTCAGCCCTTTGGTTGGCAGCATACCCGCTGCGGCTCCGACGTTAACCAACGCCTGGAAGCTAAACCAAATGCCGATAGAACACGCCAGAAAACCGGAGAAACGCTGGTCTAATTCCAGCGCACGTTTACCGATGGACATCGCGCGAAAAAGCGACGAAGAATACCATCAAAAGTGCGAGTACCACACCGATATATCCCAGTTCCTCACCGATGATGGAGAAGATAAAGTCGGTGTGCGCTTCAGGCAGATATTCCAGCTTCTGGACCGAGTTCCCAAGCCCTTGCCCCCACAACTCACCGCGCCCGAAAGCCATCAGCGACTGCGTGAGCTGGTAGCCGCTGCCGAAGGGATCTTCCCACGGGTTCCAGAACGATGTGACGCGGCGAATACGGTATGGTTCAGCGAGGATCAGCAGGATAACCGCCGAGATCCCCATGCCGATAATCGCGATGAACTGCCACAGCTTTGCCCCCGCCAGGAACAGCATCGCCAGCGTAGTCACAAACAGCACCACCACCGTCCCAAGATCGGGCTGGGCAAGCAGCAGGACGGCCATCACCAGAATCACGCCCATTGGCTTCAGGAAGCCGCGCAGGTTATTTCGCACCTCATCAACCTTGCGCACAAGATAGTTCGCGAGATAGCAGAACAGCGACAGCTTGGAAAACTCAGCGGGCTGGATACGCAGCGGACCAAAGGCAATCCAGCGCGATGCGCCGTTAACCGAGCTGCCGACGACCAGCACAATCAGCAGCATGGCAATCGATGCCAGCAGCATCGCCGTGCTGTGGCGCTGCCAGAAATCCATCGGCAGGCGCAGCGTCACCATCGCCAGCACGAACGCCACGATGATGTACAGCCCGTCGCGTTTTGCGAACAGGAACGGATCGTTTGCCAGACGCTGACCTACCGGCATCGACGCCGAGGTCACCATAATAAAGCCTATCGCCGCAAGGCCGAAGGTCAGCCAAAGCAGCGTACGATCGTACAGTACCATGCTGTTGGCATCGGCCTCACGGGAGCCCATTACCCACCCTTTTAATGCCGTAGCGACCCAGGCCAGGATGCCAAATCCTGGAACACGGGGGACTCGCAGGCGAGGGAGAGATAAACGCATCAGCCGAGCTCCTTCGCAAGTTGAGTAAACATATCGCCGCGCTGCTCAAAGTTTTTGAACTGATCGAGACTGGCGCAGGCAGGAGAAAGCAGCACTATATCGCCAGACCTGACGCGCTCTGCCGCAAGCTTCATTGCCTGCTCCATTGTTTCAGTTTGCTCGGCGACATCCGGGCGCAAATCGGCCAGCTCTGCGCCGTCGCGGCCAAAGCAGTACAGCCGCACGCGGTCGCCCTGCAGGTAGCGAGCCAATGGCGAGAAGTCAGCGGATTTACCGTCTCCACCCAGCAGCAGGTGCAGCGTGCCCTCAACCTGCAGGCCGTTCAACGCGGCTTCCGTACTGCCGACGTTGGTTGCTTTGGAGTCGTTAATCCAGCGCACGCCGTTACGCTCCCAGGCCAGCTGGAAACGATGCGCCAGACCGGTATAGGTGGTCAGCGCTTTCAGGCTGGTCGAGCGGGGAAGCTTAACCGCATCCGCCAGCGCCAAAGCGGCCAGCGCGTTGGTGTAATTATGCTGACCAACCAGTTTCATCTCTTTGGTGTTGAGGATCTTCTCCCCTTTCACCCGCAGCCAGGTATCGCCCTGCTGACGATTAAGATGGTAATCACCGACGTCCACACCGAAGCTGACGCAGCGATCGTCCGCTCCACGCACCGGCATCGTCAGCGCATCGTCCGCATTGACCACGCAGACTTTGGCGTTTTCATAGATGCTAAGTTTTGCCGCACGATACTGCTGCATGCCAAACGGGTAGCGATCCATATGATCTTCCGTGACGTTCAGGACGGTCGCCGCCGCAGCCTTCAGGCTATGGGTGGTTTCCAGCTGGAAGCTGGAGAGCTCAAGAACATAAAGCTCACAGCCTTTATCCAGCAGCATCAGCGCCGGCAGGCCAATATTGCCGCCAACACCGACGTTGACTCCGGCAGCTTTCGCCATCTCGCCGACCAGCGTTGTCACGGTACTTTTACCGTTGGAGCCGGTAATCGCCACAATCGGCGCCTGTGCTTCACGGCAAAACAGCTCGATATCGCCAATAATCTCGACGCCAGCATTCGCAGCAGCGCTTAATGCCGGCGTGGCGAGCGCAATGCCAGGGCTGGCGATAATCAGATCCGCCGCCAGTAACCAGTCCTCATTTAACGAACCGGTATGGCGTTCAACGTTCTCAGGCAGCTTATCAAGACCAGGAGGGGAGATGCGGGAATCCATCACGCGCGGCGTAATGCCGCGAGCAAGGAAGAAATCCACGCAGGACAGGCCGGTAAGGCCTAACCCGATGATAACGACGTTTTTACCCTGGTAATCTGCCATATTTAGCGAACCTTCAGCGTAGCCAGGCCAATCAGCACCAGCATCAGCGAAATAATCCAGAAGCGCACAATGACGCGCGGCTCCGGCCAGCCTTTCAACTCATAGTGGTGGTGAATCGGCGCCATACGGAAGATGCGCTGCCCGCGGAGCTTGAACGAGCCAACCTGCAGGATAACCGACAGGGTTTCGACGACGAATACGCCACCCATAATCACCAGCAGGAACTCCTGACGCAGCAGTACAGCGATAGTCCCCAGCGCACCGCCAAGAGCCAGAGAGCCCACGTCGCCCATAAAGACCTGGGCCGGATAGGTGTTGAACCACAGGAAACCAAGACCCGCGCCGACTATCGCCGTGCAGACGATAACCAGCTCGCCCGCGTGGCGCAGGTAAGGAATATGCAGGTAACCCGCAAAATTCATATTACCCGTCGCCCACGCCACCAGCGCAAAACCTGCAGCCACGAATACGGTAGGCATAATCGCCAGGCCATCAAGGCCATCGGTCAGGTTTACCGCGTTCCCGGTGCCGACAATCACAAAGTACGCCAGCAGCACATAGAACAGGCCAAGCTGCGGCATCACGTCCTTGAAGAAAGGCACAACCAGCTCGGTAGCTGGCGTCCCCTTCCCGGCGGCGTACATGGTGAAGGCCACGACCAGCGCAATCACCGACATCCAGAAGTATTTCCAGCGAGCGATCAGGCCTTTCGTGTCCTTACGAACCACTTTCCGGTAATCATCGACAAAACCTACGATCCCGAAGCCTATCAGCACGAACAGCACGCACCAGACGTAAGGGTTAGAGGGATAAGCCCACATCAATACGGACACCACAATGGCGGTCAGGATCATGATCCCTCCCATGGTTGGCGTCCCTTTCTTGCTGAAATGCGACTCAGGACCGTCGTTACGCACAACCTGCCCGAAGGAGAGTTGCTGTAAACGCGCGATCATCCGCGGCCCCATCCACAGGGAGATAAACAGAGCGGTCAGCAGGCTGACAATGGCGCGAAACGTCAGATAGGAAAAGACGTTAAAGCCCGAATAATATTTGACCAAATGTTCGGCCAGCCAAACTAGCATGCTTGTTTCTCCTGTAATGCGCGAACCACCTCTTCCATGGCCGCACTACGTGAACCTTTCACCAAAATGGTTAAAATTGAATGTTCCGCGATAAGCGCCTGCAAACGCGCAACCACGGCCTGTTTATCGGTAAAGTGCTCACCCACTTCTGATGCGTCGCTAAGCGTCTTGCTTAACACCCCCACGCTCAGTACGCGGTCAATACCTGCGGCCTTTGCCGCTTCACCGACCTGACGATGGCAGGCTTCGGCTTCATCGCCCAGCTCGCCCATATCGCCCACCACCATCACCCGGTAGCCCGGCATCTCTGACAGCACCTGCGCCGCCGCGGTCATAGAGCCCACGTTAGCGTTGTAGCTGTCGTCCAGCAGCAGCTGGTTCTCAGCAAGCTGGATCGGGAACAGGCGACCTGAGACGGCTTTCAGCTCCGACAGGCCTGCTTTTACCGCATCCAGCGTCGCGCCGACCGCCATCGCCAGGGCGGTAGCCGCCAGAGCGTTAGCAATATTGTGGCGGCCGGGTAACGGCAGCACGACCTCGACATCACCCTGAGGGGTTTGCAGAGTGAACTCGGTACCGTGGGAGGTGATATGGACGTTCGTCGCGTTAAAATCGCTTCCGGCCGCATTCGGAGAGAAGCGCCAGGTTCTGCGATCGCCCACGATCGACTTCCAGTTCAGCCAGTCGTTATTATCGGCGTTAAGGATCGCCGTACCGTTCGCGGCAAGGCCGGTAAAGATCTCGCCCTTCGCTTTTGCAACGCCTGCCAGTGAACCAAAGCCTTCGAGGTGAGCGGCCGCCAGGTTATTTACCAGAGCAGCTTCCGGACGCGTTAAACTCACGGTCCAGGCGATCTCTCCCTGATGGTTAGCGCCCAGTTCAATCACGGCAAAATCATATTCAGGCGTCAGGCGCAGCAGCGTCATCGGGACGCCAATATCGTTATTCAGGTTACCAGCGGTATAGAGCGTATTGCCGCACTGACGCAGGATAGAGGCCGCCATTTCCTTCACGGAGGTTTTGCCGGAAGAGCCGGTCAACGCTACAACGCGAGTTGGCACCTGCTGACGCACCCATGCCCCCAGTTCACCAAAGGCAAGTCGGGTATCGGCCACCACCAGCTGCGGAACAGCAATATCCAGCTTACGGCTAACCAGTAAGGCGCCGGCTCCGCCCTTCACCGCATCAGCGGCAAAATCATGAGCGTCAAAACGTTCGCCCTTCAGCGCGACAAAGAGACAGCCAGCCGTCAGCTTACGCGTGTCGGTGGTCACGTCGATAATATCCGCATCTGCGCCATGCAGCTGCCCATTAAGAATGGACTCCAGTTGCTTCAGGGAGACGCGGATCATGCGACAACTCCCAGCAGACGAGCAGCCGTTACGCGGTCGGAGTAATCCAGACGGCGGTTACCGACAATCTGATAATCCTCGTGACCTTTACCCGCCAGCAGGACAACGTCATTGTCTTTCGCCTGCATAATGGCGTTGGTCACCGCTTCTGCGCGCCCGAGCACCACGTGTGCCCGCCCCGCGTCCAGCATGCCGGTCAGGATATCGTCGACGATGGCTTTCGGCTCTTCGGTACGTGGGTTGTCATCCGTCACCACCACCACATCGGCATATTGCTCCGCAATACCGCCCATGATTGGACGCTTACCTTTGTCGCGATCGCCGCCACAGCCGAACACGCACCACAGCTTGCCGGAGCAGTGCAGACGAGCCGCCTGCAGGGCTTTTTCCAGCGCATCCGGAGTGTGGGCATAATCCACGACTACGGTAGGTTTGCCGGCCGCACTGAACACTTCCATACGTCCACAAACAGGCTGGAGGCGTGAACCCGTTTGAATCAATTCGTCGAGCGGATAACCCAGCGCCAGCAGCGTTGCCAGGGCAAGCAGCAGGTTGCTGACGTTAAACGCGCCCATCAGGCGGCTTTCAATCTCGCCATTGCCCCACGATGAGCTAAAGCGAAGTGTCGCGCCGCCATCGTGATAAATAACTTCGTCGGCCTTCAGCCAGCGCCCATGAGCATCCGGCTCAAGGTTGTTTTCCATCGTGACGGCAACGGCATCCGGCAGGCGAGCAAGCCAGCGGCGGCCGACTTCATCATCGGCATTGATGATCGCCTGACCGCAGTCATGCTCTGAGAACAACAGCCACTTAGCGGCCTCGTAATTCGCCATATCACCGTGATAATCAAGGTGATCCCGGCTTAAATTAGTAAACACGGAAGCGGCAAATTTCAGGGCCGCCACGCGATGCTGAACCAGGCCGTGGGATGAAACCTCCATGGCACCAAAGGTCGCGCCCTGGGCTTTCAGGGTCGCCAGCACGTGCTGAACATCTACCGCAGAGCCGGTGGTGTTTTCCGTCGGCACAACCTGCCCGAGCAGGCCGTTGCCCACGGTGCCCATTACGGCGCTGGTTTCACCCAGCAGCTGAGCCCACTGCGCCAGCAGCTGAGTGGTGGTGGTTTTTCCGTTAGTCCCGGTCACCCCGACCAGGCGCAAGGCTTCTGAAGGCTGATGATAGAAGCGGCCCGCCAGCGCGGACAGCCGCTGATGCAGCTGGCTCAGGTAAATGACCGGCACGCCGTGCATCTCACGAACTTCGCCATCCGCCGCTTCACCGTCCGCTTCTGCGATCACGGCAGCCACACCCTGTGCTATCGCCTGCGGGATATAACGACGCCCGTCCGCCTGATGACCGACCACGGCCACAAAAAGATCGCCCGCAGCCGCCACGCGGCTATCGAGTGTCATCTCTCGCAGCGCTCTCGCAGGTAGCCCGGCTACCCACGGAGCAAGAAGGTCGCTCAAATTACGATCTGCCACCTGATGCCTCTTTCTGATTAATTACAAATTCGCTTTTTTCACCGGTTGCCAGCGCATCCGGCTCGATGTTCATGGTGCGCAATACGCCGCCCATGATCGCACCGAACACTGGCGCAGAGACGGCACCGCCGTAATACTTACCACCCTGCGGGTCATTGATAACCACCACCAGCGCAAAGCGCGGCTGGCTGGCTGGTGCAACGCCTGCTGTGTAAGCAATGTATTTGTTGATGTATTTGCCATCTGGCCCGACTTTTTTCGCGGTACCGGTTTTGATAGCAATACGGTAGCCCTTGATGGCCGCCTTCACGCCGCCGCCGCCGGGCAGCGCCACGCTTTCCATCATGTGTACCACGGTACGAACGGTTGATTCAGCAAAGATACGCTCGCCGGGAACCGGCGGATCAACTTTGGTGATCGACAGCGGGCGGTAGACGCCATAGCTGCCGATCGTTGCGTAGACTCGCGCTAACTGTAACGGGGTTACCATTAGCCCGTAGCCGAAAGAGAAGGTGGCCCTCTCTATGTCAGACCACCGTTGTTTTTGAGGATATAAGCCACTGCGTTCCCCGACCAACCCCAAATTGGTCGCTTTTCCCAGTCCAAAACGTGAGTAAGTATCTACTAACGCTGAGGAGGGCATCGCTAACGCCAGCTTGGAAACACCGACGTTACTCGACTTCTGTAGCACCCCGGTAAGGGTCAATTCGCTGTACCGCGCCACGTCTTTGATCTCATGGCCATTAATGCGGTACGGAATGGTATTCAGAACAGAATTTTCGTTCACCACGCCACGCTGCAGCGCAGTCATTACCACCATCGGTTTGACGGTGGAACCCGGCTCAAAGACGTCAGTGATGGTGCGGTTACGCATCACGTCTTTTGCCGTGCCGGTCAGGTTGTTCGGGTTATAGGACGGGCTGTTCGCCATCGCCAGCACTTCACCGGTGTTTACATCGACCAAAACGGCGCTGCCCGACTCGGCTTTGTTGAAGGCAACGGCGTTATTCAGTTCGCGATATACCAGCGCCTGCAGGCGCTCATCAATGCTCAAAGCCAGGTTATGGGCGGCCTGGCTGTCGGTAGAGGAGATATCTTCGATAACGCGCCCGTAGCGATCTTTACGCACGATGCGTTCGCCGGGCTGACCGGTGAGCCACTTATCAAAGCTTTTTTCTACCCCCTCGATCCCTTCGCTGTCGACGTTGGTAAAGCCGATGAGGTGAGCAGTGACTTCGCCTGATGGATAGTAGCGGCGGGACTCCTGCCGCAGATGGATCCCCGGAAGCTTGAGCTTCTTGATGTAGTCGCCAATATCCGGGTTCACCTGACGAGCAAGATAAATAAACCGCCCGTTCGGGTTGCTGTTGACGCGGGATGACAGCTGGTCGAGAGGAATTTTTAGCGCATCCGCCAGCGCCTTCCAGCGGTTATCCAGCGTTACGCCGCCCGCGTCATGCAGCTCTTTCGGGTCGGCCCAAACCGCATTCACCGGCACGCTGACGGCCAGCGGTCGTCCTGCACGGTCGCTTATCATGCCGCGGGAGGTAGAGACCTCCTGTACGCGCAGCGAGCGCATGTCGCCCTGCCGCACCAGCATGTCCGGGTTGATTATCTGTAGCCAGGCTACGCGCCCCAGCAGGAATGCCAGGGCCAGAAGAATACACCCGCAGAGCAACGCAAAACGCCAACTGACAAAGTTGGCCTGTTCTTCCTGGCGTTTTGGTTTAAGCGTTTTTGCCGCTGCTCTCATCTGTCGCACTATTCCTTATTGCTGAACTACGATGTTTTCCTGCGAAGGATCGACATGCTGCAGCTGCAGCTTTTCCGTGGCGATCCGTTCAACCCGGCTATGATCGCCGAGCGCATTTTCTTCAAGAATCAGGTTGCGCCATTCAATATCCAGCGCGTCGCGCTCAAGTACCATCTGCTCACGCTGCGCGGTAAGCAGGCGGGTATGGTGCGCCGTCGTGACCACGGAAACGGCAGTGACGATAATCGCGATGAACAAACAGAGTGCCAGTTTCCCATGGCGCAGCAGATCGCCGCCAATCACGCCAGGCAAAGCATGGCGCTCGTTGCTGCCGAGCTGCGTCACTCTGCTTAGGGTTTCTGTCACTCGATTGATCATGCGTTAGTCCTTTCTGCAATACGCAATACTGAGCTGCGGGCGCGAGGATTCTCCGCCACTTCCTCTTCGCCGGGCATCAACTTGCCAAGCGCCTTAAGCTGCCGACCGCCCAGCTTATTCAGCTGCGCTTCGGTCATTGGCAAACCGGCTGGCACCTGTGGGCCACGGCTGTTTTCACGCATAAAGCGCTTAACGATGCGATCTTCAAGTGAATGGAAGCTGATGATCGACAAGCGTCCGCCAACGGCCAGAGCTTCCAGCGAGCCCTTTAACGCTTTCTCAATCTCATCCAGCTCGCTGTTGATCCAGATACGAATAGCCTGGAACGTGCGCGTCGCCGGATGTTTGAACTTATCTTTTACCGGCATCGCCGCTGAGACGACCGCCGCCAGCTCTTTGGTACGCGTCATTGGCTCTTCGCGATTACGCTCAACGATGGCGCGCGCGATGCGTTTGCCAAAGCGCTCTTCACCAAAGGTTTTTATCACCCAGGCGATATCGGCTTCTTCCGCCGTCATCAGCCATTGGGCAGCGGATTGGCCCCGCGTGGGATCCATACGCATATCCAGCGGTCCATCACGCATAAACGAAAAACCGCGCTCCGCATCATCCAGTTGAGGAGAAGAGACGCCAAGATCCAACAAAATACCGTCGATCTTACCGTCCAGTTCGCGCTCACGAGCGTAATCTGCAAGCGCAGAGAATGGGCCATGAATGATGGAGAAGCGTGGGTCATCGATAGCAGCCGCCGCGGCAATCGCCTGCGGATCGCGGTCGATAGCCAGCAGCCGTCCCTGCTCACCGAGCTGGGACAGAATCAGGCGTGAGTGGCCACCGCGACCAAAAGTGCCATCAATGTAGATGCCGTCAGGACGAATATTCAGGCCGTTAACGGCCTCATCCAGCAGCACCGTAGTGTGTTTAAAATTTTCCATCATTTCTAAAGTGACAAGTCCTGCAGACGATCCGACAAGGTGTTTGTCGAACCCTGCTCAGCGTCGATATCTTCCCTGACCTGTTGATGCCAGGTCGCCTCATCCCACAGCTCAAACTTATTGAACTGGCCGACCAGCATTACTTCTTTGGTGAGCCCGGCGTGCTGACGCAAAACTGGCGCCAGCAGCAGTCGCCCGGCGCTATCCATCTGACATTCGCTGGCATGCCCCAATAACAGCCGCTGCACGCGGCGCTCTGCGGGGTTCATGCTCGACAGACGGGCAAGCTTTTGTTCAATGATTTCCCACTCGGGAACGGTATAAAGCAGCAGGCAGGGGTGATGGATGTCGATGGTACAAACCATCTGACCTTCTGAGGTTTCGATCAGCTTTTCCCTGTAACGGGTAGGTACGGCAAGCCGCCCCTTGCTGTCGAGATTGACTAACGTTGCCCCACGGAACATGCCAGCCTCACCCTTTAATGACCCATTTCACCACTTTATCCCACAAAATCCCACATAAAGGAGTTTACGGAGGGGAGGAAAACCTTGTCAAGCCAGCCAGGCCGCCAGTGGGAATAAATTCCCGCACCTAAGCGATTGATTAATGGCTGGCGTGAAAAAGCCCGCATTAGCGAGGCAAAATTAACGTTATGAATATTTGAAAGAAAAAGACCAATAAACATCAACAGCGTTAAAACGACGGAATACCTGGTTTAAAAAATATTAAGTACTCAGTTTGCGACGCGGGCGGCATTTTAAGGTATTTCAGGGCGGGTGAACAGCGCCAGATGCCCGTCTGATGCAGGCCTGGCGCAGGTCAGGAGAAAACGAAGAAGGTGAATGATGAATAATCCAACATTTCTTATCACGCTGGTGTGTAACAAAATAATACAAAGGAGGAATTTATTTCCCGCTGCGGTTTTTTTTAGCAGATTTTTCCCGCTTCATTAATTGCCTTAAAAAATAAGGGTAAATATACGGGAAAAATCTTAATTGAGCCTAAGGGACGGGCAGTAGGCTGTTTCTTAGTAGCGACTTAAGCTGCCGCGGCGATAAAGATTGCGACGGATCCGGGTTAACCCTGGCTTTGGCTTGCGTGGTTCATCAAGGCTTGCCAGCACCAGCTCAAGCACCCTTTCTGCGACATCACGATGGCGCTGCGCGACCGCCAGCACCGGGCACTGCAGGAAATCCAGCAGTTCGTGATCGCCAAAGGTGGCGATGGCCAGGTCTGAAGGCAGCCGCCCGTGACGACGCAGCGTCACATCCATCACGCCCTGCAGCAACGCAAAAGAGGTTGTGTACAGCGCGTCCGGCATGGCGTGGGTTTCCAGCCATTTTTCAAAGAGCTGGGCCGCGGCTTCGCGTTCATAGCTGTTGGCATAGAGGTAGTTAACCGTGCGCGGATCGTCCTTCCAGGCAGTACGGAATCCCTGCTCGCGCAGGAAACTGACCGACAGCTCAGGCAGCGCGCCGAGATAAAGAATGTTGTCCCCGGGGAATTTACGCAGCTCCTCAGCCAGCATCTCCGCATCGTCCTGATCGGCCCCCACCACGCTGGTGAAATGCTCGCGATCCAGGGCACGGTCGAGGGCGATAATCGGCAATGAATCGTTGGCCCAGCGCTGATAAAAAGGGTGCTCAGGCGGAAGAGACGTGGAGACAATAATCGCATCAACCTGCCGCTGAAGAAGGTGTTCAATACAGCGCATTTCGTTGTCGGGCTGATCTTCAGAGCAGGCGATCAGCAGCTGATAACCGCGCTGACGAGCCTGGCGTTCAAGGTAATTTGCGATACGGGTATAGCTGGTGTTTTCCAGGTCAGGGATCACCAGACCGATAGAACGCGTGCGCCCTGCCCGTAGCCCTGCGGCCACCGCATTAGGGTGGTAGTTATGTTCGCGTACCACCGCCATCACTTTCTCAACGGTTTTATCGCTGACGCGATACTGTTTCGCTTTTCCGTTGATAACGTAGCTTGCCGTGGTGCGCGACACTCCCGCCAGGCGCGCGATTTCATCCAATTTCACTGTAGCCCCTTACTCTCCAGGTGATCCATAACCATACCCTGGTCATGGTTAACAACTTTTACATCTAAGCGCAGAATAATAACTCCGGCAACCGCTTTTGCGGGATGTTGTTTGCTGATTTGCAAAAAAAAGCCCGGCAGTGATTGCCGGGCATGTGAGTTAGATCACATTCACGGCTAACGCATGATCTTGTCGCCGCGCGAAACACCGACAATCCCCGAGCGGGCCACTTCGACAATTTTCGCCACGTCACGAATCGTATCGAGGAACGCGTTAAGTTTATCGCTGGTACCGGCAAGCTGGACCGTGTAAAGCGTTGGCGTCACATCGATGATTTGCCCACGGAAAATTTCCGCGCTGCGTTTCACCTCTTCACGCGCATATCCGCTGGCCTGCACCTTCACCAGCATAATTTCACGCTCGACGTAGGCCCCCTGCCCCAGCTCGCTGACGCGCAGCACATCCACCAGCTTATGGAGCTGTTTCTCAATCTGCTCGAGGACTTTCTCATCGCCGACGGTTTGAATCGTCATACGGGACAGCGTTGGATCATCCGTAGGCGCTACGGTGAGACTTTCGATGTTATAGCCACGCTGAGAGAACAAACCAATGACCCGGGACAGCGCGCCTGATTCATTTTCCAGTAATACCGATAATATCCGGCGCATAATCAGGTTCTCTCCGTTTTGCTTAACCACATTTCATCCATTCCGCCGCCGCGAATCTGCATAGGATAAACGTGCTCAGTACCATCAACCGTCACATCAACAAACACCAGGCGACCACCGCGAACGGTTTCCAGCGCATGCGCAAGCTTGCTTTCAAGCTCTTCCGGCTTTGTGATGCTGATCCCGACGTGACCATAAGCTTCCGCAAGGCGCACAAAGTCCGGAAGCGACTCCATATAAGACTGGGAGTGGCGGCCAGAATAAATCATGTCCTGCCACTGTTTTACCATACCGAGGTAGCGGTTATTGAGGTTTAAAACCAGAACCGACAAACCGTACTGCAGCGCGGTGGAAAGCTCCTGAATGTTCATCTGGATACTGCCGTCACCGGTCACGCAAATCACCGTCTCGTCCGGCAGCGCCATCTTGACGCCCAGGGCAGCAGGAAGGCCAAAGCCCATCGTGCCAAGGCCACCGGAATTGATCCAACGGCGCGGCTTATCGAACGGATAATAGAGGGCGGCAAACATCTGGTGCTGCCCTACGTCAGAGGTGACATACGCCTCACCGTTTGTCAGGCGATAAGCCGTTTCAATAACCGCCTGCGGCTTAATGGCCGCACTGGTGCGATCGAACTCAAGGCATTGACGGGCACACCACTGCTCAATCTGTTGCCACCAGTCGCGAATATCATCCCCGGACTGCTGGGTGTCTTCATGAGCAAGCAGCTCCAGCATCTGCGTCAGAACCTGATGCGCGTCGCCCACAATCGGGATATCCGCCGCCACGGTTTTTGAGATAGAAGTCGGGTCGATATCAATATGCAGTACCGTCGCATTCGGGCAGTACTTCGCGAGATTGTTGGTGGTACGGTCATCAAAGCGAACGCCTACGGCAAAGATCACGTCCGAATGGTGCATCGTCATGTTCGCTTCGTAGGTGCCGTGCATGCCAAGCATGCCCAGAGCCTGTCGGTGCGTCGCCGGGAACGCCCCAAGCCCCATTAGGGAGGAGACAACCGGAATATTGAGCTTTTCGGCAAGCGTTAACAGTTCGCCTTCGCACGCTGAATTGATGGCACCGCCGCCCACGTACATCACCGGCTTTTTCGCCGCAATGAGCGTCTGCAGGGCACGTTTAATCTGCCCTTTGTGCCCCTGCGTCGTCGGGTTGTAAGAGCGCATGCTCACGGTGTCAGGCCAGGCATACGGCAGCTTGTTCAGCGGGCTCATGATGTCTTTCGGCAAATCAACAACAACCGGCCCCGGTCGGCCGCTTGAGGCCAGCCAGAAGGCCTTTTTGATGATGCCCGGGATATCCTCAACCTGCTTAACTAAGAAGCTGTGTTTCACGACAGGACGGGAGATACCGACCATGTCACACTCCTGAAAGGCATCGTAGCCAATCAAAGAGGTGGCAACCTGCCCGGACAGCACCACCATAGGAATAGAGTCCATATAGGCGGTGGCAATGCCGGTAATGGCGTTGGTGGCACCGGGACCTGAAGTCACGAGCACCACCCCCGTCTCACCCGTTGCGCGTGCAAGGCCATCGGCCATATGCACTGCGGCCTGCTCATGGCGAACCAGCACATGATCAATCCCGCCCATCGTATGAAGCGCATCGTAAATATCGAGTACGGCGCCTCCCGGGTAGCCGAATACTTGCTTCACGCCCTGATCGATTAACGACCGGACGACCATCTCGGCTCCTGACAACATCTCCATGGTTTTGCCTCCAGGCTCACGTTTTTGACCGCACGCAGACATCATTTCCGCGCCGTCGCTGCGACAGGTTGTGTCTCTGCCTGTATCGTTTTTATAAAGTTAGGGCATTAACATAACCGCTCAAAATCCCTCAGGCAATTATCCACCAGGGCTAGCCAAGGGCAGGCATTTACGCTCACCGCTACAAAACCGATGCATTACGGAGCGATCGTCTGAATAGAGCGGACAGCTATTGACGAATATGTCAAAGATACGGAGAAATACAGCGCGTTATACATTAATTAAACATTATGAAACTGTTCGCTCGGGCGTCTTCGCCGGCTTTAAAGTAGAAAATACTGCGTTTCATAAAAGATAAAGGAAAATCGGGCTGTTTAGGCCCGGAACTCAAAAATAATGCTTGGTTTATTTTCGGCAGCTATTCGCTATCAGACCCTGCATCCATAAATGTCCCTTATCCTGCCCGGCTGCACCATGCCATGAGAGGAAACAGGTGCGTCTCTTCTTCACAAAAGGCAATGAATATAGATTAAGTTTCAAGCTATTAGAGACACTTTCCGCCAGCCATCTGGGCGCCACCGCCACCATCCTTGTTTGTGAGATCACATTCAATACGCAGGTGATCGCCATCCCCTGATAGGCAATAGATTTTTGTTTCTCCCGCGTGTCATACCAGGGAGAACTGAATGAGCAATAACATTCCAGAGACACTACCGCATGCTGCTGGTTATAGAAATCGGCCACCGTCAACGGAGAATGAAATCCGGGATGATCGCATCCTGTCACCAATACCATTTCATCCTCAAACAGAGGAACTCTCTTAAACTCCTGACGAGCAATCTCTTCGTAGGAAATCAGAAAATCAACCTCCTGCTGGCGCATCTGCTGCTCAATACCTGCGTTAAAAGGAGACTGAAAGGTTAATTGGACATGGGGGGCAGCATATTTAATTCCGTCAAGTATGCCCGGCATAATTTTACTGTCCAGCGGGCTCGCAATACAGAGCGCAAACTGTCGCTCGCTGACGAGGGGATCAAAACCGCTACCGGGCAACTCATTCTGTACTATTTGCAGCGCATGACGCACCACGCTACAGAGCTGTACTGCCCTCGTTGTCGGCTGTATACCCCGGCCATAACGGACAAAAAGCTCATCGTTAAAAGTGACTTTTAGCCTGGAAACAGCGTTACTGACGGCGGGTTGAGACATGCCCAGCAGCCTGGCGGCACCGGTAATACTTCTGGCTTTCATCACCATATCGAAGACCGTCAGTAGATTAAGATCTACGTCACGTAGGCGGGGCTTTATTTTATTCAGCTCACTGGGGTGCTCATTTATTCTATCATCCATTTTCCTCTCCAGTTTTGATTAGGTAACATCCCGCAATGCCTAAATTGGAATGTCCCTTATTTATATTTATCTGGTTCCCTGATTTATAATTAATCGACTTACGACAACATCTATTACCCACAAAGAAATAAAAACATCACCAGACAGTCAATATAAGGCCATTCGAAATAATAAGGCCAGAATTGAGACAATACATGAGTTTTATCATATTCATAGAATGAATTTTGAAAAAAACCACATTATCAGACGAGGTCACACTTTTACGCTCTCTTTTAACATATATCAGGATAACGCCCTTTCCCGGCATTTTTCACTGCCGATGCGCCACTGAGTTAACGCCTTATCCCCACTCTCAGGGTGGCTGAGGGTTGACACCAGAAGAGAGATCAAGTACCAATAAATACATCACGAAATTGCACAGGGCTTGAAACATGAATCGCACCGTCCGCCTACCAGGTCTACTACTAAACGCAGCTTATTTGCGCGGTAGACTGGTGGGCGACAATCAGCGTTGATTCAAGCTTCCAGACAGAAAAAACCCGCGCCAATGCGCGGGTTTTTTTATGCTCGTCGCGAAGGCAACCAGACAGATAAAGGACCGAACCATGAGCCAGCAAGTCATTATTTTTGATACTACATTGCGCGACGGTGAACAGGCTTTACAGGCAAGCCTGAGTGTAAAAGAGAAATTGCAGATCGCTATGGCGCTGGAGCGCATGGGCGTAGACGTCATGGAAGTGGGCTTCCCGGTCTCTTCCCCGGGCGATTTCGAATCCGTACAGACCATCGCTCGCAATATCAAAAACAGCCGCGTCTGCGGGCTGGCCCGCTGCGTCGAAAAAGACATTGATGTTGCCGCTGAGTCCTTAAAAGTCGCTGAAGCCTTCCGTATTCATACCTTTATCGCTACCTCCCCGATGCACATTGCGACCAAGCTGCGCAGCACGCTGGACGAGGTGATTGAACGCGCTATTTATATGGTAAAACGCGCCCGTAACTACACCGATGACGTAGAGTTTTCCTGCGAAGATGCTGGCCGCACGCCCATTGCCGACCTGGCCCGCGTAGTAGAAGCGGCGATCAACGCAGGCGCCACCACCATTAATATTCCCGACACCGTCGGCTACACCATGCCGTTTGAGTTCTCTAACATCATCACCGGCCTGTACGAGCGCGTACCCAACATCGATAAAGCGATTATCTCCGTCCATACCCACGATGACCTGGGCCTGGCCGTTGGTAACGCCATGGCAGCAGTCCATGCGGGCGCACGCCAGGTTGAAGGGGCAATGAACGGTATCGGCGAGCGCGCCGGTAACTGCTCGCTGGAAGAAGTGATCATGGCTATCAAAGTGCGCAAGGACATCATGAACCTGCACACCAACATCAACCACCAGGAAATCTGGCGTACCAGCCAGATGGTCAGCCAGATCTGCAACATGCCTATCCCGGCAAACAAAGCCATCGTCGGCACCGGCGCCTTCGCCCACTCTTCCGGTATCCACCAGGACGGCGTGCTGAAAAATCGCGAAAACTACGAAATCATGACCCCGGAATCCATCGGCCTGAATCAGGTACAGCTGAACCTGACTTCACGCTCCGGCCGTGCAGCCGTTAAGCACCGCATGGATGAGATGGGCTACAAAGAAGCCGATTACAGCCTGGACAATCTGTACGACGCCTTCCTGAAGCTGGCGGACAAAAAGGGTCAGGTCTTTGACTACGACCTGGAAGCCCTGGCCTTTATCAACAAGCAGCAGGAAGAGCCGGAGCACTTCAGCCTGGACTATTTCAGCGTGCAGTCTGGCTCTAACGGCATCGCCACGGCCTCCGTGAAGCTGGTTTGCGGCGAAGAGATCAAAGCGGAGGCAGCAAACGGTAACGGCCCGGTCGACGCCGTCTACCAGGCGATTAACCGCATCACCGAATACAACATTGAGCTGGTGAAATACAGCTTAACCGCCAAAGGTCAGGGCAAAGACGCGCTGGGCCAGGTCGATATCGTGGTGGATTACAACGGCCGCCGCTTCCACGGCGTAGGTCTGACGACGGACATTGTCGAGTCATCGGCCAAAGCCATGGTGCACGTGCTGAACAACATCTGGCGCGCCGGTGAAGTCGAAAAAGAGTTGCAACGCAAAGCTCAACATCAGAATAAAGAACAAAATCAGGAAACCGTGTAATGTCGAAAAATTACCATATTGCAGTTTTGCCGGGTGACGGTATTGGCCCGGAAGTGATGGCTCAGGCCCTGAAAGTACTGGAAGCAGTTCGTACCCGTTTTGATCTTCGCATCAGCACAAGCACCTATGACGTCGGCGGCGCCGCCATCGATCGCCACGGCAGCCCGCTGCCGCAGGCCACGGTCGAAGGCTGTGAGCAGGCCGATGCCATTCTGTTCGGCTCAGTAGGTGGCCCGAAGTGGGAACATCTGCCACCGGCGGAGCAGCCTGAACGTGGTGCTCTGCTGCCGCTGCGTAAACATTTTAAACTGTTCAGCAATCTGCGCCCGGCTCGTCTGTATCAGGGGCTGGAAGAGTTTTGTCCGCTGCGTGCAGACATCGCGGCAAACGGCTTCGATATTCTGTGCGTTCGCGAGCTGACCGGCGGCATTTACTTCGGGCAGCCTAAAGGCCGTGAAGGCAGCGGTATGCATGAAAAAGCCTACGATACCGAAGTTTATCACCGCTTTGAGATCGAGCGCATCGCGCGTATCGCTTTTGAATCCGCCCGCAAGCGCCGCGGTAAAGTGACCTCTATCGATAAAGCCAACGTGCTGCAAACTTCGCTGCTGTGGCGCGAAATTGTCAATGAAATCGCTAAAGAATACCCGGACGTGTCGCTGTCGCACATGTATATCGACAACGCCACCATGCAGTTAATTAAAGATCCTTCTCAGTTCGACGTGCTGCTGTGCTCCAACCTGTTCGGCGACATTCTCTCTGACGAATGCGCCATGATTACCGGTTCTATGGGCATGCTGCCTTCTGCCAGCCTCAACGAACAAGGTTTTGGCCTGTACGAACCGGCGGGCGGTTCAGCGCCGGATATCGCCGGCAAGAATATTGCTAACCCTATCGCGCAGATCCTGTCGCTGGCGCTGCTGCTGCGCTACAGCCTTGACGCCGAAGAGGCCGCTCAGGCTATTGAAAGCGCTATCAATAGCGCGTTAGAAGAAGGCCATCGCACCGGTGATTTAGCCCGCGAAGGCAACGCCATCAGCACCGACGAAATGGGCGATATCATTGCCCGTTACATAGCTCAGGGGAAGTAATCATGGCCAGGACCTTATATCAGAAGTTGTACGATGCCCACGTCGTGTATGAAGCCCCGGAAGAGACGCCGCTGCTGTATATCGACCGCCATCTGGTGCATGAAGTCACCTCCCCACAGGCTTTTGACGGACTGCGTGCCCATGGCCGCCCGGTACGCCAGCCGGGGAAAACCTTCGCCACGATGGACCACAACGTCTCCACCCAAACTAAGGATATCAACGCCTCCGGCGAGATGGCGCGTATCCAGATGCAGGAGCTGATGAAGAACTGCGAAGAGTTTGGCGTTGAACTGTACGATCTGAATCACCCTTACCAGGGCATCGTGCACGTCATGGGGCCTGAGCAAGGGATTACCCTGCCGGGCATGACCATCGTGTGCGGCGACTCCCATACGGCAACTCACGGCGCATTCGGCGCGCTGGCTTTCGGGATTGGTACTTCCGAAGTTGAACACGTCCTGGCGACGCAAACCCTGAAGCAGGGACGCGCGAAAACCATGAAAATTGAAGTCAAGGGCAAAGCGGCTCCGGGCATCACGGCAAAAGATATCGTGCTGGCGATCATCGGAAAAACCGGCAGCGCCGGCGGCACCGGCCACGTTGTTGAGTTCTGCGGCGAGGCTATCCGTGCGCTGAGCATGGAAGGCCGCATGACGCTGTGTAACATGGCGATTGAAATGGGGGCCAAAGCCGGGATTGTCGCGCCGGATGAAACCACCTTTGAGTATGTTAAAGGCCGCCTGCACGCCCCGAAAGGCGCGGACTGGGATGAAGCCGTCGAGTACTGGAAAACCTTCAGCACCGACGAAGGCGCGAAGTTTGACACCATCGTCACGTTAGACGCTGCCGACATTGCCCCACAGGTCACCTGGGGAACCAACCCGGGCCAGGTTATCTCCGTTAACGACAATATTCCCGATCCAGAATCCTTTAGCGATCCGGTTGAGCGCGCATCAGCGGAAAAAGCTTTAGCCTACATGGGCCTGAAGCCGGGTATCCCGCTGACCGAAGTGACTATCGATAAAGTCTTTATCGGCTCCTGCACCAACTCGCGCATCGAAGACCTGCGTGCGGCGGCTGAAATCGCCAAAGGCCGTAAGGTTGCGCCAGGCGTGCTGGCCATGGTTGTGCCAGGCTCCGGTCCGGTAAAAGCTCAGGCTGAATCAGAAGGGCTGGATAAGATCTTTATTGAAGCCGGTTTTGAATGGCGTTTGCCTGGTTGCTCGATGTGTCTGGCAATGAACAACGACCGCCTGAATCCGGGCGAACGCTGCGCCTCCACCAGCAACCGCAACTTCGAAGGCCGTCAGGGTCGCGGCGGGCGTACTCACCTGGTCAGCCCTGCCATGGCCGCAGCGGCAGCCGTTGCCGGTCATTTCGCCGATATTCGTACACTGAAATAAGAGGAACTACCATGGCAGAGAAATTTATCCAACATACCGGCCTGGTCGTTCCGCTGGACGCGGCGAACGTCGATACCGATGCCATTATCCCGAAGCAGTTTTTGCAGAAGGTAACCCGCACCGGCTTTGGCGCTCACCTGTTTAACGACTGGCGTTTTCTGGACGATGCCGGACAAGTGCCTAACCCGGAGTTCGTACTGAACTACCCGGAATTTAAAGGCGCCTCTATTCTGCTGGCCCGTGAAAACTTCGGCTGCGGCTCTTCCCGCGAGCACGCGCCGTGGGCATTAACCGACTACGGCTTTAAAGTGGTGATCGCGCCAAGCTTCGCAGACATCTTCTACGGTAACTCGTTTAACAACCAGCTGTTGCCGGTTATCCTGAGCGATGAGCAGGTGGATGAGCTGTTTAAGCTGGTCGACGCCCAGCCAGGCATTAAGTTTATCGTCGATCTGGAAGCCCAGACGGTTCAGGCCGGTGAGAAAAGCTATTCGTTTGCGCTGGACAGCTTCCGCCGTCACTGCATGCTGAACGGCCTGGACAGCATCGGCCTGACGCTGCAGCACGAAGCCGCTATTTCAGGCTACGAGCAAAAACTGCCGGCATTTATGCAGTAATAAAAAAGGGGCGCCTCCTCTGCGCCCCTTTTATTTCAGTCTTAACACCCGCCAGACATTCACTTTTTCCGTACTAAATGCATAATGCTAAAGCGTTATTTATAACGACATGCCTTTAATTAGCCACGGATGAGCCAGCAAGAAATGCCGTCTGTTCCCTTTATCACTTACAGCAACGATGGCGGATTTATGCTTAAAAATCAGGACAGGCTACTTCACTTACTTATCTGTATCGGAGCCTGGATTGGCTGGTATGCATTATCCATTTTCGCAGCAATGCTGCCGGGCTTTGCAGGCCTCTTCCGGTCAGGCATGGCGATACCCGCGCTGGTAGTCTGTTTTTGGTTACCGTACACCCTGATTATCTGGCGACACTATCAAAATCATTATGGGACGTTGCCTTTAGGGAAAGTCACCCTCTCTGGATTGATACTTCCGGCAATAGCATTAATTATTCTAATTATTATTCAACAATTTACAGGATCACCTGAACCCTGGATGCAAAGCATCGACCGGCTACCTGTGCTCAGTTTAGTGCTGTTAGCACTAACAGCCACTTTACTGGCTCCCATTGCAGAAGAAGTTGTTTTTAGAGGCTTTTTGTTAAATGCAGGCGAAGGGTACGGCAAAGTGGGTAAAAACGTCGCTATGTTGATGGCATCCGCTCTTTTTGCCTTCAGCCACTCGCAATATCAGAACGCAACGACCTTCATTAGCCTGTTTATCTTTTCAGTGATTCTTTGCCTGGCCCGGGTTTACTCTGGCAGCCTGATTGTGCCAATAGTTTTGCACGGCTTAAACAATGCAATATCGTTTTCCTTTTTGCTTTTACTTGATAAGCCGCTCCAATAGCGGCTCAAATCAAACGTTTCTTACCCGGCTAGTAAGGAGCAGCGCGACCACCGCAAGCGCCGCCATCAGCCAGTAAACCGAATAGTGACCAAAACCTTCCGCCAGCGCCCCTTGCAGTATCCCCGCCAGAATCACGCCCGTTGAAATGCTGTTGGTGAACAGCGTCGTCGCAGAGCCTGGCCTTCCCGGCATCAAATCCTGAAACCACAGCATGCCAATGCCGGCGATGATGCCGATAAACACCGCATTGAACAGCTGCAAGACCACCAGCGCCGTTTTAGAGTGAAACAGGATCAACCCAAGATAAAACAGCACGCCTGCGGCAACGGCTGTCACCATCATGCTGCGTTTACCAAAGCGCTTAACGTAGTAACCGGCAAGGATCATGGCGGGGATTTCGAGCCCGGCAGCCGTGCCCATCAATAAACCTGCCAGCTCGTCCGGGAGACCGAGATCCTGGCTTATCCATAGAGGCATATCGATGATGTACATGGTGTTGCAGGTCCACATCAGCATCGAGGCAATAAACAACATTCGTACGTTGCTGTCTTTCCAGCCGCTAACCTCCGTTATCGCCACCTCGGCGGTGGGCTCGGCTCGGGCGACCGAAGGCAAAGCAAACACAATGAGCAGCAGTGAAATAACAAAGATCCCGGCAGCAATAAGAAACATGGTGGTGAAGCCATATTTTAGCGCCAGCATAAAAGAGAGCGGCGGCCCGATAACCCAGGCGAGGGAGAGCTGTGCACGCATGATCGAGCTGAACATCACCACTTCACGGGCGGAACGATCGGCGTATTCACGCGCGAGGGCAAAAATCTGTGGCATCGCGGTATTTGCGATGGAGGCAAACATGACGCCGAGCGTAATCAGCGTCAAATAATGGCGGTTGAAGGCAAAAAGAACGCTGTTTGCCACCGCCATCACGCAGCAGACCATAATCAGCCTGCGACGGTCCCCACGGCTGTCCGATCTTTTTGCCAGCAGCAGGCTTACCGCGATCCCGGCAATGGCATTAACGGTATAGAACAGGCCAACCCAGAAGGGCCTGACCTCAACTTCACGGGTTAAAAAGAGGCTAAGCGTCGGAGCCTGCAGCGCGCCGGCAACGCCAATCATAAAAGAGACGGCCATAAAGGCGGCATAAACGGGGTTGAAACGACGTGCACGGGTCAAAAACCAGAGCATGAGCTGTCCTTAAAAGGAAGATGTAGTCTGAGGGATTAGCTAATACGCCTAAAGAGTAAACGAAAAAAGCCAGCAGTAAACAGCTGCTGGCCGGTGAAAAGCACCAATACTCAGTCACACATGAGTCGGCGTGTTGGCGTTCCCGGACATCGGGGTTGTAACCTCCCACTGCATCAAGTCTTCGAGCATCCTTAGTCTTTGCTCCACCGTCAGGCGAGCCAGCCATCCAGAACAAACAAACTGTGTTGCGGCAAAGTACTGTTGGAAAAACCTCGCAGGTGATGACCGCTTCATAGACACCTCCTCGCTTCATCGCTGATGATTATTGACGTAATATAGGGAAAGTTAAATTGATGAGTTTCCGCCAGGAGTTCCTCTTTTATGTCCTCATCTCGTCTACAACAGCAGTTCATCCGCCTGTGGCAATGCTGCGAAGGTAAGCCTCAGGAAACTACGCTGAACGATCTCGCGGATTTGCTTAACTGCTCCCGCCGCCATATGCGAACGTTACTCAACGCCATGCAGGAAAAAGGCTGGTTAAGCTGGCAGGCCGAAGCAGGAAGGGGCAAACGTTCTCAGCTCACCTTCCTCTATACCGGGCTAGCACTCCAGCAGCAGCGGGCGGAAGATCTGCTGGAGCAGGATCGCATTGATCAGCTGGTGCAGATCGTCGGCGACAAAGCAGCTGTGCGGCAGATGCTTATTTCTCATCTCGGACGCAGTTTCCGCCAGGGCCGTCATATTCTGCGTGTCCTTTACTATCGCCCGCTGCTGAATCTGCTCCCCGGTTCGGCGCTCAGGCGCTCGGAAACCCATATTGCACGCCAGATTTTCAGCGGCCTGACGCGCATAAATGAGGAAAATGGGGAACTCGAGGCGGATATTGCCCACCACTGGCAGCAGGTTTCCCCCTTGCGCTGGCGTTTTTTCTTGCGGCCCGGCATTCATTTCCACCATGGCCGCGAGCTGGACATGCTGGATATCATCTCCTCCCTGCAGCGCATTAACCCTTTGCCGCTGTTTGCCCATATCACGCAGATCACGTCGCCAACCCCCTGGACGCTGGATATCCACCTCAGCCAGCCGGACGACTGGCTGCCCTGGCTGCTGGGCAGCGTTAACGCCATGATCCTGCCGCGTGAATGGACGACAATGCCCGATTTTGCCAGCCAGCCGGTCGGCACCGGGCCTTATTCCGTCGCTCGTAATAACCGCAACCAGCTGAAGATCCACGCGTTTGACGATTACTTCGGCTTTCGGGCGCTGATCGATGAGGTTAATTTCTGGGTGCTGCCGGAAGTTGGCGAAGAGTCCAGCTGTGGCGTCCAGCTGCAGGGCATGCCGGACAGCGAAAAAGCCGTGGAAAGCCGTCCCGAAGAGGGCTGCTACTATCTGCTATTCGATAGCCGCTCAGCGCTCGGCGTGAACGAAGACGTACGCCAGTGGATTGGCCATATCCTTTCGCCGGTGAACCTCATTTACCGTGCCGCGGAGCAGTACCAGCAATACTGGTTCCCGGCCTATGGCCTGCTGCCGCGCTGGCACCATTCCCGTCCGGGCCTCATGCCCACCAAACCAGCCGGTCTGGAAAGCATCACCCTTACCTACTATCGCGATCACGTAGAGCATCGGGTGATCAGCAATATCATGACCGAGCTACTGGCGGAACAGGGCGTGAAGCTGAGGATTCAGGAGGTCGATTACGCCGAGTGGCATCAGGGCGAGGCGGAAAGCGATATCTGGCTTAACAGCGTGAACTTCACCATGCCGCTGGAATACTCCCTTTTTGCCCAGCTTTATGAAGTCCCGCTGATTCAAAAATGCATCCCTATCGACTGGCAGGGCGATGCCCACAGCTGGCACAGTAAAACGCTGGCGCTGCCGGAATGGTGCCAGCAAATGATCGAGCGCAATGACGTTATCCCGTTGATCCATCACTGGTTACGCATTGAGGGGCAGCGCAGTATGCGCGGGGTCAGAATGAATACGCTGGGCTGGTTTGATTTTAAATCTGCCTGGTTTGCTCCGCCTGGCCCATAACGCTTTCGTAACACGGGGGAAATCAGTAGAATCCTCCCTGCTCAACGGGGTGCCAGGACTGTTTGTCCGCGCTGAGATAATACCCGTCGAACCTGATCCGGATAACGCCGGCGAAGGGATTTGAGACAGTCCGCTCAATTCCTTTGCCCCCTTTTACTGAGGTGCAAAGTGTTCAAAAAATTTCTGCCGCTGCTGGCGCTGGTTGCCGCGCCCGTTTTCGCCAAACCTGTATTAACCGTCTACACCTACGACTCGTTTGCCGCCGACTGGGGCCCTGGCCCGGCGGTGAAAAAAGCCTTTGAAGCCGACTGTAGCTGCGAGCTGAAGTTCGTGGCCCTGGAAGATGGCGTTTCGCTGCTGAACCGCGTGCGAATGGAAGGCAAAAACAGCAAAGCAGACGTGGTGCTCGGGCTGGATAACAACCTGCTGGACGCCGCCACACAGACCAAGCTGTTTGCCCCGTCTGGCGTTAACCCCAGCGCACTGCAGGTGCCGGGCGGCTGGAAGAACAGCACCTTCGTGCCTTATGACTACGGCTATTTCGCTTTCGTCTACGACAAGAACAAGCTAAAAAACCCGCCGAAGAGCCTGAAAGAGCTGGTTGAAAGCGACCAGAAATGGAAGGTCATTTACGAAGACCCGCGCACCAGCACGCCGGGGCTTGGCCTGCTGCTGTGGATGCAAAAGGTTTACGGCGATAAGGCTCCGGAAGCCTGGCAAAAGCTGGCGAAGAAAACCGTCACCGTCACCAAAGGCTGGAGCGAAGCTTACGGCCTGTTCCTGAAAGGCGAAGCCGATCTGGTGCTGAGCTACACCACTTCTCCGGCCTACCACATTATCGAAGAGAAGAAGGATAACTACGCCGCGGCGGAGTTCAGCGAAGGGCATTATCTGCAGGTAGAAGTGGCGGGTCGACTGGCTAGCAGCAAGCAGCCCGAGCTTGCCGAGAAGTTTATCAAGTTCATGACAACGCCGGGCTTCCAGAATACCATCGCTACCGGCAACTGGATGTATCCGGTGACCAACGTGGCGTTGCCCGCGGGCTTCGACGGGCTGGTCAAACCCAACACCACGCTGGAGTTTACGCCTGAGCAGGTCGCCACCCAGCGCGCAGCATGGATTAATGAATGGCAACGCGCCGTCAGCCGCTGATACCGGGCTGGCTGTATCCAGGGCTATTTGCCGCGACGCTTGTCGTGGCCGTAGCCCTGGCGGCTTTTCTGGCGCTGTGGTTTAACGCGCCGCAGACGGATGTCTTCGCTATTTTGCAGGACAGCTATCTCTGGCACGTCCTGCGCTTCTCTTTCTGGCAGGCACTCCTTTCCGCCGCGCTTTCCGTCTTGCCGGCAATTTTTTTAGCCCGGGCGCTCTACCGCCGCCGCTTTCCTGGCCGGATGGCGCTGCTGAGACTTTGCGCCATGACGCTGGTTCTGCCGGTGCTGGTTGCGGTATTCGGCATTCTCTCGGTTTACGGCCGCGAAGGCTGGCTGGCAACGCTGTGCGGCTGGCTTGGCCTGGAATGGCGCTTCTCCCCTTATGGCCTGCAGGGAATTTTACTGGCCCACGTCTTCTTTAATATGCCGATGGCGACCCGCCTGCTGCTGCAGGCGCTGGATAACATCCCCACGGAGCAGCGCCAGCTGGCGGCGCAGCTGAATATGCAGGGCTGGCACTTTTTCCGCTTCGTCGAATGGCCCTGGCTGCGCCGACAGCTGCTTCCGGTGGGCGCGCTGATTTTCATGCTTTGCTTCGCGAGCTTCGCCACCGTACTTTCACTGGGCGGCGGCCCACAGGCAACCACCATCGAACTGGCTATCTTTCAGGCGCTAAGCTACGACTACGATCCGGCAAAAGCGGCGCTGTTAGCCCTGCTGCAAATGGCATGCTGCCTCGGTCTGGTGCTGCTAAGCCAGAAGCTAAGCAAGGCGATCCCTGTCGGCGTAAGCCAGCTTCAGGGCTGGCGCGATCCGCAGGATTCTCTGCGCAGAAAGGTCTGCGATGCTCTGCTCATCCTTATGGCCCTGCTGCTGCTGATCCCGCCGCTGCTGGCGGTGATGGTGGACGGCATTAATGGCAGCATGGGCAGCGTGCTGCAGCAGACAGCGCTGTGGAACGCGCTCTGGACTTCGCTGCGCATCGCCGTTGCCGCCGGGCTGATTAGCGTGACGCTAACCCTGATGCTGCTGTGGAGCTCTCGTGAGCTGCGGCTTCGCAACCGTATTTTTGCCGGCCAGGCCATTGAGCTTAGCGGCATGCTGATACTGGCGATGCCGGGGATCGTGCTTGCCACCGGCTTTTTCCTCCTGCTCAACAATAGCGTTGGCCTGCCGCACTCTGCCGACGGCATTGTGATTTTTACCAACGCCCTGATGGCGATTCCCTACGCCCAAAAGGTACTGGAGAACCCCATGCGCGACGTGGCTGAGCGCTACTCTCAGCTTTGCCAGTCGCTGGACATTCGCGGCTTCAATCGCCTGCGATTCATCGAGTTGAAAGCCCTGAAACGCCCGATAGCTCAGGCGCTGGCCTTTGCCTGCGTGCTATCGATTGGCGATTTTGGCGTGGTGGCGCTGTTTGGTAACGAAGATTTTCGCACGCTGCCCTTCTGGCTGTACCAGCAGATCGGTTCCTACCGAAGCCAGGATGGGGCGGTGACGGCGCTGCTCCTGCTGCTGCTCTGTTTTATGCTGTTTACTTTGATTGAAAAACTTCCGGGGCGAGATGCTAACTCTGACTGATGTAACCTGGCTGTACCAGCACTTACCCATGCGCTTTTCCCTGACGATGGCGGCGGGCGAGCGGGTAGCAATTCTTGGGCCGAGCGGCGCAGGGAAAAGTACGTTGTTGAGTCTGGTTGCCGGATTTCTCTGCCCGGAGAGCGGCAGCATTATCCTGAACGGCAGGGATCACACCGGGACGCCACCTTCAGCCCGCCCGGTTTCCATGCTCTTTCAGGAAAATAACCTGTTTAGCCACCTGACGGTTCGACAGAATATCGCCCTGGGAATGCACCCGGGAATGAAGCTTGATGCGGCCCAGCAGCAGCGGCTGCTGGAGATAACCGAACGTGTTGGAATGACGGAAATGCTGGACCGCCTGCCGTCTCAGCTTTCCGGCGGCCAGCGGCAGCGTGTCGCGCTGGCTCGCTGCCTGGTTCGCCAGCAGCCTGTTTTACTGCTGGATGAACCCTTCTCAGCCCTCGATCCTGCGCTGCGCAAAGAGATGCTGCAGCTGCTGGACGAGCTCTGTCAGGAACAGAACATGACGCTGCTGATGGTCTCCCACAGTATTGAAGACGCCGCCAGAATCGCCGGACGCAGCATCGTAGTCAAAGACGGTCGCATCGCCTGGGACGGTGAAACGGCCACTCTGGTAAGCGGCGAGGCAAGCGCCTCGACGCTGCTGGGCATCGGCGATTAGTGCGACAGCACCTTCCACAGAATATCCCAGTAAACGGGCATCAAAGGGTGCTGTAGCAGGGCAACAAAGCTGCCTGCGCCCGCCACCAGCATTAACGGTGCCAGCCAGTTCAGACGAGCACGAGGCAAATAGCGCGTCAGGCGGTCAGTGCCACGCTTGCCGCTGCGGTACCAGCGCCAGCACAGCCAGACCGCGAGCCACAGCAGTAAAGCAACCGCCAGCAGCAGCCACTTGAAGCTGGCGCTTTTCATATCGGCAGGAATGTCTATTACCGCGCCGGCGAGGATCCCGGGCAGAAAATAGAGCGGCGGCCAGAACAGGCAACCGATGATATTTGGCGGCAAAAACTTTGCCAGTGGCAGATCCAGCATCCCGGCAACCATCGGCACCAGCGGCCGCGTCGGGCCGACAAAACGCCCGACCAGAATCGTAAACATGCTGTGCTGATGCAGAGCATGCTCGGTTTTATCCAGCAGCGCCTTGTTCTTCTTCATAAATGACCAGCGGTGCAGCGGCCCTTTAAAACGCTGCCCAAGCCAGAACGAGATCCAGTCTCCCAGCAGACAGCCGACGATCCCGGCACCCCAGGCGTAGTAGAAGTTAACCTGACCGCTGCCGATCAGCGCGCCGAGGCCGGCCATCATCACCGTGCCCGGCAGGATCAGCCCCACCAGCGCCAGCGACTCCAGAAAGGCCACCAGCATCACCGCGATAAGCGAATACGCAACTGACTGTGTAATAAAGTGTTCCAGCAAGGCTTCCATAGGCTTTCCGTCGATGAGCGAGCGGGCGATTCTCCAGAATTAACGTGATGGGCGTCAAGGTCTGATTTCTATGAATAAAGAATAGACGCTAAAGTTCAGGACAATTCGCACGCGTCGCCAATAGTATCGTCGGCAATACTGTATATAAATGCAGTAAGCAGCGGTTTTCTGCGCTATAATCCGGATACTTTACCTGAGAGAGAATGCAGCGTGTCTCAAGCTCGTCAGGGGTTTCTGCTGACCAGACACTGGCGAGATACCCCGCGCGGTACCGAAGTCGATTTCTGGCTGGCCACGGACGATGGCCCACTTAAGGTGCGCCTGCCGCCGCAGGAGTCGGTCGCGTTTATTCCCCAGCCGCAGCTGGCACAGGCCCAACGCCTGCTGGCAGGCGAAGGCCAGTTTCGTCTCACCCCTCTGGAACTTAAAGATTTCCACCGCCAGCCGGTCGCCGGTCTTTACTGCCAGCAACATCGCCAGCTGATGAGGCTGGAAAAGCTGCTGCGTGACGGCGGCGTAACGGTCTATGAGGCAGATATCCGCCCGCCAGAGCGCTTTTTGATGGAGCGTTTTATTACCGCGCCGGTCTGGTTCAGCGGCCATCCTCACGGTGACGCGCTGCTTGAAACCCGACTTAAGCCAGCGCCGGAGTACCGCCCGCCGCTAAAATGGGTCTCTCTCGATATCGAAACCAACCGCCACGGCGAACTTTACTGCATCGGTCTGGAAGGCTGCGGGCAGCGCCATGTCTATATGCTGGGGCCGGAAAACGGCGACGCCAGCGGCCTGGATTTCACGCTGGAATACGTTGCCAGCCGCCCGCTGCTGCTCGAGAAGCTTAACGCCTGGTTTGCCGAGCACGATCCCGACGTGCTGATAGGCTGGAATGTCGTGCAGTTTGACCTTCGTGTGCTGCAAAAAATGGCTGAGCGTTACCAGGTCCCGCTTCGCTTAGGACGCGGTAACAGCCTTTTAGAGTGGCGCGAGCACGGCTTCAAACAGGGCGTTTTCTTTGCCCAGATGGCGGGCCGGGTGATTATCGACGGCATTGAGGCGCTAAAATCGGCATTCTGGAACTTCTCCTCATTCTCCCTGGAAACGGTCTCCCGTGAGCTGCTGGGTGAAGGAAAGTCGATTGATAATCCCTGGGACAGGATGGATGAAATCGACCGCCGCTTTGCCGAGGACAAACCCGCGCTGGCCACCTATAACCTCAAAGACTGCGAGCTGGTCACGCGCATCTTCCACAAAACGGAGCTGATGCCCTTTCTGCTGGAGCGCGCAACGGTTAACGGGCTTCCGCTGGATAAACACGGCGGCTCGGTCGCCGCATTTAGCCACCTCTACTTCCCGCGCATGCATCGCGCAGGCTACGTTGCCCCAAATCTGGGGGAAGTCCCGCCGCAGGCAAGCCCCGGTGGCTATGTCATGGACTCGCGTCCCGGCCTTTACGACTCGGTACTGGTGCTCGACTATAAAAGTCTCTATCCGTCGATTATTCGTACCTTTTTAATCGACCCGGTTGGTCTGGTTGAAGGCACCGCACATCCGGACGCGGAGCATTCCGTGGAGGGGTTTATCGGGGGCTGGTTCTCCCGCGACAAGCATTGCCTGCCTGAAATTGTCAGCCAGATCTGGCACGGTCGCGACGAGGCAAAACGCCACGGCAACAAACCCCTTTCTCAGGCGCTCAAAATCATCATGAACGCTTTCTACGGCGTACTGGGCACCAGCGCCTGCCGCTTCTTCGATCCTCGTCTGGCGTCATCGATCACCATGCGCGGACACGAGATCATGCGCCAGACAAAGGCGCTGATCGAATCTCAGGGCTATGACGTCATCTATGGCGATACGGATTCAACCTTCGTCTGGCTGAAAAAAACCCACGACGAAGAAGAGGCCGCAAAGATTGGCCGCCGGCTGGTAGAGCACGTAAACGGCTGGTGGCGCGAGCATCTGAAAACCACGCAGAACCTGGACTGCGCCCTTGAGCTTGAGTACGAAACGCACTTCTGCCGCTTCCTGATGCCCACCATTCGCGGGACGGATCAGGGCAGTAAAAAACGCTATGCGGGGCTGATTCAGGAGGGGGATGAGCAGCGGATGGTGTTTAAAGGACTCGAAACGGTGCGAACGGACTGGACGCCACTCGCCCAGCAGTTCCAGCAAACGCTCTATCTGCGAATTTTCCGCGGCGAGCCTTATCAGGACTACATCCGCGAGACAATTGCCAGCCTGATGGCGGGCGAGCTGGATTCACAGCTCATTTACCGTAAACGGCTGCGCCGCCCGCTGAGCGAGTATCAGAAAAACGTTCCGCCGCACGTCCGCGCCGCAAGGCTTGCCGATGAGCATAACCAGCGGCTCTCCAGGCCAGCGCAATACCAAAACCGCGGCACGATAAAATATGTCATGACGATGAGCGGCCCGGAACCCATTGATTATCAGCAGACGCCTCTGGACTACGATCACTATCTGACACGCCAGCTACAGCCCGTTGCCGAAGGGATATTGCCCTTCCTTGAGGACGACTTTGCTACACTGATGACGGGGCAGATGGGGCTATTTTAAAATCCTCGTCATAATGCAGCTGACGCCAGGGCGGTAAGGGAGTGCAGCCGATACTGCGGTAATTTGAAGAATGACGAGTACGTGACGAATCCGTTGCCATCCAGTACCATAGCGCCCTTTCTTCGAATCCTTAGACCCAATTTTAAACCACTGCGCCACCTGTGCGCGGTTGCCATGCTATTGCCTGCAAATTTAAGTCACTGAAATAGAGCCGAAAACTTATGCCTTTTACACTTGGTCAACGTTGGATCAGCGATACCGAAAGCGAACTGGGACTGGGAACCGTGGTGGCGCTGGATGCGCGTATGGTTACCCTGCTCTTCCCGGCAACGGGTGAAAATCGTCTGTACGCCAGAAATGACTCCCCGATCACCCGCGTCATGTTTAACCCGGGCGATGTGATTACCAGCCATGAAGGCTGGCAGCTGAAAGTTGATGAAGTTAAGGAAGAAAAGGGTTTACTCGCCTACCTCGGTACTCGTCTCGATACCGAAGAGCAAGAAGTTCTGCTGCGCGAGGTGTTCCTCGACAGCAAGCTGGTCTTCAGCAAGCCGCAGGACCGCCTGTTTGCCGGGCAGATCGACCGCATGGACCGCTTTGCCCTGCGGTTTCGCGCGCGTAAGTACCAAAGCGAGCAATCTCGCCAGATCTGGAGCGGCCTGCGCGGTATGCGCACCAGCCTGATCCCCCACCAGCTGAACATCGCCCACGACGTTGGCCGTCGCCATGCTCCACGCGTCCTGCTCGCCGATGAAGTTGGCCTGGGTAAAACCATTGAAGCCGGGATGATCATCCACCAGCAATTGCTGGCCGGTAGCGCCGAGCGCGTACTGATTGTGGTACCAGAAACCCTTCAGCATCAGTGGCTGGTAGAAATGCTGCGCCGCTTTAACCTGCGCTTCGCGCTGTTTGATGATGAGCGCTACGCGGAAGCCCAGCACGACAGCAGCAACCCGTTTGATACCGAACAGCTGGTGATTTGCTCGCTGGATTTTGTGCGCCGTAATAAGCAGCGTCTGGAAAACCTGTGCGAAGCAGAGTGGGACCTGCTGGTCGTCGATGAAGCCCACCACCTGGTGTGGAGCGAAGAGGCGCCAAGCCGTGAATATCAGGCCATTGAGCAGCTCGCCGAGCATGTTCCTGGCGTCCTGCTGCTGACCGCAACGCCTGAGCAGCTGGGTATGGAAAGCCATTTTGCCCGCCTGCGCCTGCTGGATCCAAACCGCTTCCACGATTTCGACATGTTCGTTGAAGAGCAGCAAAACTACCGCCCGGTCGCCGATGCCGTTGCCCTGCTGCTGGCGGGCGATCGCCTGACGGACGAGCAGCTGAATACCATGGGTGAGCTGATTGGCGAGCAGGATATTGAGCCGCTGCTGCAAACCGCCAACAGCGATCGGGAAGGCAGCGAAGCCGCCCGCCAGGAGCTGGTCTCCATGCTGATGGACAGGCACGGCACCAGCCGCGTGCTGTTCCGTAACACCCGTAACGGAGTGAAGGGCTTCCCGAAACGCGAACTGCATACCATTCGCCTGCCGCTGCCAACGCAGTATCAGACGGCGATCAAAGTGTCCGGCATCATGGCCGCGCGCAAATCCGTTGAGGATCGCGCCCGTGATATGCTCTACCCGGAGCAGATTTATCAGGAGTTTGAAGGCGATACCGGCACCTGGTGGAACTTCGACCCGCGCGTGGAATGGCTGATGGGCTACCTGACCAGCCACCGCTCTCAGAAAGTGCTGGTGATCTGCGCCAAGGCCGCGACGGCGCTTCAGCTTGAGCAGGTTCTGCGCGAGCGTGAAGGTATCCGTGCCGCCGTCTTCCATGAAGGCATGTCGATTATCGAACGCGACCGCGCCGCGGCCTGGTTTGCGGAAGAAGATACCGGCGCTCAGGTGCTGCTGTGTTCCGAAATTGGCTCAGAAGGCCGTAACTTCCAGTTCGCCAGCCAGCTGGTGATGTTTGACCTGCCGTTCAACCCGGATCTGCTGGAGCAGCGTATTGGCCGCCTGGACCGTATCGGCCAGGCGCACGACATCCAGATCCACGTTCCCTACCTGGAAAAAACCGCTCAGTCGGTGCTGGTGGACTGGTACCACTCGGGTCTTGATGCTTTCGAACATACCTGTCCGACCGGCCGCACCATTTATGACAGCGTCTATCCGCAGCTGGTCGAGTATCTTGCGGCCCCGGAAAACACCGAAGGCTTTGATGCCCTGATCAAACAGTGCCGCGAGCAGCACGATGCCCTTAAGCAGCAGCTTGAGCTGGGGCGTGACCGCCTGCTGGAAATTCACTCCAACGGCGGTGAAAAAGCGCAGGCGCTGGCAGAGGCCATTTCAGAACAGGATAACGACACCAACCTCGTTAGCTTCGCCATGAACCTGTTCGACATCGTCGGTATTAACCAGGATGATCGTGGCGACAATATGGTGGTGCTGACCCCGTCCGATCATATGCTGGTTCCGGACTTCCCGGGCCTGCCGGAAGATGGCTGCACTATCACGTTTGAACGTGATGTCGCGCTGTCCCGCGAAGACGCGCAGTTCGTGACCTGGGAACACCCCATCATCCGCAACGGCCTGGATTTGATTCTGTCCGGTGATACCGGAAGCTGCGCCCTGTCCCTGCTGAAGAACAAGGCGCTGCCGGTGGGTACGCTGCTGCTGGAGCTGGTTTATGTTGTTGAGGCCAAGGCGCCTAAGCAGCTGCAGCTCAATCGCTTCCTGCCGCCGACGCCGGTACGCATGCTGGTGGACAAAAACGGGACCAACCTCGCGGCTCAGGTAGAATTTGAAAGCTTCAACCGCCAGCTTAGCGCGGTTAACCGCCACACCGGGAGCAAACTGGTGAACGCGGTGCAGTCCGACGTGCACGCCATTCTTCAACTGGCTGAAGAGAAGGTTGCCGATGCAGCGCAGGCGCTGATCGACGCGGCGCGTGAAGAAGCGGACGAGAAGCTCAGCGCGGAACTGTCCCGCCTGGAAGCGTTGAAGGCCGTGAACCCTAACATTCGTGACGACGAGCTTGCGGCTATCGAAACCAATCGCCAGCAGGTGATGGAAGCCCTGAGCCAGGCAAACTGGCGTCTCGACGCGCTGCGCCTGATTGTCGTGACGCACCAGTAATTATGCGTCGCTTTACTCAAATCATTCGAGTTGCAGCAAGGCGGCAAAAGAGAGAATTCCCAGGAGCTTACTAAAGTAAGTGACTGGGATGACAAATCTGTAGGGAACAGATTTGAACGTTGCTTGCAACGGCCCTGAAAGGGTGAGGCTCATGGATGAGACGAATAACAGAGAGCAGCCAACGCGGCTGCAGCTTGAAGGATGCAGAGTAAATGCTGATGGAACCTTACAATCCGCCTCTTGATCCCTGGCTGGTCATTCTTTATCAGGATGAGCACATCATGGTGGTTAACAAGCCAAGCGGCCTGCTTTCCGTGCCGGGGCGGCTTGAGGAGCATAAAGACAGCGTGATGACGCGCATTCAGCGCGACTTCCCGCTGGCGGAGTCGGTCCATCGGCTGGATATGGCAACCAGCGGCGTGATTGTCGTTGCGCTGACCAAAGCGGCAGAGCGGGAGCTAAAACGTCAGTTCCGCGAACGCGAACCGAAAAAGCAGTACGTGGCTCGCGTCTGGGGCCACCCGCGGCCGGAAGAAGGAGTGGTGGATCTGCCGCTGATTTGTGACTGGCCAAACCGGCCTAAGCAAAAGGTGTGTTACGAGACGGGAAAATCTGCTCAGACCGAGTATCAGGTGCTGGACTACTCGGCGGACACTACCGCCCGTATACAGCTGAAGCCGATTACCGGGCGTTCGCATCAGCTCCGTGTGCATATGCAGGCGCTGGGGCATCCGATTCTCGGCGATCGCTTCTACGCAACACCGGAAGCGCTGGCGATGGCTCCGCGCCTTCAGCTGCATGCCGAAATGCTTACCATCACGCACCCAAGCTATGGCACGCCGATGACTTTTAAAGCTCCGGCGGACTTCTAGAAAAGAAAAGCCTCTCAAATGAGAGGCTTTTTTATTATTTAAACCCTTTAGAGGACTTGATCAGGTCGTATGCGCCCTGTATTTCCTGCGCCTTTTGCTTGGCCATCTGCATCATTTCCGGCGGCAACCCTTTTGCCACCAGCTTATCAGGGTGATGCTCGCTCATAAGCTTACGATAGGCCCGCTTGATCACCGTTGGCTCATCGCTGCTTTTCACGCCCAGCACTTTACAGGCATCTTCCAGCGTCGGCCCTCTTTGCTGCTGTGAGAAGCCGCCCTGAGACTGCTGCTGGTAGTGCCCGCCGCCAAACTGCTGGCCACCCTCCATCATGCGCAGGAACTGGTCGAACTGGCCGCGTGAGATACCCAGCTCTTCGGCAATCACATACAGCACCTGACGCTCGTTCGGATGCAGTGAACCGTCGGCAAACGCGGCCTGAATCTGGATTTCCAGAAACATCCGAATCAGGTCAGAGCGGCCGAAGCAGACGCTACGCATCTGCCTCATCTTTTCTCTCAGCGGATAGTTATTTTCTTTACCGGCACGAAATGCGCGCTGCGCTGCAGCACGGCCTTCGCCGTGAAGCTGCATTTTGTCCATCAGCAAAGAGGCGATTTGAATATCCGCCTCTGTCACCCGCCCTTTCGATTTGGTGAGATGTCCCATCACCTCAAACGTGGTGGAGAAAAACAGCGCCTGACGCTGCTGCTGATTGGCAAACCAGGCTCCGCGACGGCTCCGCGCTTTGTCGAACATATGGCCGACAAGAAAACCAATCACCACTCCCCAAAAGCCGCCGCCCGAGAGTAAACCCAAAGCAACACCCAGTACTTTTCCCCAATACGGCATATACTCCCCAAATCGTCATGCTGTCGTCTAAAATTTGCTTTATCATACCCGCCATTGATAGCGGTGCCTAACGGCATCCTGCTAACGGGCTGGATTAACACTAGCGCTGTGGTGATGAGTACGTTAGTCTCTGACCGTTTGCCTTCGCTATACCCTGATGACGGAACAACAAATAACACGTATGAAAAAACGTATTCCCACCTTGCTGGCCACATTGATTGGTTCAGCCATTTATAGCCAACAAGGTATGGCTGCCGACCTTGCCTCTCAGTGTATGCTGGGTATCCCAAGCTACAATCGTCCTTTGGTTCAGGGCGATGGCAATAACCTGCCGGTCACTATCCAGGCCGATCACGCGAAAGGTGACTACCCGGATAACGCCGTATTTACCGGGAATGTTGACGTCCAGCAGGGCAACAGCCGCCTGCAGTCAGACGAAGTTCAACTTCATCAGAAGCAGGTTGAGGGCCAGCCGGAACCGGTACGCACCGTTGATGCTTTAGGTAATGTGCATTACGACGACGATCAGGTCATCCTGAAAGGTCCGAAAGCATGGTCGAATTTAAATACCAAAGATACTAACGTCTGGAGCGGGGATTACCAGATGGTTGGTCGCCAGGGTCGCGGTACCGCAGACCTGATGAAACAGCGTGGCGACAACCGCTATACCATCCTCGAAAACGGGACCTTTACCTCCTGTCTGCCGGGCTCCAACACCTGGAGCGTGGTCGGCAGCGAAGTCATTCAGGACAGGCAGGAAGAGGTCGCTGAAATCTGGAACGCCCGCTTTAAGCTGGGCCCGGTGCCGGTCTTCTACAGCCCTTATCTCCAGCTCCCGATCGGTGACAAGCGCCGTTCAGGCTTCCTGATCCCCAGCGCCAAATACAGCACCAATAACGGGATTGAGTTCGCGCTTCCGTACTACTGGAACATTGCGCCCAACTTTGATGCCACCATCACGCCGCACTATATCGACAAGCGCGGTGGTATTCAGTGGCAGAACGAATTCCGCTATTTGACGAAAGCGGGTTCAGGCCTGATGGAGTTTGACTACCTGCCGTCTGATGACGAATACAGGAATGAGCCAGGCGTGCCTCAGGGTGAAAAAGATCGCCGCTGGCTGTTCTACTGGAACCACAGCGGGGTAATGGATCAGGTGTGGCGCTTCAACGTCGACTACACAAAAGTCAGCGACTCGCGCTACTTCAACGACTTTAGCTCCCAGTACGGTAACAGCACCGACGGCTACGCTACGCAGAAATTCAGCGTGGGCTACGCGGTTCAAAACTTCGACGCCACGTTATCGACTAAACAGTTCCAGGTCTTTGCTAACCAGGCCGGCGGTAGCTCTTACCGCGCAGAACCTCAGCTGGACGTTAACTTCTACCAGAACGACGTCGGCCCGTTTGATACCCGTGTTTATGCCCAGGCGGTGAAGTTCACCAACGTGAACTCTAATTATCCTGACGCCACGCGTGTTCACCTGGAACCGGTGATCAACCTTCCAGTTTCTAACGGCTGGGCGAGCCTGAATACCGAAGCCAAGCTGATGATGACCCATTATCAGCAGGATAACCTGGATAAGTACAAGCAGAATGTTAACAGCGCGAGTACGCTGGAAAGCACGGTAAACCGCACCCTGCCGCAGTTTAAAATGGACGGCAAACTTATCTTCGATCGCGATATGGACTCCGTTGCCGGCTGGACGCAGACCCTTGAGCCGCGCGCTCAGTACCTCTACGTGCCTTATCGCAACCAAAGCGGGATCAACAACTACGACTCCTCGCTGCTGCAGTCCGACTACAGCGGGCTATTCCGCGACCGTACCTACGGTGGCCTTGACCGTATTGCCTCCGCAAACCAGGTCACGACCGGCCTGACGTCACGTATTTATGATGACGCTTCCGTTGAACGTTTTAACGTATCCGCAGGTCAAATCTACTACTTCACCCAGTCCCGTACCGGGGATGACAACATTAACTGGGAGAAGGATAAGAAAACAGGATCTATGGTCTGGGCCGGTGACACCTACTGGCGCATGACCGATCGCTGGGGCCTGCGCGGCGGCGTACAGTATGATGCGCGGCTTGGCAGCGTGGCAAATGGCAACGGCGCCATTGAGTACCGTCGCGATGCCGATCGTATGGTGCAGTTGACCTACCGTTACGCCAGCCCGGAGTATATTCAGGCAACGTTACCGACGTATTATTCTACCGCCGATCAGTACAAGGAAGGGATATCACAAGTGGGTATGGCCGCCAGCTGGCCGATCGTTGACCGCTGGTCTGTCGTCGGTGCCTACTACTACGATACCAATGCCAGACAGTCCGCTGACTCTATGCTCGCGATACAGTACAACTCTTGTTGCTATGCAATTCGCGTTGGCGTCGAGCGTAAAATCAACGGCTGGGAAAATAACATGAGTAAATACGATAACGTAGTCGGCTTTAACATCGAGCTACGTGGCCTGAGCTCGAATTATGGCCTGGGTATCCCGCAGATGTTGCGTTCCAACATTCTGCCGTACCAAAGCTCGTTGTAATTCACTTTGACGAATACTCTAAATAATCCGCTTTGCGGCTAAGTAAAATGGAAAAAGTATGAAGAACTGGAGAACGCTGCTTCTTGGTGTCGCGCTGGTAGCGAACACGGCTTTTGCAGCCCCACAGGTTGTCGATAAAGTCGCCGCCGTAGTGAACAACGGCGTCGTCCTTGAAAGTGATGTTGATGGCTTAATGCAATCAGTAAAAATGAACGCTCGCGACGCGGGACAGCAGCTTCCCGACGACGCGACGCTGCGCCACCAAATCGTTGAACGTCTGATCATGGATCAAATCATCCTGCAGATGGGCCAGAAGATGGGCGTGAAGATAACTGACGACGAGCTCGATCAGGCTATCGCTAACATCGCTAAGCAGAACAACATGACTCTGGATCAGATGCGCAGCCGTCTGGCCTATGACGGCGTGAACTACAGCACTTACCGCAATCAGATTCGTAAAGAGATGACGATCTCAGAAGTGCGCAACAACGAAGTGCGCCGTCGCGTCTCCATCCTGCCGCAGGAGGTTGACTCCCTGGCACAGCAGGTCGGTAACCAGAACGACAGCAGCACAGAGCTGAACCTCAGCCACATTTTGATCGCCCTGCCGGAAAACCCGAGCTCCGCTCAGGTTGACGATGCGGAAAAACAGGCGCGTAACGTAGTCGAGCAGGCAAATAGCGGGGCTGACTTTGGTAAACTTGCCATCAGCTATTCAGCCGACCAGCAGGCGCTGAAAGGCGGCCAGATGGGCTGGGGCCGTATCCAGGAGCTGCCATCGATCTTCGCCCAGGCGCTCAGCACGGCGAAAAAAGGCGACATTATCGGCCCGATTCGTTCCGGCGTTGGTTTCCATATCCTGAAAGTTAACGATCTTCGCGGTCAGAGCCAGAATATCTCGGTAACTGAGGTTCACGCTCGCCATATTCTGCTGAAAACCTCCCCGATTCTGAACGATAATCAGGCGCGTCAGAAGCTGGAACAGATTGCTGCAGACATTAAGAGCGGGAAGACCACCTTTGCCGCGGCGGCAAAAGAGTTTTCTGACGATCCAGGCTCAGCAAACCAGGGCGGTGACCTGGGCTGGGCAGCAACGGACATCTACGATCCGGCCTTCCGTGATGCGCTGCAGAAGCTGAATAAAGGCCAGTTGAGCGCGCCGGTGCACTCCTCCTTTGGCTGGCACCTGATCGAACTGCTGGACACCCGTAAAGTCGACAGAACCGATGCGGCACAAAAAGATCGAGCGTACCGCATGCTGTTCAACCGCAAGTTCTCCGAAGAAGCGCAAACCTGGATGCAGGAACAGCGCGCCAGCGCTTACGTCAAAATCATAGGCAGCAATGGCTAACATCTTTCGTGTGACCATCACTCCCGGCGAACCCGCCGGGATTGGTCCCGACCTGGTCGTCGCGTTAGCGCAACGCGACTGGCCCGTTGAACTGGTCGTCTGCGCTTCTCCCGATTTGTTACTCGCCAGAGCATCCCTGCTCGGCCTCCCCCTGACGCTACAGCCCTTCCGGGCAGAACAACCGGCAAAACCGCAGGCCGCTGGCACATTGACGGTGCTGCCGGTTGAGCTGCAGGCGCCGGTCGTTGCAGGGCAGCTGGATGTGCGTAACAGCGCCTATGTGGTTGAGACGCTGGCCCGCGCCTGCGATGGCTGCCTGAGCGGAGAATTTGCCGCCCTGATTACCGGCCCGGTACACAAAGGCATCATCAACGATGCTGGTATCCCGTTTATTGGCCATACCGAGTTCTTCGAAGAACGTTCACACAGCGAAAAAGTGGTTATGATGCTGGCGACGGAAGAGCTTCGCGTTGCGCTGGCCACGACCCATCTGCCGCTGAAGGCAATTTCTGACGCCATTACGCCGGATTTACTACGCCAGATTGTCACCATCCTGTATCATGACCTGCAGACCAAATTTGGTATCCCGCAGCCGCATATTCTGGTCTGTGGTCTCAATCCGCACGCCGGGGAAGGTGGCCACATGGGCACCGAAGAGATAGACACCATTATTCCGGTGCTAAATGAGATGCGCGCTTCAGGGATGAACCTTTCTGGCCCACTTCCGGCAGATACGCTATTCCAACCCAAATACCTCGAGAGTGCAGACGCCGTACTGGCGATGTATCACGATCAGGGGCTGCCCGTGTTGAAATACCAGGGCTTCGGCCGCGCGGTGAATATCACGCTGGGATTACCTTTTATCCGCACCTCGGTTGACCATGGCACGGCTCTTGAGCTGGCAGGCCAGGGAAAAGCCGACGTCGGCAGTTTTATTACGGCGCTTAACCTCGCCATTAAAATGATTGTTAATAGTCAATGAATACTCGAGTCCACCAGGGCCACCTTGCCCGCAAACGTTTTGGACAAAACTTCCTTAATGACCAGTTCGTTATCGACAGTATTGTTTCCGCCATTAACCCACAGCCAGGCCAGGCGATGGTCGAGATCGGTCCGGGCCTCGGCGCCTTAACCGAGCCTGTGGGCGAACGCATGGATAAAATGACCGTTATCGAACTGGACCGCGATCTCGCCGCCCGTTTGCAAACCCATCCGTTCCTTGCGCCCAAGCTGACCATCTATCAGCAGGATGCCATGACCATGGATTTCGGCGACCTTTCGCAGAAAATCGGCCAGCCGTTGCGCGTCTTCGGTAACCTGCCGTATAACATCTCTACGCCGCTGATGTTCCACCTCTTTAGCTATACTGATGCCATTGCAGACATGCATTTTATGCTGCAAAAAGAGGTGGTTAACCGCCTGGTCGCCGGGCCAAACAGTAAAGCATACGGCCGCCTGTCGGTAATGGCGCAGTACTACTGCAACGTCATTCCTGTGCTTGAAGTCCCGCCAACGGCGTTCACTCCGGCACCGAAGGTAGATTCAGCCGTTGTACGCCTGGTGCCACACGCTACCTTGCCAAATCCGGTAAAAGATCTGCGCGTGCTGAGCCGCATTACGACGGAAGCCTTCAACAAGCGTCGTAAAACCATCCGCAACAGCCTTGGCCACTTGTTCAGTGCCGAAGTGCTGGCGGAGCTGGGCGTCGATGCTACACTGCGTGCAGAAAACATTTCCGTTGCTCAGTACTGCAAGCTTGCAAACTATCTGGCTGATAACCCGCAGCAGCCGTCGGAGAGCTAAACTATGCTTGATTCGCCCCGCGTATGTGTTCAGGTACAAAGCTGTTATATCGAGTCGCAGTCCTCGCCTGAGGATGAGCGTTTCGTCTTTGCGTACACCGTCACTATCCGCAACCTGGGGCGAACGCCGGTTCAGCTTCTTGGCCGTTACTGGTTAATCACCAACGGTAACGGTCGGGAAACCGAGGTTCAGGGCGAAGGTGTTGTCGGCGAGCAGCCGCACATTGAGCCGGGCAGCGACTACCAGTACACCAGCGGAGCGGTCATCGAAACGCCGCTCGGTACCATGCAGGGCCATTATGAAATGGTCGATGCGCAGGGAGAGACCTTTAAGGTCGAGATTCCCGTTTTCCGTCTGGCCATTCCAACCTTTATTCACTGATACCATGTCTACCTATCTGATTGGCGATGTTCACGGCTGCTACGATGAACTGATCGCGTTATTGCAGCAGGTTAATTTCAATCCTGAAGAAGATACGCTATGGCTGACGGGCGATCTGGTGGCCCGTGGGCCAGCCTCGCTGGAAGTCCTGCGCTATGTTCGCAGCCTCGGAGACAGCGTACGCATGGTGCTTGGCAACCATGACCTGCATCTGTTAGCCGTCTTTGCAGGCATCAGCCGCAACAAACCCAAAGATCGCATCACGCCGCTGCTGGAGGCGCCGGACGCAGACGAGCTGCTCAACTGGCTTCGCCGCCAGCCGCTTATTCAGGTGGATGAAGAGAAAAAGCTGGTTATGTCGCACGCGGGGATCACCCCGCAGTGGGATCTCGCTACCGCGCAGGCCTGCGCGCGTGACGTTGAAGCCGTTTTGTCGAGCGACAGCTACCCGCTCTTTCTGGACGCGATGTACGGTGATATGCCCAACAACTGGTCGAGCGATCTGTCGGGCCTGGCTCGTCTGCGCTTTATCACCAACTCGCTCACGCGCATGCGCTACTGCTTCCCTAATGGCCAACTGGATATGTACTGCAAGGATACGCCAGACAAGGCCCCTTCCCCGCTTAAGCCCTGGTTCGCGATCCCAGGCCCCGTTACCGCCGAATATTCCGTCGCCTTTGGTCACTGGGCATCGCTGGAAGGAAAAGGGACGCCGGATGGCATCTATGCGCTGGATACTGGATGCTGCTGGGGAGGGGATCTCACCTGCCTGCGCTGGGAAGATAAAAGCTGGTTCGCACAGCCTTCAAACCGCCAGCAGGATAACGGTGAAAGTCAGGCGGCCGTCGCCTCTTAAGAGAGCGCCCTCTCCCACAGGAAGAGGGCTAAAAACTAGCGACGTTCCAGGATTTCGAAGCAGTAACCGTGCGAGTTGTTCTCGTCGGCATCATGGAATTCGCTGAAGGTTGACTGCCACTCATCCGGATCGTAATCCGGGAAATGGGTATCCCCTTCTACTTCCGCATCAATATGGGTCAGGTACAGACGCTGCGCCTTCGGCAGGAACTGCTCGTATACGCGTCCTCCGCCAATCACCATAATCTCTTCGGCATCGCCACAGGCTTTGATCGCCTCTTCTACCGATTTCACCCACTCAACGCGATCGTCACTGCCGGCCTGGCTGCTGATGACGATGTTTTTACGTCCCGGCAGCGGGCGGCCAATAGACTCCCAGGTCAGGCGTCCCATAACGACTGGTTTGTTTAGCGTATTACGCTTAAACCAGGCCAGGTCGCCAGGCAAATCCCATGGCATGGCGTTTTCCATGCCGATAACGCGATCTACCGCTAAAGCAGCAATCAGACTGATCATTCGTATAACCTAAGGGTGATGAAAAAAATTGCCGCCACTATACGGAAAGCGCAATCTTTCGTCGACAGGGGGCGAGCCGCGTAACGAGAATTTTTTTTATTCTGCGACGTCCGGTACGCCTCAATGTTCAACTGCGGGATATGGAACAAGGGGTTAGCGTTAACCCCCGTTCATTATAAGGAAAAGTAAATATTTTTTAGCGGGATCACTCTACTGGTCTGGCCGGAGGCTCGTCAGAAAGTTTACCGCTGTGGAGTCCCTCTTTGGTGCCCTGCCACCCATCTTGCTGAATCACATGCAGATGCGCACGATCCTCATTGATCACCTCCGTCAGCATGGCGCTGTTGCGCTTAAAGACGTCGGCTCGTTCGGCGGTCTTATCGTCGGTTGGCACCATCTCTTCCAGCATCTGCAGGTTAAAGCGGCGGAAGTGATCGGCCCTTTCACGCGCCTCATATTTCCCCACGCCCAGCCCTTCCAGCGCACGTCGGCCAATCTTCAGCGAACTTTCGAACGTTTCACGCTCCGGCATCTCCACTCCCGCCTGACGCAGGCGAATGTAGTGATTTATATCGCGCGCCCGGGCAAGGATCTGCAGATGGGGGAAGTTCTCCTTCGCCAGTTCCGTCAGCTGCATATTCGCTTCGGGATCGTCGATGGCGTTAATCAGCACTTCAGCGCCCGCTGCGCCGGCGGATTCAAGCAGGTCAACGCGGGTGGCATCGCCATAAAACACCTTGGTGCCAAATTTTCGCAGTGTTTCAATATGGTCTGGATCGTGATCCAGAATGACCACATTCACGCCGCTGCTCAGCAGCAAACGGCCAGCAATCTGCCCAAAGCGCCCGAAGCCCGCAATAATGACCCGAGGCTGCTCTTCATCAATCTCGTCGGCCTCTCCGGCCTGCTCGCTTCCCGTTTTCTCCAGCCGGTTCAGCAGCACCAGCAGCAGAGGCGTCGCCGCCATTGAGAGCGCAACGGCGAGGGTCAGCGATTTCGACCAGCCATCGTCCAGCACATGCGCCATATGCGACGCGCCGAAGATAACAAAGGCGAACTCACTGCCCTGGCCCAGCAGTACAGCAAACCAACGCCGCTGCCTGCGCGGCACCTTCAGCGGCTTAGCAACCAGCCAGAGCATCAAGGTTTTAATCACCAGGAAGCCGACCAGCAGGATAAGAATACGCAGCGGGTTTTCGAGCAGGGTGCCAAAGTCGATAGACATCCCGACGCCGATAAAGAACAGGCCAAGCAGCAGGCCTTTAAACGGCTCGATATCGCTTTCCAGCGCATGGCGATATTCGGAGCTGGCTAACAGTACACCGGCAAGAAACGCCCCCATCGCCATCGACAGCCCGGCCTCTTCAAGCAGCAGGCCAAAACCAAAGACCAGGAAGAGCGCAACGGCGCTGAACACTTCGCGCAGGCCGGAGCGCGCAACAAACCGCAGCACGGGGCGAGTGACATAGCGCCCAAGCAGGACGACCAGCGCAAGCGCTGCAACCACCTTAAGGGCAGAAAGTAAAAAGGTCGCGAAGGTCATCGTGCCGCCGCTGTTGGCCAGCAGCGGGATCATCGCCACCAGAGGGATCGCCGCAATATCCTGGAACAGCAGTACGGCAAAGGCACGCCGCCCCATTGGCGTGACGGTCAGGTTGCGTTCGTTCATCGCCTGCATGGCAATCGCGGTTGAGGACAGCGCAAGCGTCAGGCCGATAAGCAAGGCGATTTTCCAGTTGAGCCCCATGGCGATACAGAATGCGCCAAGCGCCAGCCCACAGGCGGCCATCTGCAGAAAGCCGCCGCCAAACACCGAGGCACGCAGCGTCCATAGCCGCTGGGGATCAAGCTCCAGCCCGATGACAAAGAGCATCAGCACCACGCCGATTTCTGCAAAATGCAGAATGGTTTCGGCATCGGTTACCAGGCCCAATCCCCAGGGCCCGATAATACAGCCGGCTATCAGGTAGCCGAGGACCGATCCCAGCCCGAGACGCATGGCAATGGGAACGATAAGCGCGGCTGAACCAAGGTAAATCAGCGCCTGAATTAAGCTATGGCTATCCACGGCGAGCCTCCTGCCAGTCAATTAAGCGTTGCTTATAATCATCCGCCTGGCGGGCAAGCGTGAATTCGTCACAAACAAAGGTGAAATGGATGGCGAAACTCGGCAGCCAGTTCATGCCGCAGTAAAGCGCCGTTGCCTGCAAAGGTTGAGCAAGCACTTCAAAGCCTGGGTGATCCCCCAGTTCGAAATGTTTTTCGCTGCCGCCGGTGGTCACCGCCCAGATAATGTCTTTGCCGTGCAGGGCATTGCCGCCCTTACCGTATGCCCAGCCGTGCGAGAGAACTTTGTCTATCCATAATTTCATTAGCGGCGGCGTGCTGTACCACTGCATAGGATGCTGCCAGATAACGAGATCGGCACGGCTCAGCGCCTGCTGCTCAGCGGCAATATCAATATTGAAATCGGGATAAAGTTCATAGAGGGAGCGAACCTCTACCCCCGGTAACGTCTTCGCCCGCTCAATCATTTGCCGGTTGGCGTGCGAGTGCTGGGGATAGGGGTGCGCATAAATTATAAGAATCATTGTTAAGCCTGTCTTCACTACTGCCTTTAATGACAGTGAGTTTAGTCAGTTAATCGACAGGCTAACAGTCAATATTGCTGAGTAAGTTGTTGGATATTTCTTAACTAGTTATCCAGCTCGCTCATTTCTTTCACCTGGTCGCGATTGATCTGCTCGGTTTTCCCCGTTTCGGCATTTTTGTAAGAGACCAGTCCGGTATCTTTATCAACCTGAGGTTTGCCATCGGTCACAATCGTTTTGCCATCGCTCGTTTTAACGGCCTGATTTGATGAGCAACCTGCAACGGTCAACAGCGTAGCGGCAGCGAAAAGGGAAGCGAGTAAAGTCTGTTTGTGCATGGTTTTCTCCCAGCGAGTTAGTCATTTTAAGTTGTGTGCTGATTAACTGTAGACTATCTCGCTGGGCTAAAAGCAAAAACGGCCTCTTTTCAGAGGCCGTTGAGGTTTTTTTCGGAACATTCTATCAAGCTGAAGGGAGTTAGCCCTTAATCTGGGCGTGCATCTCCTGCACCGAGGTCACCTTCTCGGTAGCGTCTGCGTTCAGCGCCATCGCCGTAGCGAAGCCGCCGTTCAGCGTGGTGTCGTAATGCACTTTGTACTGCAGCGCGCTGCGGCGAATCAGCTTGGAATCTTCAATCGCCTGGCGGCCCGCGGTGGTATTGATGATGTAGGTGTACTCGCCATTCTTGATACGGTCCTGAATGTGCGGACGGCCTTCATGCACCTTGTTCACCAGACGTGGATTAATACCCGCTTCGCCCAGAACAATCGCCGTGCCGTGGGTAGCATCCAGCTCAAAGCCCTGTTTAAGCAGCTTGGCGGCCAGGTCTACTACGCGCTCTTTATCGCCCTCGCGCACGGAAAGAAGCGCGCGGCCCGGCTTACGCATCGTGGACTGGCTGCCCAGCATCGCTTTAGAGAAAGCTTCTGCGAAGGTGCGGCCGACGCCCATCACTTCCCCGGTAGAGCGCATCTCTGGCCCTAACAGCGGGTCTACGCCCGGGAACTTGTTGAACGGCAGAACCACTTCTTTCACCGAGTAGTACGGCGGGATGATCTCTTTGGTGACGCCCTGCTCAACCAGCGTTTTGCCTGCCATCACGCGAGCGGCAACTTTCGCCAGCGGCACGCCCGTTGCTTTGGAAACAAACGGCACGGTACGCGCAGCACGTGGGTTCACCTCAATCAGGTAAACTTCGTTGTCCTTCACCGCAAACTGGACGTTCATCAGACCACGAACCTGCAGCTCGAAGGCCAGCTTCTGCACCTGCTGGCGCATCACGTCCTGGATCTCCTGGCTCAAAGTGTAAGCCGGAAGAGAACACGCGGAGTCACCGGAGTGCACGCCCGCCTGCTCGATATGCTCCATGATGCCGCCAATCAGCACGGTTTCACCGTCGCAAATGGCGTCCACATCCACTTCAACCGCGTCATCAAGGAAGCGGTCGAGCAGCACTGGCGCATCGTTAGAGACGCTAACCGCAGTCTGGAAGTAGCGACGCAGGTCGGCTTCGTCGTAGACGATCTCCATCGCGCGGCCGCCCAGGACATAGGAAGGGCGAACCACCAGCGGATAACCAATCTGCACGGCTTTCTCCACCGCCTGCTCAATGGCCGTCACGGTGGCGTTAGCAGGCTGCTTCAGCTTCAGGCGCTCAACGGCATGCTGGAAGCGCTCGCGGTCTTCCGCGCGGTCGATAGCATCCGGGCTGGTACCGATAACCGGCACGCCAGCAGCTTCCAGCGCACGAGCCAGCTTCAGCGGGGTTTGCCCGCCGTACTGCACGATAACGCCCTTCGGCTTCTCAACGCGGACGATTTCCAGCACATCTTCCAGGGTGACCGGTTCGAAGTAGAGGCGGTCGGAGGTGTCGTAGTCGGTAGAGACGGTTTCCGGGTTGCAGTTAACCATGATAGTTTCGTAACCATCTTCACGCAGCGCCAGCGAGGCGTGTACGCAGCAATAGTCGAACTCAATGCCCTGGCCGATACGGTTTGGACCACCGCCCAGCACCATGATTTTATCGCGGTCGTTGTTCGGGTTAGCTTCGCACTCATCTTCATAGGTGGAGTACATATATGCGGTGTCGGTCGCAAACTCTGCCGCACAGGTATCCACGCGTTTGTAGACAGGGTGCAGGTCATACTGCTCACGCAGTTTGCGAACTTCGGATTCACGAACCCCGGCCAGTTTTGCCAGACGCGCATCCGCAAAACCTTTACGCTTCAGCATTCGCAGGAAGTCATGATTCAGCCCGGTGATCCCCACTTCGGCAACCTGCTCTTCCAGACGCACCAGCTCTTCAATCTGCACCAGGAACCAACGGTCGATGTTGGTCAGGTTGAATACGCCGTCAACCGACAGGCCAGCACGGAATGCATCAGCCACGTACCAGATACGCTCGGCGCCCGCGTCTTTCAGCTCACGGCGAATTTTGGTCAGCGCTTCCGGGTCATCCAGGCTGACTTTCGGGTCAAAGCCCGTAGCACCCACTTCCAGGCCGCGCAGCGCTTTCTGCAGGGATTCCTGCTGAGTACGGCCAATCGCCATCACTTCGCCCACGGATTTCATCTGGGTAGTCAGGCGGTCGTTTGCGCCGGCAAACTTCTCGAAGTTGAAGCGAGGGATCTTGGTGACGACATAGTCGATAGACGGCTCGAAGGAAGCCGGTGTACGGCCGCCGGTGATATCGTTCATCAGCTCGTCAAGGGTGTAGCCTACGGCCAGCTTCGCAGCCACTTTAGCAATCGGGAAGCCGGTCGCTTTAGAAGCCAGAGCGGAAGAGCGAGACACGCGTGGGTTCATCTCGATGATGATCAGACGGCCCGTTTTCGGGTTCACGGAGAACTGGACGTTTGAGCCGCCGGTTTCCACGCCGATTTCACGCAGTACCGCCATCGAGGCGTTACGCATGATTTGGTACTCTTTATCGGTCAGCGTTTGCGCTGGCGCAACGGTGATGGAGTCGCCGGTGTGGATCCCCATCGGGTCGAAGTTTTCGATAGAGCAGACGATGATGCAGTTGTCGTTTTTATCACGCACCACTTCCATCTCGTACTCTTTCCAGCCGATCAGCGATTCATCAATCAGCAGCTCTTTGGTTGGGGAGAGATCCAGGCCGCGCTCGCAAATCTCTTCAAACTCTTCACGGTTGTAGGCGATACCGCCGCCGGTGCCACCCATGGTAAAGGATGGACGGATGATGCACGGATAACCCACGTCGGCCGCGACGGCCAGCGCTTCTTCCATATTGTGTGCAATGCCGGAGCGCGCGGTATCGAGACCGATTTTTTTCATCGCGATGTCGAAACGACGACGGTCTTCGGCTTTGTCGATGGCGTCTGCGGTTGCGCCGATCATGGTCACGCCAAACTCTTCCAGCACGCCCTGACGCTCCAGCTCCAGCGCACAGTTCAGCGCGGTCTGGCCGCCCATGGTCGGCAGGACCGCATCAGGTCGCTCTTTTTCGATGATTTTGCGCACGACTTCCCAGTGAATCGGCTCGATGTAGGTCGCATCAGCCATCTCCGGGTCGGTCATGATGGTGGCCGGGTTGGAGTTCACCAGGATAACGCGGTAACCCTCTTCGCGCAGCGCTTTACAAGCCTGAGCGCCAGAGTAGTCGAACTCACAGGCCTGGCCGATAACAATCGGGCCTGCGCCGAGGATCAGGATGCTTTTTATATCTGTACGTTTTGGCATTTTATTTTGCTCCTGATTATTTAGCGCTTGAACGGTATTGCTTAATCAAATCGATAAAGTGGTCAAACAGCGGCGCAGCGTCGTGCGGCCCCGGGCTAGCCTCAGGGTGCCCCTGGAAGCTGAACGCGGCTTTATCGGTGCGATGGATGCCCTGCAGCGTGCCATCGAACAGGGATTTGTGGGTCACGCGCAGGTTGGCAGGCAGCGTCGCCTCATCAACCGCAAAACCGTGGTTCTGGGCGGTGATCATCACGCAGTCTTTATCCAGATCCTTCACCGGGTGGTTACCGCCGTGATGGCCAAACTTCATCTTCACGGTATTAGCGCCGCTTGCCAGCGCCAGCAGCTGGTGACCGAGGCAGATGCCGAACACCGGAATATCTGTTTCGAGGAAGGATTTAATGGCGCTGATAGCGTAGTCGCACGGAGCCGGGTCGCCAGGGCCGTTAGAAAGGAAGATGCCATCCGGGTTCATCTTCAACACCTCTTCCGCCGGCGTTTGCGCCGGGACAACCGTCAGGCGACAGCCTCTGTCCACCAGCATGCGCAGAATATTGCGTTTTGCGCCGTAGTCGTAAGCCACTACGTGGAAAGGTAACGCTTCTGCTTTTGCCGCTTCCGGCAGATTACCTTCGAGCGTCCAGCTCCCCTGCTGCCAGGCGTACGCTTCTTTGGTCGTCACTTCTTTTGCGAGATCCATGCCGTTCAGGCCAGGGAACGCTTTCGCTTTTTCCAGCGCCAGAGCCGCATCTACGTTATCGCCCGCGATAATACAGCCGTTCTGAGCGCCTTTTTCACGCAGCAGACGGGTCAGTTTACGGGTATCAATATCGGCAATGGCCACGATGTTATGGCGCTTAAGATAAGAAGAAAGATCTTCCTGGCTTCTGAAGTTGCTGGCAATCAGCGGCAGGTCACGAATGACGAGGCCTTGCGCATGGACCTGGGAGGATTCTTCGTCGGCTTCGTTGGTGCCGACATTGCCGATATGGGGATAAGTAAGGGTGACGATCTGGCGGGAGTAGGAAGGATCAGTGAGGATTTCTTGATAACCGGTCAATGAGGTATTGAAAACGACTTCACCCACTGCCGTACCCGATGCCCCAATGGCCCGACCGTGGAATTGGGTTCCGTCTTCCAGAACCAACAGCGCTGACTTAATCAAAACGTCCTCCAGGGAATAAACATTCAATTTATTCGCATATTAATTCAAAACCAACGGCTGAATCAAATGCAAAAAGTGCCTGCCCTACGGATTTTTGGCAAACGGCGGCATTCTAGAGACCAGGTCGGTAAAAGTCTACATTAAGGAGAAGTTTTTATGCCTTTTTTACCGTTCAGAGTAAAAATATAGGATTTGAAGGTCAAAACAACCAGCTAACCTGGGAAAAGTAATCGGTTGCCGGTGCTGAATACTGGGAAAAGGGGGTAACGGCAGATAAAAAGTAGACCAGATGGTCAAAATTAACATTACAACAACACAAAAAAGAGAGATAAGATTCTATTTCACGGCAAATCAAAACAAAATTAAACATAACCTATATAAAAACAAAAGGGTGATTTAAATCACCCTAAAATCAATCAATTAAAACAAAATAACCACATCTATAAGGATAGGTTTTACTACAAATTATTGAGATCGAGCACGTCTCTCATATCAAAAATCCCGTTATTTTTACCCTTAAGCCATGAAGCAGCACGAACAGCACCATTAGCAAAGGTCATGCGGCTTGAAGCCTTGTGGGTAATCTCAACGCGCTCGCCAATATCTGCAAACATTGCGGTATGTTCGCCGACAATGTCGCCTGCGCGCACGGTAGCGAAACCGATGGTGCCAGGCACACGCTCGCCGGTATGGCCTTCGCGGGCATAAACGGCGCAGTCTTTAAGATCTTTGTCCATTGCCTGGGCAATGGCCTCCCCCATCGCCAGCGCGGTGCCGGAAGGGGCGTCCACTTTGTAGCGATGATGCGCTTCGATGATTTCGATGTCGGTGTAATCACCCATAACTTTCGCCGCCTTCTCCAGCAGCTTCAGCATCACGTTCACGCCCACGCTAAAGTTAGCCGCAAAGACAATGGGGATTTCGCGCGCGGCATCGTTAATGGCCTGTTTGCCGGCATCATCAAAACCGGTGGTGCCGATAACCATCCCTTTGCCGTGCTTAAGGCAAAATGCCAGGTGAGCCAGCGTGCCTTCCGGACGAGTAAAATCAATAAAGACGTCGAAATCGTTGGCGACCGCCTCCAGGCTATCGCTCACCAGCACGCCGGTTTTTGCCACCCCGGCCAGTTCACCTGCGTCGCTGCCGACCAGGGAAGAACCAGAACGCTCAAGCGCTGCGCCAAGCTGAACGCCATCAAGCTGCAGAGCCGCCTGAATTAACTGGCGCCCCATACGACCGCCTGCTCCCGCGATGGCGACGCGAATCTGTGCATCATGCATATCATTACTCTTCAGTTAAATAATTCTTAAAAACGCTCTCAGGTTAACCAGCCCGCCGCCGGGCCGCCAGCCGAAAACACCCATAATTAGAATTTACTGTCATGGCTCGCCAGTTATCAATAACTGACAAAAAAACCACTCAATAAGCAAGGATTAATTCTGGCTGAAACCGCATGACTCTCGGACGATAAGCGCCGGCGGCAAAATAATTCTTTTAGGCGGTTCATCGTTCCCCTGAATTCGGCTATAGAGCAGCTCTCCCGCTTTCCGGCCAATCTCTTTAGCCGCCACGGAGACCGTAGTCAGCGCGGGCTGCACCATAGAGGCTTCCGTCACGTCGTCGAATCCAACCAGCGCAAAATCTTTTCCGACAATGCGCCCCATCTTGCGCAGCGTCTGCATCACGCCCAGGGCAACAATATCCTGGTAACAGACGGCCGCGGTTATCTGCGGGAAGCGCGTAAAAAGCGCTTCCGCAACCCTTGCCCCGTCACTCCGGGAAGCCTGAGAGGGCACTATCCATTCGCTTTCTGGCTGAATATTATGCTCCAGCAGCTTGCTGGTATATCCCCCGACGCGCAGCGCCCGGGTGGTGGAGCCGTTGCACCCGCCGATAAAAGCGATATGGCGGTGGCCGAGGTCCAGCAGATGCTGAGTCGCCATCCGGGTCCCGAGGAAATTATCGGTCCCCACAAAGTCAAAATCGACATTCTCAAAGGGCCGAACCACCATAATCGCCGGAACGTTTCTTCTCTTTAACGCCTCAAAGAACATTGGCGGCGTCTCTCGCGCGCCGCAGAGCACCATACCGCAGGCATTATTACGCATCAGAGAGTCGACAAATTTCTGCTGACGTTCGTAAGACTCCTCACTGTTGGCCAGAAAAAGCAGCAGATCGTGGCGTTCCATCTCATGGCTTAGCCCTGCGGTCATCTCTCCATAAAAAGGGTTAGTGATATCATGAAGCAGCAGCCCCACCTGATTACTGGTCCTGTTACGTAAATTGGCCGCGGTCTGATTATAGACATACCCCATTTCATCAAGCGCAAGTAATACCCGCTTCCTTGTAGCCTCTGAAATACGCCCACGATGACTTAGCACCATCGATACGGTTGCGGTTGAGACACCCGCCCGCTCAGCGACCTGAGCAAGAGTTACAGAAGTCATCGCCCCTCCTTGAAATCAGTTTCACCAAAGATTAATCGAATAACCTTTAATTTGCATCTTTCCCTGTGAATGCCGTCACAGAGAGGCGATAAAAAACCGCAACATTGCGAAAAGTGGCGGGTTAATCATGTTAACCACCCTGTTCAAAAAAGGTTAATCGATTAATCTATGGCTAAATGAAAACGGGGAGTAATGATGAAAAAGTCAGCATATAACCAATTTCCTGAAGTCAGGATTGATGGATTTGCCGGCCACGCCTGGCAAGGCTGGGAGGCGATCGCCCGCAAGGTACAGGCAGCACTTTCTCAAAACGGGAAAACCGTACTGGTGATCGACTGCTATCCCGGCGTACGCCTGGATGAACTGCAAACCCGCCTCGTCAATAAGCTATGCCCGCTGCGGGCGATCAATGTCGAAGATGCTCGCCACAGCGAACAGCATCTGCACGATCTTCTTGCCAGTAATCTGACGGACGATCGCGTATTTGGCGTCCTTTCCTGCCACCAGCTCATTGAGTTTTTCGATGCCGGGAAACTGGCGCAAATGCAGCATGAAGTAGAGGAAATTGAGGCCGGCCTGGTAGTGGTTTATGGCCCCGGAGCAGCGCTGGTGCATGAGGGGGACGTGCTGGTGTATGCCGACTTAGCGCGCTGGGAGATCCAGCAGCGTTTTCGTAGCGGTGAGCTGGGCAACTGGGGCACGGAAAATCAGCAGGAAGATATACTGCGCCGCTATAAAAGAGCCTTCTTTATTGAATGGCGCGTGTTCGACCGCCATAAAACGCCACTGCTGAAACGCGCTGATTTCCTGTTGGATACCAATCAGAAAGAGTCTCCGACGCTGGTAACTGGAGAGGCATTGCGCCACGCGTTACAACAAACGACACGCCAACCTTTCCGCGTCGTGCCCTTCTTCGACCCGGGAGTCTGGGGCGGACAATGGATGAAAGAAAAATTCGATCTCGACCCCTCGAAGCCAAACTACGCATGGTGTTTTGACTGTGTGCCCGAGGAAAACAGCCTGTTACTGCGTGTTGGTGACGTGCGGGTCGAGATCCCCTCTCAGGATCTGGTTCTGCTCTACCCCCGCCCGCTGCTGGGTGAAAAGGTACATGCCCGCTTTGGCGCAGAGTTCCCAATCCGCTTTGATTTTCTGGATACCGTCGGCGGCCAGAATCTCAGTTTCCAGGTGCATCCGCTAACGGAGTACATCCAGCAGCATTTCGGCATGCACTACACCCAGGACGAAAGCTACTACCTGCTGGAGGCCGAGCCGGGCGCGGAAGTCTATCTGGGTACCAAAACAGGCATCAGCCCGCAGGAGATGCTGAACGATCTTGCCGCAGCACAGCGCGGTGAGAAGGCCTTCGATGACGAGAAATTCGTTAACCGTTTCCCGGCGCATAAACACGATCATTTCCTGATCCCGGCGGGGACCGTGCACTGCGCTGGCTCAGGCGCCATGGTGCTGGAAATCAGCGCTACGCCTTACATCTTCACCTTCAAGCTGTGGGACTGGGGCCGCCTGGGGCTGGATGGCCTGCCGCGCCCGGTGCACCTTGAGCACGGTCAGCACGTGATTGACTGGCAGCGCGATACCGAATGGGCGACAGAGCACCTGATCAACCAATTCGAACCCGTCGCCGAGGGCGATGGCTGGCGCGAAGAGCGTACCGGTTTGCACGAGCGCGAATTTATAGAAACCCGCCGTCACTGGTTCAGCAAGCCCGTCCTTCACGATACTCAGGGAGGCGTTAACGTATTGAATCTGGTGGAAGGCAGCGAGGCGCTGGTGGACAGCCCCAATAATGCCTTCGAACCCTTCGTCGTGCACTACGCCGAAACCTTCATCGTTCCGGCCGCCGTGGGCGAATACAGAATCTCACCTTATGGCGAGGGCGTCGGACAGCAGCTCGCCACGATGAAAGCCTGGGTCAGGGGATAAATCATGATTAACGTTATTTTAGCCACTCACGGCCCTCTCGCCGAAGCCATGATCGCCAGCGCCCGTATGGTTTATGGCGAGCTGGAGCACGTTTTTCCCGTCGTTCTTAGCGAAACAAAGGGCATTGAAAGCTTCCGCGACGAGTTCGCCTCGGTCCTGCGCAAAGCCGGCCAGAATGCCGATGGCATACTTGTGCTGTGTGATTTACAAAGCGGTACGCCGTGGAATGTTGCCTGCCACCACGCGTTCTCTCCCTCAACGACGCCGCCGATGGCGGTACTGGGCGGCGTTAATTTTCCGATGCTGTTACTCAGCGACGAGATCGTCACGCTAACCGATGTAGAACAAGCGGCGGCCGCTCTGCTTGAGCAAACCAAAGAGACGATCGTTCAGGCGCGCCTGACAGAAACTCAACAATCCGATGATTTTTAGGGGGCAAGATGAGTATTTCATTTGTACGTATTGACGACCGGGTGATCCACGGCCAGCTGATCACCCGCTGGGCAAAAGAGCTGCCGTGCGACGGTATTGTGGCCATTGATGATGCTGTCGCCGCCGACCCGCTTCTGTCCTCGGTAATGAAAGGCGCGGTGCAGGACACCAAAGTCTGGCTGTTCGATACCGCCACCGCCATTGAGAAGCTGCCGAAAATCATCGCCAGCGAGAAGCGTTATTTCGTGATTGGCAAGTCACCGGTCACGCTTCAGCACATCGAGCAGGCGGGCATCAGCCTGCAAAATGCTAACCGCAAAATCAACGTTGGGCCAATGAGCGCCCGCGCCAACACCACCACCATAGGGCCAAACCAGGCGGTCAGCGGAGAAGAAGCTTCGGCTTTCGACTATCTGGCAGAGCGTGGGCATCAGATTGAATTTCGCCTGGTGCCGGACGCAAGCTGCTTTAGCTGGCAGGACGCCCGACAAAAAATAAAATAAGGAGTGCATTATGGCTTTTGAAGCTGCATTAATCGGCATTCTCTGTTACCTCGGTGCGCTCAGCAGCCCCTGGCTGCTTGGGCTCACCGGCGGCTGGTATCTGATTACCCGCCCGCTGGTTTCAGGGATGCTGGTGGGGTTTATCCTCGGCGATGTACAAACCGGGATTATCATCGGCGTCGCCGTTCAGGCGGTCTACATTGCGATGGTAACCCCCGGAGGATCGATGCCGGCGGATCTTAACTTTGTCGCCTTCCCGGCCATTGCGTTGGGGATCTTATCGAATAAAGGCCCGGAAGTGGCCGTCGCGCTTGCCGCAACCATCGGCATTGCGGGGACGGTTCTGTTTAACACTATGCTGGTGCTGAACTCATGGTGGAACCACCGAGCGGACATTGCGCTGGAGAAAGGGGACGAGCGCGGTGTTTACCTCAATAGCGCCATCTGGCCGCAGGCCACCAACTTCCTGATGCGTTTCGTACCAACCTTCATCGCCGTCTATTTTGGCGCCCAGTACATCAACGGCTTTATGGATAGTTTGCCGCACGTTGTGCTGTCGACGATGAACGTGCTCGGCGGCATTTTGCCTGCGGTAGGCATCGCCATTCTGCTTAAGCAGATCATCAAAAACTACAGCATGCTGATCTACTTCCTGGTGGGCTTTATCTGCATCGTTTTCCTGAAGCTGAATATGGTAGCGCTGGTGATCGTTGGCGCCCTTTTGGCCCTGATCCATTACAACTACAAGCCGGATCCACAGCCAGCAACTGCGGTGAAACCGGCCGATGACGAGGATGAATTCTGATGGAAGATCGCAAACTCACCCGCCAGGATCTGCGCCGCTGCTGGCGCAGCTGGATGATGTACAACCTGTCTTCAATGAGCTTCGAACGCCTGGAATCCTTCGGCTTTTGCCTGAGTATGCTACCCGTGGCGAAGAAGCTTTATCCTGATCTTCAGGAGCGCAAGGAAATGCTCAAACGGCATGCGTCGTTTTACAACACCGAACCGCAGCTGGGCGCTATCGTTAACGGCATGGTGCTGGGTCTGGAGGAGAAACGCGCCAACGGCGAGCCGATCGACGGTGAAACCATCAACACCCTGAAGGTGGGGCTGATGGGGCCGGTCGCCGGGATTGGCGACTCCATGATCCCCGGTATGTTGATTCCTATCCTGCTAAGCATCGGCATGGCGCTGGCGGCAGGGGGCAATATTCTTGGGCCACTCTTCTACTGCGTTGCGTGGCTCGCCATCATTCTCCCCGGCTCGTGGTTCCTGTTCCTCAAAGGCTACCGCATGGGCTCAACGTCGGTTGAGATGCTGGTCAGCAGCAAATCAAACCGTCTACGCGAGGCGCTTTCTCTGCTCGGCGTCTTTGTGATGGGCGGCGTGGCCGCAAGCTATGTCAAATTGGGCACCGGCCTGGAGTTCATTACCAAAGACGGCGTGAATATCCACCTGCAGCAAATGCTGGACGGTATTTTCCCGCAGCTTTTACCGCTGATAGTGGTGCTGGGGACCTGGTATTTAATGGCAAAACGCGGCCTGTCGCCGGTTAAGGCGATGCTGATGCTGCTGGTTCTCGCGGCTCTTGGGGTGGCAGTGGGATTATTTGCAGCTTAATGTTAACCCCCTCTCTTTCGCATGGAAGAGAGGGGGAATGTCTTAAGGGTGAAAGTTCACCCACTTTTCGGCAACCATTCCCGGTCTGGAAATAAACTGAAAACGAGCAGGATCGTCCACAAACTGCTGATACAGCGGTTCATCTGTGATCCCAAACTCGTGGTATTTTCGCGGGTAGGTCGTCTGCAGGCGCCCTGGCATGTAATGTCGATTATGCTGCCAGGCAACATGCTCATTCTGCAAAATCGGGTACCACGCCAGCCCCTTATAGGCCCGCACGGCCTCGTATTCAAAGCCATATTCCCTGTCGCACCAAGCGCCAAACGTTAATGGCTCGTGCGGTGAAGCGGAAACGGTGGCATGCGCCCAACCTGGAGGGACAAGTATCTTATCTCCGGCGCCAGCTAAAACGGCAAAGCAGCGGCCCGGATCGTCGGCCACAAACTCCTGCATATAGATAATCGCCTTGCCCTGCCAGATCTCATACAGTTCCGGCGGCGACCATCCGCTGTGAGCGCTGACGCGGTGAATATGCCCCTGGCTGCGGACTGGCTCTTCACCCAAACGCCCGGAGGCATAGGTCACCACGCCAAAAAGCAGCATGCGTTTCTTCAGCTCTTCAATATCGCTTATCCGGGCAACGTCCATCGCAATCGCATACACCTGCTCCGGCCCTGTGCATTCTGGATCTCGCAGAGAAGCCCGGATTTGATCGAGCGTGCGAATTTCAGGCAAAGGACCCAGCGTTTCTTCCCCATAGCTGAACCCCATGGGCTGATGGTGAATCAGAATATCCAGGCCATATTTTTTTACGCTATCAGTCATGGCATTTCTCCACGCGCCAGCCAGCATCGTCGTACTTGATCCTGACGGCAAATCCGCCGGACAGAGCTTCGTAATCATGCCCGGCAATCGTCGGCCAAACCGCAAGTGCGGAAAGAGTATAGTCGCCTGTATTGATTAGCCGGTGCGCCGTGTGCCCTGGAATGAGATGCACGGATCCAGCCGTAACGAACTCGAGGCGGGCCTCACCCCGTTCGTCCTGCAGCAGCAATAGCCCGCTGCCGCGCAGGCCGAAATAGACTTCGCCCTGTTCGCGGCGAGCATGGAAATGCCCGCGAGTCATAAAAAAACTCATCACCAACTCTTCCAGGATGCAGGTGGGTCACGCCGGTAAAAAGCGCCCCTTCGCAAGTTTCAGTTTGCAGAACATCGACATCATAGACAGCCTGCCGGGGTTCACATCGCTGCCAGCTTTCTGTGTCGGAAAAAACGCCGGCCAGGGCGGCGATATCGGTGGTTTTGCGGATGACGGGGCCATTTTTCAGCGCGCCCGTTAGCCATGCCACATGAGGTGGCACAAGTGTGGATAGCGTCATGTTCATCTCCGGCCCGAGGAGAACAACGCTATAACTTTAGCAGGTTAATCGATTAACTCAAAGTCAAGCTGTCGGGCCTGCGAACGCAGTCACACACCTTTATCGCCCTCTCTTTATGGCGCTAACGCCAGCACCTCAGAGACCCAGGATTGAAAACCAGGCACATCAATATCCAGCGCGACATGCGCGTTAGCCGGACGCTCGAGGCGATGTTCAATATCTACCACCGTCGTTCCGCTGGTATAAGTCCCGTGCGTTTCCACCGCCACGAAACAGGGCCAGGTATGAAACAGTTCGGGTTTCACCAGCCAGGCTATGGCGGTCAAATCATGCATTCGCAGCCCGGTTTCCATGCTGCCGCTGCGGTAATGGCTGAATAACGCATGCAGCATTTTCCCGGTGCGGTTCAGCTCCGGCAGGGAGGCCAGATACTCGGGGGAAAGTATTGCCCGGTTGGTAACATCCAGCCCGCACATGACTATCTCCAGCCCGCTCTCAAAGACTCGGGAAGCGGCTTCAGGATCGATAGCCATGTTGAATTCGGCCGTTGGCGTAAAGTTGCCTCGCCCTGCAGATCCGCCCATCATGACCACACGTTTAATGCGTGCCTTGCTCTCCGGGTACTGAGTCAGCAATAAAGCGACGTTGGTCAGCGGACCAATGGTGACCAGAGTCACCGGCTCATCGCTGTTTATCAGGCACTCGTACATGGCCTGAAATGCGGGCACAGGCAGCGTACTGCGGGACGTTTCCGTAAAGAGATAGCCTTCCATCCCTGACTCGCCGTGCACATACGCCGCATCCCGCAACGGGCGCAGCAGCGGTACCGAAGCGCCTCGGGCAACAGGCGTCTCCTTTTGCCAGAATTCCATCAGCTGCAGGGCATTACGGGTGGTTTTATCCACGGAGACATTACCGGCGACCGTGGTGATAAGTTTTAAATCCAGCTCGGGCGCATACAGAGCGGCAGCGATAGCTACCGCGTCATCAATACCGGGATCGGTATCGAGAATAATCGGGGTTCTGCTCATGCTTTTCTCCATAAAAAATGCCAGCGGGCATACACCAGCTGGCATCTTCTCATCATCGTCAATCGATGACGTTAGTCGACTTCACGTATATCGACACGCAGCTCGCGAGGCACTTCAAATACGATATTCTCTTCGCGACCGGTCAGCTCCTGAGCTTCGCTACCGCCCAGCTCACGCAGGCGAGTAATGACGTTCTGCACCAGAACGTCCGGCGCAGAGGCGCCAGCGGTGACGCCCACACAGCTCACGTCTTTGAACCATGCTTCCTGAATATCAGAGGCGTCGTCGATAAGCCAGGCCGCTTTCCCCATTCGCTGCGCCAGTTCGGCCAGGCGGTTGGAGTTGGAGGAGTTTTTAGATCCCACAACCAGCACCACATCGGCTTCGCTGGCCAGAGCACGCACCGCTTCCTGACGATTCGTGGTGGCGTAGCAAATGTCGTCTTTACGCGGCCCAATGATTTTCGGGAAGCGCTTGCGCAGAGCGTCAATCACGTCCGAGGTATCGTCCACGGAAAGCGTGGTCTGGGTCATAAACGACAGATTACTTTCGTCTTTAACCTCAAGCGTCCAGACATCCTCCGGCGACTCCACCAGATACATTCCGCCTTTCGGGTTGCTGTACTGGCCCATGGTGCCCTCCACTTCCGGGTGGCCGGCATGGCCAATCAGAATGGACTCTTCACCACGGCGGCTGGCGCGCGCCACCTCCATATGCACCTTAGTCACCAGCGGGCAGGTGGCATCGAAGACCGTCAGCTCGCGGCTTTTGGCTTCGTTACGCACGGACTGGGAAACCCCGTGTGCGGAGAAAATCAGGATTGCGCCGTCCGGCACTTCGCTGATCTGCTCGATGAAAATGGCGCCGCGCGCACGCAGGCTGTCGACCACGTAGCGGTTATGCACAACTTCGTGGCGAACGTAGATCGGCGCGCCGTAAATCTGCAGCGCGTTTTCGACGATGCTGATAGCGCGGTCGACCCCAGCACAAAAGCCTCTGGGATTAGCCAACAGGATCTGCATTCAACGCCTCCAGTACCGGATCAACTTCCAGCACTTCAATATCAAAATGGATAGTTTGCCCGGCCAGCGGATGGTTAAAGTCTACGGTGATCGAGTCACCGTTCACCTCACGCACCACGCCCGGCATTTCACTGCCATCCATTGCGGTAAACAGCATGATCGCGCCGGGTTCCGGCTCGCCGGCATCAACAAACTCACGACGTGAGAAATACTGGATCATGTCAGGGCTTGGAATGCCAAAAGCCGCCTCGGGCGCCAGCGAGAACGCCTTTTTATCTCCGGCCTTCAGGCCAACCAGCTGGTCTTCCAGACCAGGGGACAAAGTCTCATCCCCCAGGCGGAACAGCGCAGGCTTACCGTTAGCGCGGGTTGACTCGGCGGTGGAGCCATCCTCAAGCTTCAGCGTGAAATGCACCAGCACCGCGCTGTTGGTTTGTACGGACTCAGCCATGAATTACCCTTTTTGCTTTGCGGGCTTGTCGGAGGAGACAAAGAAGCCCTCCAGCACAATCAGCGCCGCGCCGATACAGATTGCGGTATCGGCCAGATTGAAGGTGGCAAAGTGCCAGTCGCCGACGTAGAAATCGATCATGTCCACGACAAAACCGTGCCACAGACGATCGAACAAATTGCCGAGGGCACCGCCAATAATCAAAGCATAGGCGATATTATTCAGCTTCTGACGGGCGCTCGCGCGGTACATCATCCACACCAGCGCCACGCAGATACCAATGGCAATACCCGCGAAGAACCAGCGCTGCCAGCCGCCTTTATCAGCCAGGAAGCTAAACGCTGCTCCGTAGTTGCGGGCGTAGTGTAGGTTCAGGGACGGGAACAGTGACACCGTATCCCCCAGCATGAAATGCTGGAGGATCAGGTATTTACTGCCGAGATCCACAATCAGAACGACCACCACCAGCCACAGCCAGCGCAATCCAGTAGAGAAAATGGGTTTCATCAAGCAAACTTACGTTGTTCGCCGTCGCCGGCTACGTTGCTGACACAGCGGCCGCAGATTTCTGCATGCTCCGCTACCTGACCGATATCGGTAGTGAAGTGCCAGCAGCGCGGGCACTTCTCACCGTCGGCTTTACGCAGAGCTACTTTCAGCCCCTTGAGGATGTCGCTCTGCTGAGCGTCTTCACTCGCCTGCGAATAATCGGCAACTGCAGCGCCGGAGGTCAACAGGACAAATCGTAATTCATCGCTCAGGCTATTCAGCTTGGCTGCCAGCTCCGCGTCAGCGTAGAGAGTCACGGCCGCTTCCAGAGAACCCCCAATGCGCTTATCCGCACGAGCCTGCTCGATAACCTTGTTCACTTCACCGCGGACGGTCAGCAGGGTATCCCAGAACTCGTTGTTCATCTCTTCGCTTTCCGCCAGGCCAAACAGCCCTTCGTACCACTCGCCGGTGAAGACATACTTCTCGCGAGAACCCGGCAGATAGCCCCAGATTTCGTCGGCGGTGAAGGACATGATCGGCGCCATCCAGCGCACCAGCGCTTCACAGATGTGGTACAGCGCGGTCTGGCAGCTGCGGCGAGCCACGCTGTCGGCCTTCGCGGTGTACTGGCGGTCTTTGATGATGTCGAGGTAGAACGAGCCCATTTCGACGGAGCAGAAGCGCATCAGGCGCTGCACCACTTCATGGAAGTCGTAGTTTTCATAAGAAGCGAGAATATCCGCCTGCGCTTCTTGCGCACAGCCAACGGCCCAGCGATCCAGCACCACCATCTCTTCCGGTTTCACCATGTCGGTTTCAGGGTTGAAGCCGTTCAGGTTGGCCAGCAGGAAGCGCGCGGTGTTACGGATACGGCGATATGCATCAGCGGAGCGCTTCAGGATTTCGTCAGAAACGGCCATCTCGCCGGTGTAGTCGGTAGACGCCACCCACAGACGCAGAATATCCGCCCCAAGCTTGTTCATCACATCCTGCGGGCTGACGGTGTTGCCGATAGACTTGGACATCTTGCGGCCCTGTCCATCGACGGTGAAGCCGTGGGTCAGTACCTGACGGTAAGGCGCTTTGCCTTTCATCGCCGTAGAGATCATCAGGGAGGACATAAACCAGCCGCGATGCTGATCCGAGCCTTCCAGGTACATATCCGCAGCATGGCCCTGGAACTCAGGGCGCGCGTCCACGACGGAGTAATTGGTTGAACCCGAGTCGAACCAAACGTCCAGGGTATCCGGCACTTTCAGGTAGTTGTCAGCGTCGTCGCCCATGATGTCACGCGGATCGAGATCCCACCACGCCTGGATGCCGTCCTGCTCAACGCGCTTGGCCACTTCTTCCATCAGCTCAAGCGAACGTGGGTGCAGTTCTTCGGTCTCTTTGTGCACAAACAGAGACATCGGCACGCCCCAGGTACGCTGGCGTGAGATGCACCAGTCAGGACGGTTCGCCACCATGGATTCGATGCGCGCCTGGCCCCAGTCCGGGATCCACTGTACGCCCTTGATCTCTTTCAGAGACTGCTCGCGCAGGCCCTTCTGATCCATGCTGATAAACCACTGCGGGGTCGCACGGAAGATGATCGGCGTTTTGTGGCGCCAGCAGTGCGGATAGCTGTGCAGCAGTTTCTCAACGTGCAGCAGAGCGCCTTTATCGCGCAGGATATTCACGATCAGGTCGTTAGCTTTGAACACCTGAACGCCATCAAGGCCTTCATAAGTGCCCGGCAGATAGCTACCGTCCGGACCCACCGGGTTAGCGATTTCCAGGCCATATTTCTGACTGATGGTGTAGTCGTCCGGGCCGTGGCCGCCTGCGGTATGTACCGCACCGGTACCCGCATCCAGCGTAACGTGATCGCCAAGAATGGCAGGAACGTCAAAGCCCATGAACGGGTGCTTAAAGCGCTGCAGCTCAAGTTCAGAGCCCTTCACGGTTCCGAGGATCTGGTAATCGGTCACGCCGGCGCGCTTGAGCACGCTTTCCATCAGGTCTTTCGCCACGATCAGCGCCTGGCCTTCGATCTGCACCAGCACGTAGTCAAACTCAGCGCCCAGAGAAATCGCGCGGTTGGCCGGCAGGGTCCATGGCGTGGTGGTCCAGATCAGCAGAGAGATTGGGCCATTCACGGCTGAAGCCGCAAACTTAGCTTTTACCGCATCAGCATCCACGGCGTTAAACGTCACGTCGATAGACGGAGACGTTTTGTCGTAGTACTCAACTTCCGCTTCCGCCAGCGCAGAACGGCAGTCAACGCACCAGTGAACGGGCTTAGCGCCTTTGTGCAGGTGGCCATTACCGATGATTTTGCTCAGCGCACGGATGATATTGGCTTCGGTTTTGAAGTCCATGGTCAGGTACGGACGAGACCAGTCACCCAGCACGCCCAGGCGGATAAAGTCTTCGCGCTGGCCATCAACCTGCTCGGCGGCATATTTACGGCACGCGGCGCGGAACTCAGCGGCAGAGACCTTTTCGCCAGGTTTGCCGATAAGCTGCTCAACTTTCAGTTCGATTGGCAGGCCGTGGCAGTCCCAGCCCGGCACGTACGGGGAATCGAAGCCGGAAAGCCCTTTAGATTTAACAATAATGTCTTTCAGAATCTTGTTAACTGAGTGACCAATGTGAATGCTACCGTTCGCATAAGGAGGGCCATCATGCAAAATAAAGGATTTTTTGCCCTTTTTCGCATTACGGATGATGCCGTACAGATCGTCATCATTCCAACGCGCCAGCATACCCGGTTCGCGCTTGGCTAAGTCGCCGCGCATCGGGAACCCTGTTTCAGGCAAATTTAGGGTAGATTTAAAGTCACTCATTAGATTCTCGGTTCCGTATTTCGGTTAGCCTTTCAGGCATTTGACTCAAAAAATTCTCGGGCTGATACCACATCTCTGGCGATTTGCGCCTTCAGCTCATCGAGTGAAGCAAATCGCTGCTCATTACGTATCTTTTTACGCAGCACTACTTCTATATGGTGACCATAAAGGTCCATTACAACGTCCAAAAGATGGACTTCAAGCTGCTGACGTATTCCCGCCACCGTAGGGCGAGTGCCAATGTTTGCCACGCCGGCAATCGGCTTTTCACCCAGGCCTGAGACTTCAACCGCATAAACCCCTTTTACCGGAGAAACATGGCGACGCAGCGGCAGATTCGCCGTCGGGAAGCCAATGGTACGGCCCAGCTCATCACCGTGCACGACGCGACCGGAGATCATAAACGGATGCCCCAACAGGCTTTCAGCCTGCGGCAGGTTGTCATCAGCCAGCGCCTGACGCACTGCAGTGCTGCTGATGCGCACGCCATCCGCACAAAACGTTTGGGTACTGGTGATGTCAAAACCGTATTCGCGACCGGCCTTCTGTAATAACAAGAAATCCCCCTGGCGACCAGCGCCAAAACGGAAATCATCGCCCACCGCGAGGAACTTCACCCCGAGGCGGTCAACCAGAAGATCGCTCACAAAGTTTTGCGCACTCAACGCGGCGAAACGGCGGTCGAAGCGCACGCACAGAACATAGTCCACGCCACACTCGGCCAGATAGCGCAGTTTTTCCCGCAGTCGGGTCAGGCGAGCCGGTGCTTTTTCTGGTGCAAACAATTCGAGCGGCTGGGGCTCGAAGATCATGACCATGACCGGGAGGTTGCGCGCACGTCCCTCTTCACACAGGCCCTTTAACAGCGCCTGATGGCCACGATGCACGCCGTCGAAGTTACCAATGGTGAGTACACACCCGTGGTGCTCCCGGCGCAGATTATGTATACCGCGTATCAGCTTCATGGCTGGCTCAAAACAGTGGAAATTGGCGGATTATACCAACTACCGCGATTAAGGTTAACCGGCGATTGCCGCCTTTAACGTAAAGCTTTAATGAATTCATTGTGCTGGGAAGGCCTTTCGGCAAGCGTCGCCTTTGTCTTGACGAATTTTGATGCGAAAGACTGTATTCCCTGGCCTAATGCTGGTAGAATCCGCGCCATCACACGTAAGAGGCGTCGGAAATTTAACGGCGCTTATTTGCACAAATCCATTGACAAAAGAAGGTATAGAGGGCATATTCCTCGGCCTTTGAATTGTCCACATAGATCATATTTGGGAGTTGGACCTTGGCTAATATCAAATCAGCTAAGAAACGTGCCGTACAGTCTGAAAAGGCCCGTAAGCACAACGCAAGCCGTCGCTCTATGATGCGTACTTTCATCAAGAAAGTATACGCAGCGATTGAAACTGGCGATAAAGCTGCTGCACAGAAAGCATTTAACGAAATGCAACCAATCGTGGATCGTCAGGCTGCTAAAGGTCTGATCCACAAAAACAAAGCTGCGCGTCATAAAGCAAACCTGACTGCGCAAATCAACAAACTGGCTTAATCGCTCGTTTGCTGTAGCTTTGATAAAAAAACCGGCTAACGCCGGTTTTTTTATGCCTGCGATTCAGTCAACTTTGAAGAGCGCCGAGTAGTCCTTGCTGCAGATGCGCTGCACCGCAGGGTGCTGGATCATACGCTCTGCGAAGATGGCATGGTACTCCTCCAGCACGTTATCCATTCGACCTATCTCGACAATATCGTCATCGTTGTAGATATCCTGCGCATACAGCGTCGGCGCAACAAAAATAGCATTATGGGTAGCGCCAAAGGCTTTCATCAGCGCGGCATCGTCAAACTCGCCCAGAATCTCAATCTTCAGCCCCTGAATGTTAATCCAGTTGAGCAGCTTGCGCCCAAGCATAGAACGGCGTCCAGGAATAAGAAGTCGCCGTGTTTCAAGGCAGGCAGGGAAAGATTGCTCCGGCGCAGGACCTTTGCACCAGAAGCTGATACCGCACTCGCCAAGCTTCACCGAGAACAGCCCTTCCTGCTGAGTCGAGTCTATCGGGCAGTCTGAGATGATCATATCCAGCTTATGCTGGCTCAGCTGCTCGAGCAGCATTTCATGGGTGGATTCAAAGCAGCGCAGATGAATTTGCTCGTCTCCCACGACCGCGGCATCCAGCACGCCGCTCACCAGCCTTTTGGATAGCGCATCCGCCACGCCAACATCAAACAGAATGCTGGCCTCTTTACGGTAGTTCACGATATCCAGCATTTCCTGGCTCAGGGTAAACATTCTGTCGGCATAGCGGAACACCAGCTGACCCAGCTCTGAAGGGACTAGCCCCCTTCCCTGACGGCGAAACAGCTTCCCCTGCAGGCGCTCTTCGAGCGCTTTAATTTGCCCGGTGATGGTTTGCGGGGTCAGGAACAGCGCCTCAGCAGCGCCGACGACAGACCCCTCTTTGCACACGTGCCAGAAATAATAAAGATGGTTGTAATTGATATGGGACATGCCCTTCACTCCCTGAGAGTTAATCCATTATCGGGTCATCTGCAGATGACCCGGCAGCCAGAATCGTCATAAAGCGACCTTAGGCAACCGTGCTTTTAGCATCGTGAAGCCTACGACAGCGGAAAGTAACGACCCCAGCAAAATCCCCAGCTTCGCCCAGGTAATCAGCTCCGCATCGACGTCACCAAATGCCAGCGAGGCGATAAAAATAGACATCGTAAAGCCGATGCCGCACAGCACGCCTACCGCCATGATATCCCTGAAGCTTGTGCCTTCCGGCAGCGAGGCGAGCTTAAGCTTGAGCGCCAGCCAGCAGAAGAGGCTGATACCCAGTGGTTTACCGATAAACAGGCCGGCGATAATACCCAGCGGGAGCAGCGACGTCAGGCCCTCTACCGTCACTCCGGTTAACGATACGCCGGCATTGGCAAAGGCAAACAGCGGCAGAATGAGGAAAGCCACCCAGGGATGCAGCACATGCTCCAGCTCCCGAGCAGGCGAACGCCCCTTCTGCTCTTTTAGCGGGATAAAGAAGCCAATAATGACTCCCGCAAGCGTTGCATGCACGCCGGATTTCAGTACCGCTATCCACAGTATTACGCCGACCAGGATATAGACGCCAGTACGACGAACGTTAAACAGGTTAAGCAATGCCAGGGCAACAATAGCTGCAGCCGCAACGCCCAGCGACATCATCGAGAGATCGTGGGTATAAAACAGCGCGATGATCACAATCGCCCCGAGGTCATCGATAATCGCCAGCGCCATCAAAAAGACCTTCAACGCCAGCGGAACCCGGTTGCCCAGCAGCGCCAGGATCCCGAGCGCAAACGCAATATCCGTTGCCGCCGGAATCGCCCAGCCTTCGCGCGTGACAGGATCAGCATAGTTGAAAACCAGATAAAGCAGAGCCGGCACGACCATACCACCCAGGGCGGCAATCACGGGGAATGAAGCCTGACGGCGATCGGCTAACGAGCCAACGACCATCTCACGCTTCACTTCCAGGCCTATCATCAGGAAGAAAATCGCCATCAGGGCGTCGTTCACCCACAGCAGCAGGTTTTTACTGATATCCAGCGGCCCGATTCTCACCTCAACGGGTGTGGCGAGAAATGCCTCATAGCCGGCGCTGGTTGATTCCAGGTTCGCCAGCAGCATTGCCAGCGCGGCGGCAACAATCAAAAAAATACCGCCTGCGGCATCATTCTGAAAAAAACGTTGCAGATTTTTAGTCATTATTTCACCCAATTCTTTAAGCAGCCTGGTCACCCTGAACACGATTAGGGTAGCCAGCATAGCGACAATAACAGATCGATAAAAACAGCTTATATGGCAGATAAAGATCGTAAAAACCGACCCATTGTAACAGGCATAAAAAAACCTGAACCGAATGAAGCAGTTCAGGTTTTTTGAAGTATTGCGGCCGGAAGAAGTTAGCGGGTCAAATCATCAAAGAATTTCTTCACGCCGTCGAAGAAGCTCTTCGAACGCGGGCTATTGTTCGCCCCCGTTGGGCCGCCAAAGCTCTCTTCCAAATCACGCAGCAGTTTCTTCTGCTTTTCGTTCAGGCTAACCGGAGTTTCAACAACGACGCGGCACAGCAGATCGCCCTGCGCGCCACCGCGTACGGATTTCACACCTTTACCGCGCATGCGGAACAGCTTGCCGGTTTGCGTTTCGCTCGGTACCTTCAGCTTAACGCGGCCGTCGAGGGTCGGCACTTCAATTTCCCCGCCCAGCGCAGCCATCGCAAAGTTGATCGGCACTTCGCAGTACAGGTTATTGCCTTCACGCTCGAAGATTGGGTGCTGTTTCACCTGAACCTGAACGTACAGATCGCCTGAAGGTGCGCCGTGCTCGCCCGCTTCGCCTTCACCAGAAAGGCGGATACGATCGCCGGTATCCACACCTGCCGGAATTTTTACCGACAGCGTTTTGGTTTTCTCTACGCGGCCATGGCCGTGACAGTTGGTGCACGGATCTTTAATGATGGTACCGCGGCCCTGGCAGTGCGGGCAGCTTTGCTGCACGGTGAAGAAGCCCTGACGCATCTGCACCTGGCCCTGCCCATGACAGGTTGGACAGGTCTGCGGAGAAGAACCTTTTTTCGCGCCGCTGCCGTGGCAAACTTCACACTCTTCCAGCGTCGGGATACGGATCTCTTTGGTGACGCCACGAACCGCTTCTTCAAGCGTTAAGTCCATGTTGTAGCGCAGATCTGCGCCACGGGAGGCGCGTTGACGGCGTCCGCCACCAAAAATGTCGCCAAATACGTCGCCAAAGATATCGCTGAAGTCCGCACCGCCGCCGCCAAAGCCGCCACCGCCGCCCATACCGCCCTGCTCAAACGCAGCGTGGCCGTACTGATCGTAGGCGGCGCGTTTTTGATCGTCGGTCAGGATCTCGTAGGCTTCTTTGATCTCTTTGAACTTAGCTTCGGCCTCTTTATCGCCCTGGTTACGGTCCGGATGGAACTTCATCGCCAGGCGCTTGTAAGCCTTTTTGATTTCACGCTCTTCCGCTGACTTCGGAACGCCTAAAACCTCGTAATAGTCTCTCTTCGCCATCTCTTTTTTCTGCCCTTAACATACGAGCACGGGCGTGGAGTAAACTCCGCGCCCGTGCCGGTTAATTACCCTGCATCAGGGCGATTATTTTTTATCTTTAACTTCTTCGAACTCGGCATCAACAACATCGTCGTCTTTGCCGGCGTTGGCGTGGCCTGCGTCTGCGGCGTTGCCAGCTTGCTGCTCAGCGTGCTGCTGCTGAGCCAGCTCCATCAGCTTCTGGGAAACCTGAGCCAGAGCCTGCATTTTGGCTTCGATATCCGCTTTGTCTTCGCCTTTCAGAGACGCTTCCAGCGCGGTCAGCGCAGACTCGATGGCAGTTTTGTCGTCAGCCGGCAGTTTATCGCCTGCTTCTTCAACCTGCTTACGGGTGCTGTGCAGCAAGTGGTCACCCTGGTTACGAGTCTGAACCAGCTCTTCGAACTTACGGTCAGCTTCGGCGTTAGCTTCTGCATCACGGACCATTTTCTGGATTTCGTCTTCGTTCAGACCGGAAGATGCCTTGATGGTGATCTTCTGCTCTTTACCGCTGTTCTTGTCTTTCGCGGAAACGTGCAGGATACCGTCAGCATCGATGTCGAAGGTGACTTCGATCTGCGGCATACCGCGCGGCGCCGGGCTGATGCCGTCCAGGTTGAACTGACCCAGTGATTTGTTATCGGAGGCGCGTTTACGCTCACCCTGAATCACGTGGATGGTTACCGCAGACTGGTTGTCTTCCGCGGTAGAGAACACCTGGCTGTGCTTGGTTGGGATAGTGGTGTTCTTGCTAATCAGCGAAGTCATCACACCGCCCATCGTTTCGATACCCAGAGACAGCGGGGTAACGTCCAGCAGCAGCACGTCCTTCACGTCACCGGTCAGCACGCCGCCCTGAACCGCTGCGCCGATAGCGACAGCTTCGTCCGGGTTAACGTCTTTACGCGGCTCTTTACCGAAGAACTCGGCCACTTTTTTCTGCACCATTGGCATACGAGTCTGACCGCCGACCAGGATAACGTCCTGGATATCGGAAACGGACAGGCCAGCATCCTGCAGCGCAACTTTCAGCGGCTCGATAGAGCGGTTTACCAGGTCTTCAACCAGGGATTCCAGCTTCGCACGAGTCACTTTGATGTTCATGTGTTTTGGACCGGTCGCGTCTGCAGTGATGTACGGCAGGTTAACGTCGGTCTGCTGCGCGGAAGAAAGCTCGATTTTCGCTTTTTCTGCCGCTTCTTTCAGGCGCTGCATGGCCAGCGGATCGTTACGCAGGTCAATGCCCTGATCTTTCTTAAACTCGTCAACGAGGTAGTTGATCATACGGCTGTCGAAGTCTTCACCGCCCAGGTGAGTATCACCGTTGGTTGCCAGTACTTCGAAGGTTTTTTCGCCGTCAACTTCGTCGATTTCGATAATAGAGATATCGAAGGTACCACCACCCAGGTCGTAAACCGCGATAGTACGGTTGCCAACTTCTTTATCCAGACCGTAGGCCAGCGCGGCTGCGGTTGGTTCGTTGATGATACGTTTTACTTCCAGACCCGCGATACGGCCGGCGTCTTTGGTTGCCTGACGCTGAGCATCGTTGAAGTATGCAGGTACGGTGATAACAGCTTCGGTTACCGGCTCGCCCAGGTAATCTTCAGCGGTTTTCTTCATTTTCTTCAGCACCTCAGCAGAGATCTGCGGCGGTGCCATTTTCTGACCTTTTACGTCAATCCATGCGTCGCCGTTGTCAGCGCCGATGATTTTGTACGGCATGATGGCTTCATCACGCTGTACTTCTTCGTCCTGGAAGCGACGGCCAATCAGGCGTTTGATCGCAAACAGAGTGTTTTGCGGGTTAGTCACTGCCTGACGTTTAGCCGGCTGACCTACCAGGATTTCGCCGTCCTGCGTGTAAGCAATGATAGAAGGCGTGGTGCGGTCGCCCTCGGCGTTCTCCAGCACACGAGCAGTAGTCCCATCCATAATCGCGACACAAGAGTTAGTTGTCCCCAGGTCGATACCAATAATTTTACCCATCTAAACGTCTCCACTAAAAATTCGTCATCATGTGGTTGTGAACCTGTTATGCGGGCAAAAGCATCTGTTTCAACTGCCCGAAGCGTTTTTTTTCAGGTCCGCCAACTGCGGTTGCATACAAGATGGGGTCGCAACGCCTGCCATCAAGGGGCAGATGAAAAAAAATTTTCCGCTTTCTCCCTGCTCAGATCATAGACGGCGACGTGCGGCCTGATTATTATGCCGCGCCCGCAGCCGAGTAACGGCGGCGCGGTATAAATAATCACTACATTTCAGATGAATTTTTCAGAGGAACTATGGGCAACACTAAGTTGGCTAATCCAGCTCCCCTGGGCTTAATGGGCTTCGGCATGACCACCATTTTGCTCAACCTGCATAACGCAGGTATTTTTGGTTTTGACGTTATTATCCTCGCGATGGGGATTTTCTACGGCGGGATCGCGCAAATCTTCGCGGGTCTGCTGGAGTTTAAAAAAGGGAACACTTTCGGTTTAACCGCCTTCACCTCCTACGGCTCTTTCTGGCTGACGCTGGTGGCGATTCTGCTGCTGCCTAAGATGGGCCTGAGCGAGGCGACCAACGGTCACTTCCTCGGCGCGTACCTGGGCCTGTGGGGCGTATTCACCCTGTTTATGTTCTTCGGCACCCTGAAAGCACCGCGCATGCTGCAGTTCGTCTTTGCCAGCCTGACCGTGCTGTTTGCCCTGCTGGCGATTGGCCACCTGGCGGATAACGAGGGCATCGTGAAAGTCGCGGGTTGGATTGGCCTGGTGTGTGGCGCAAGCGCTATCTACCTGGCGATGGGTGAAGTGCTGAACGAGCAGTTTGGCCGCACCGTGCTGCCAATCGGCGAAAAAAAATAATCCTCCCTTAGCGGAAAGCAAAAACGCGGAGCCTGGCTCCGCGTTTTTTTATTCAGGACTGCGTAAGCGCCTCTTTTTCCGTCTTATCCTGATGATGGATATCTTTTCTTAACCAGATCCCCATCACTAACCCCACGATAGCTAACGCCAGAACGTACCAGGCCGGCGCCATGGGTGAAACCCCCATAAGCATGGTGACCGCAATGGGCGTCAGGCCGCCGAAAATGGCGTACGACAGATTGTAAGAGAAAGAGATGCCGGTAAAGCGTACCTGAGCCGGAAAAGCACGCACCATCACAAACGGCACCGCGCCAACCACGCCAACGCTCAGGCCGACCAGGCCATACAGCAGGAAGAGATGCTCAGGATGAGTCCCGCTCAGGTGATAAAACATCCAGCTGCATACGGCCAGCAGGAAGCTGCCTGTGGTGAAGGTTTTCCCCGCGCCAAAACGGTCGGCCGCAAGCCCTGCCAGCAGACAGCCAACGCACAGCATAATAGTCGCGATACTGTTTGCCTGCAGCGTCAGCGCCGGGGCTATACCGTGCTGTTTTTGCAGCCAGATGGGGGACATCAAAATCACCACCACGATGCAGGCGGAGAGCAGCCAGGTCAGCAGCATGGAAACCACCACCGCTTTTTTATGGCCAACCACTACCGATTTGAGCGGCAACTCCTCAGCGAGGGCTTTGCGCTGCTGCATTTCGAGGAAGACGGGCGTTTCACGCAGCCAGCGGCGCAGATACATTGCTACCAGGCCGAAAATCCCGCCCAGGAAGAAGGGAATGCGCCAGCCGCCGTCGTGAATAGCCTGCTGGGTCATCGACGTATTGATGATGGTAGCCACCACAGAGCCAAGCAGAATGCCGACGGTCAGCCCCATCGTTAAAATGCCGCAGGCAAGACCAATTCGCTTCTCCGGAACATGCTCTGAGACGAAAACCCAGGCGCCGGGCACTTCACCCCCGATCGCCGCGCCCTGCAGAATACGCATTAACAGCAGCAGCAGCGGAGCCGCGATACCTAACGAGGCATAGGTCGGTAAAAGGCCTATCGCCAGCGTCGGCACGGCCATGAGCAAGATGCTAAGAGTAAACATCTTTTTGCGCCCCACCAGATCGCCAAAATGCGCCATCACGACGCCGCCCAAAGGGCGCACGAGATAACCCGCGGCAAAGATAGCGAAGGTTTGTACCTGGCGAAGCCACTCGGGGATATCAGCCGGGAAGAAAAGCTCTCCCAGCACGGCGGCAAAGAAGACGAAAATGATGAAGTCGTAGAATTCGAGAGCACCGCCGAGGGCGGCAAGCGTCAGGGTTTTATAATCCTGGCGATTAAGAGGTCTGGCGTGCTGTTTTGACATAGGAAACCGCTTGTAAAGAGGAGTGTTAATTATTTTTTACGTCATAGTGTAAAGCCAGAGTTACTATAACGGTTAACGATTAACACTCCATAAAAATTGGATGTTATGTCAAGAAAGCCAATTATTCAGGGTTTTGTTTCGCGGCGAGCGCTTTTAGGGCGAAAAGATGCTACGACCTGGCTGTCGGTTTCGATATAAGGCCCCTCCAGCAGCTGTATACAATACGGTACGCTTGCAAAAATGCCCGGCACGACCACCTTCCCGCTTTCGTCCTTCACGCCCTCCAGCGTCTCCTGGATTGATTTCGGCTGCCCCGGCAGGTTAAGGATCAGCGCCTGTTTACGGATAACCCCGACCTGACGCGAAAGGATCGCCGTCGGCACAAAATGCAGGCTAATCTGACGCATCTGCTCGCCAAATCCAGGCATCACGCGGTCAGCAACCGCCAGCGTAGCGTCCGGCGTGACATCGCGACGTGCGGGGCCGGTGCCGCCTGTCGTCAGTACCAGATGGCAGCCCATCTCATCCACCAGCTCGCAAAGCGTTTGCTCGATGACGGGCTGTTCATCAGGGATCAGGCGAGTTTGTATCTCAAAGGGCGTGGTCAGGGTTTGCTCCAGCCACTCCTGCAGCGCAGGGATGCCCTTGTCCTGGTAGACGCCGCTGGAGGCGCGATCAGAAATGGACACTAGTCCAATGCGTAAGGTATTCATATCGTTTCCGGAAATCAGCAAGCCTGGGCGGAATGATACACGGGGAAAGAGAATGCAGACAGGGGAAGCGGTGAAAAGCGTGACCGACGGAGGTCGGCCACGGGAATGATTACAGCAGGTCGCCGATCATTTTTTCCAGTTTTTCCTGGTCGATAGCAAACTTACGGATACCGTCCGCCAGTTTGTCTACGGCCATTGGATCCTGGTTGTGCTGCCACAGGAACTGGGACTCGGTGATGCGCTCAGGACGCGCCTTCACTTCACCGGTGTAGCTCAGCTTACGCTCGATGGCACCTTCGCTTTCCGCCAGCTCTTTCAGCAGAGCAGGGGCGATGGTCAGGCGGTCACAGCCGGCCAGCTCGATGATTTCACCCACGTTACGGAAGCTTGCGCCCATCACCACGGTTTCATAACCGTGCTGCTTGTAGTACTGGTAGATTTCGGTCACGGAAACCACGCCCGGATCTTCCTGCGGGGCATACTCTTTCTTGTCGGTGTTAGCTTTGTACCAGTCGAGGATACGGCCAACAAACGGAGAAATCAGGAAGACGCCAGCTTCCGCACAGGCGCGGGCCTGAGCGAAGGAGAACAGCAGGGTCAGGTTACAGTTGATGCCCTCTTTTTCCAGCTGCTCTGCAGCGCGGATGCCCTGCCAGGTAGAAGCCAGTTTAATCAGAATGCGATCGTTGCTGATGCCCGCGTCGTTGTAGAGCTTGATCAGGTGTTTTGCTTTAGCGATGCTGGCTTCGGTGTCATAAGAGAGGCGAGCATCCACTTCGGTAGAAATACGGCCAGGGATCAGCTTCAGAATTTCCAGGCCGATGTTAACAGCCAGCTTATCGGAAGCATCAACCACCTGCTGAGCGCGGTCGCTGCTCTGGCTACGAGCCCAGGTAATCGCTTCGTCAATCAGTTTGCGATACTCAGGGATCTGCGCGGCGTTAAGGATCAGAGAAGGGTTGGTAGTAGCGTCTTGCGGCTGGTACAGCTTCATTGCCGCGATATCTCCGGTGTCAGCAACCACGGTGGTCAGTTGACGCAAAGAAGTCAATTTATCCGTCATAATGAGTGTTTCTCTTCAGGTGTAGCTTGTTAGGGAGATGTAACCGGTCTGTCTTGATGATATCACGCCGCCCATCAGGTGCAACCGCGACAAGTGCTGTCCGTCCAGAGAACCAGATATGATAAACTCGGCCGCCCATTTATCTGTAACGTAATGGATTGTATGGCTCGGGACCGTCAACCTCGCCGCCATCACGCATTAACAAGAGGGACGTTAATGACAGATTTTATCTATTTTATCAATGAAGTGCTCTGGGGCTCGGTGCTGCTCTGGCTGCTCATCGGCGCGGGGATCTGGTTCACCTACCGCAGCGGCTTTGTTCAGTTCCGCTACTTTACCCGGCTGCGTATCTTCCTCCGTAACAGCGACTCGCCGGATCCTTCCGGAATATCCTCACTGCAGGCGCTCTGCACCAGCCTGGCCGCTCGCGTTGGCAGCGGGAATCTTGCCGGCATCGCGCTTGCCATCTCCGCAGGTGGCCCGGGGTCGGTGTTCTGGATGTGGGTGGCCGCGGTGCTCAGCATGGCGACAGCCTTTGCCGAATGTTCGCTCGCCCAGCTTTACAAGAGCCGGGACAAAGAGGGAAATTATCGCGGCGGCCCGGCCTGGTATATGGAGCGCGGGCTTGGCATGCGCTGGATGGGCGTGCTGTTTTCCCTCTTTTTGATCGTTGCCTTCGGCATGGTATTTAACGCCGTACAGGCTAATTCCATCGCCGTGGCAACCCACTATGCCTTTGACGTGCCGAAAATCTGGGTTGGCGTTTTCCTGGTCGCCCTCACCGCGCTGGTTATCTGGCGCGGAATGCGAACCATCGCCCGCCTTTCGCAATGGCTGGTGCCGCTGATGGCGCTGCTTTGGGTGTTTATGAGCCTGTATGTTGTTGCCCTGCACATTGAACGCTTCCCGGAAGTGGTCAGGCTGATTTTTAGCCAGGCTTTTGGCTGGCATGAAGCCGCTTCGGGTGCGCTGGGCTATACCGTCAGCCAGGCCATCACCAACGGTTTTCAGCGCGGGATGTTTTCCAACGAAGCGGGAATGGGCTCCACGCCGAATGCCGCCGCCGCGGCGGCGGCATGGCCTCCTCATCCGGCAACCCAGGGCGTGGTACAAATGTTTGGCGTGCTTATCGACACGGCTATCATCTGCACCGCGACCGCCGCCATTGTGCTGATGTCCGGCATGATTGACGGAATTGAAACTTCACGCAGCGGCATCATCCTTGTCCAGCAGGCGCTTAGCTCGTCGGTAGGCAGCTGGGGCAGCGGTTTTATCGTGATTATCGTCTTCCTGTTCGCCTTCACCTCCATCATGGCGAACTACACCTACGCCGAGAACAATCTGCTGTTCCTCAACCAGGAGAGCCGGGCGCTAAAATTTTTACTGCGCTTTATGGTGCTGACAATGGTGATGTTTGGCACGCAGGCCGCCCTGCCGCTGGTCTGGCAGCTGGCAGACTTAGCGATGGCGATCATGGCAATTACCAATATCACGGCGATCCTGCTGCTCTCTCCGGTGGTCAAAACGATCGCGGCGGATTATTTGCGCCAGCAAAAGCTCGGGATCTCCCCGATTTTCAATCCAAACCGCTTCCCGGATATCAAGAGCCAGCTTGCGCCCGGCGTCTGGGACAGGAATGTTGAAAAAAAACCTGGCTAATTGCAGCCATAGGCCGCGACGTTGGGGAAATTTGCTAAAGTAAGCGCCAAACTATGCGAGGAGTGGACATGCTAATTCTTATCTCACCTGCCAAGACGCTGGATTATCAAAGCGAGTTGCCTACGGACCGCTATACGCAGCCTGAACTGCTGGACTATTCGCAGCAGCTCATTAGCGTTGCCCGCAAGCTTAGCGCGCCGCAAATTGCCTCGCTGATGAGCATCAGCGACAAGCTGGCTTCGCTTAACGAAACCCGCTTTCATGAATGGCATCCAACCTTCACTCCGAAAAACGCTCGCCCGGCGATTCTTGCGTTTAAAGGCGACGTTTATACCGGCCTGCAGGCCGAAGAGTTCAGTGAAGCGGACTTTGATTTCGCCCAGCAGCACCTGCGCATGCTTTCCGGGCTGTACGGCGTACTGCGTCCGCTGGACTTAATGCAGCCTTACCGGCTGGAAATGGGCATTCGTCTGGACAATCCAAAAGGCAAAGATCTTTACCACTTCTGGGGCGACACGATTACCGAGAAGCTCAACCAGGCGCTGGCGGACCAGGGTGACAATATCGTGGTAAACCTCGCGTCCGATGAATACTTTAAAGCGGTTAAGCCGAAGAAGCTGAATGCGGAAATTATCAAGCCCGTCTTCCTTGATGAAAAGAACGGCAAGTTTAAAGTCATCAGCTTCTACGCGAAAAAGGCGCGCGGGCTGATGAGCCGCTACATCATTGAAAACCGTTTAACTAAGCCTGAACAGCTAAAAGCGTTTAATACCGACGGCTACTTCTATGATGAGGCCGCCTCGCAAAAGAACGAACTGGTGTTTAAGCGCCACGAGCAGTAAAAAAAAACGCCAGCGCTAAGCTGGCGTTTTACTTTGAACTAGCGCCGGTAATCCCACCGAACGGCCCCGCTTTTACCAAAAAACAGGGCCTCAGGATTAGGCTTTAACCATCATAAACTTACGCAGCTCGGCAAAATCAGCCGGGAGGTTGTGGGAAAGCAGCGGCAGGTCGGCGCGGGACGCCAGCTCCTGCGGCAGCGGCAGCGTTTCGCCCAGAATCTCCTCTACGCTCTCTTTAAACTTCGCCGGGTGCGCGGTGCCCAGGAACAGACCAAACTCGCCAGGCTGCAGCTGGTCACGCAGGGCGCGGTAGGCGATGGCCGCATGCGGTTCGGAAACATAGCCAATGGCCTTCAGCTCACGCATCGTTTCTTTGGTGGTTTCGTCGGTAACGGCAGCATAGCCAAGGTCGGTCAGACGCCAGATCTTACGGCGGAAGAGTTCTTCCACGCGCGGCCAGTTGTTCGGCTGGCTTACGTCCATGGCGTTGGAAAGCGTTGCTACGGTCGCTTTAGGCGCCCACTGGCCTTCCTCGAGGAAACGCGGAACGGTGTCGTTGGCATTCGTGGCCGCAATAAAGCGCTTAATCGGCAGGCCCAGGGATTTTGCCAGCAGGCCCGCCGTCAGGTCACCGAAATTACCGCTCGGCACGGAGACCACCAGCTGGTTACGGGCTTCCTGCGGCAGCTGGGCTACTGCTTCGAAGTAGTAGCAGATCTGCGCCAGCAGGCGGCTGATGTTGATGGAGTTGGCCGAGTTTAACCCCAGCGCCACCTTCAGCTCTTCATCGTCAAACGCCTGTTTCACCAGCGCCTGGCAGGCGTCGAAGTCACCGTCAATCGCCACGGTTTCGATATTGCCGCCGAGGGTACAGAACAGTTTTTCCTGCAGCGGGCTGATCTTGCCGCGCGGGTAAAGAATGATTACGCGTACGTTTTCAATCCCGTAGAACGCGTGGGCCACAGCTGCGCCGGTGTCACCGGACGTGGCGGTCAAAATAGTCACCGGTTTGTCGCCGCTGATGTGGGTCAGCATCTGCGCCATAAAGCGCCCGCCGAAGTCTTTAAACGCCAGCGTCGGGCCGTGGAACAGCTCCAGGCAGCCGACGTCCGGCTCCACCATATTGACCGGTGCAGGGAAGGCAAAGGCTGCGCCTACGCGCGTTTCCAGAGTCTCCTGCGGGATCTCATCGCCGATAAATGCAGACAGAATTTTGCTGCTGCGGCTGACAAAGTCCATCTCCAGCATGGCATCGATTTCGGTCAGCTCAAACTCCGGCAGGTCGTGCGGGAAGAACAGGCCCTGCTGCTTGCCCAGCCCCTGGGTAACAGCCTGTGCAAAGGAGACCTGCTCGTTGTGATCTTTAAGGTTATACAGTTTCATGCTTTATCCCAAAACTCGTGCGCCAGCCGTATCCAGACGGCAAATATGTACAAAACCTTCCTGGTTCTGCAAATAATGTTGGCTGAGCCAGTCAGCCACGCGCTGTGCGGTCTCTGTGTTATCGCACAGTGCAAATAAGGTCGGGCCGGAACCCGAGATCCCGCTAGCCAGCGCGCCTATATCCGCGACGGCTTTACGTGACTCATCAAACTTCGGCAGCAGTTTTGCCCGGTAAGGTTCAGCGATGACATCCCGCATCAGTTTTGCGGCAAGCGCAGGCTGGCGGGTATGGCAGGCATGAATAAAACCGGCCAGATGGCGACCGTGGCTGATGCAGTCCTGGCGGCGATACTGGGCAGGCAGAATCGCGCGCGCTTCTGCGGTCGAAACCTTAATGCCCGGGTATGCCAGCACCCAAAGCCACTCATCAAAGCCTGGCACCTGCTGGCTGATGATGCCGCTTTCTTCGATCATCAGCTGCATGCCGCCGAGGAAACAAGGCGCAACGTTGTCGTAATGAACGCTGCCCGAAATGCGCCCTTCCAGTTCGCCCATCAGCGCCAGCAGGCGAGTATCGCTCAGAGGCTTACCGCAAAATTCGTTCATCGCCATCAGGCCGGCCACCACCGAACAGGCGCTGGAACCCAGCCCAGAACCGATAGGCATGTTTTTCTCAAGCGTCATTGCCACGGGGATGCTCTTGCCAATCTCCTGGCAGAAGCGCTCCCAGCACTGATAAACAATGTTCTCGCGCGGTTCGTCCGGCAGCTTACTGGCGAAACGCCCAAGGTTGGTCAGGCTGAAGCTGTCTGCCGCCTCAACCGTGACATAATCTCCGAGATGTGAACCATCAACGGGCGAGACTGCCGCACCCAAAACGTCGAATCCCACGCTCATGTTGGCGCTGGAAGCCGGGGCATATACTTTAACCATCTTAAACTCCTAACTTCCATGACAGGGTACGAAGCAGATCCGCGAAGACACCGGCGGCGGTCACATCGTTACCCGCGCCGTAGCCGCGCAGAACCAGCGGCAGCGGCTGATAATAATGGCTGTAGAAGGCCAGGGCATTTTCGCCGTTCTTCACCTTAAACAGAGGGTCGTTGCCGTCTACGGCGTCGATTTTCACCTTGCAGCTGCCGTCTTCTTCAATGACGCCGACATAGCGAAGCACCTTTCCTTCATCCCTGGCCTTCCCCACCCGAGCAGAAAATTCATCATCCAACTGAGGAAGGCGTGCCATAAAAGACTCCACGTCTCCACTGGCATCAAAACCCTCCGGAAGCACAGATTCAATAGCGATATCTGACAGCTCCAGTTCTCGGCCCGTCTCACGAGCCAGGATTAACAGCTTACGCGCAACGTCCATACCGGACAGATCGTCGCGGGGATCCGGTTCGGTGTACCCCATTTCACGCGCGGTGCTGGTTGCCAGCGAGAAGCTCATCCCCTCGTCAAGCTTGCCAAAGATGTAAGAGAGCGACCCGGAAAGAATGCCGGAAAAACGCTGCAGCTCGTCACCTGCATTCAGCAGGTTTTGCAGGTTTTCAATCACCGGCAGGCCAGCGCCAACGTTAGTATCGTAGAGGAACTTGCGGCGCGATTTCTCGGCGGCATTACGCATCTGGTGATAGTAATTCATGCTCGAGGTGTTGGCCTTTTTGTTTGGCGTCACCACGTGGAACCCTTCGCTCAGGAAGTCGGCGTATTGGTCAGCCAGGGCCTGGCTGGAGGTACAGTCAACAATCACCGGGTTCAGCAGATGATACTCTTTTACCAGACGGATCAGGCGGCCAAGGTTGAACGGCTCTTTCGCCTGCTCCAGCGCCTGCTGCCAGTTTTCGAGATCCAGGCCATGCACGTTAGTCAGCAGGGCCTTAGAGTTCGCCACGCCGCAGACGCGCAGGTCGATATGCTTCTCCTTCAGCCATGCCTGCTGGCGCTTAACCTGCTCCAGCAAAGCCGCGCCCACGCCGCCTACGCCGACCAGAAACAGCTCGATAACCTGGTCTGTGTTAAACAGCATCTGGTGGGTCACGCGCACGCCGGTCACGGCATCGTCGTTGTTCACCACAACGGAGATGGAACGTTCAGAAGAGCCCTGGGCGATAGCGATAATATTGATGTTTGCGCGAGCCAGCGCGGCAAAGAACTTAGCGGAAATACCGCGCAGCGTCTTCATGCCATCACCAACCACGGAGATAACCGCCAGGCGCTCGGTCACCGCCAGCGGCTCCAGAAGCTCCTCTTTCAGCTCGAGATAGAATTCATCTTCCATCGCCTTACGGGCTCGGCCACAGTCAGCCTGAGGTACGCAGAAGCTGATGCTGTACTCAGAGGAGGACTGGGTAATCAGCACGACGGAGATCCCGGCACGGGACATCGCGGCAAACACGCGCGCGGCCATGCCGACCATGCCCTTCATTCCCGGGCCGGAGACGCTGAACATCGCCATATTATTCAGGTTGGTGATGCCCTTAACCGGCAGCCCCTCGTCATCGCTCTTATCGCCAATAAGCGTGCCTGGCGCCTGCGGATTTCCGGTATTTTTGATCAGACAAGGGATCTGGAACTGGGCAATCGGGGTGATGGTGCGAGGGTGAAGAACTTTGGCGCCGAAGTAGGAAAGCTCCATCGCTTCCTGGTAAGACATCGACTTCAGCAGCCGGGCGTCTGGTACCTGCCGCGGGTCACAGGTATAAACGCCGTCGACGTCAGTCCAGATCTCACAACAATCGGCTCGCAGGCAGGCGGCCAGCACGGCGGCCGAATAGTCGGAGCCGTTACGGCCAAGCACCACCAGCTCACCTTTATCGTTTCCGGCAGTAAATCCGGCCATCAGGATCATATGATCTTCAGGAATGCGGCTGGCTGCGATACGGCGGGTAGATTCTGCAATATCCACGCTCGAGTCCAGATAGTGGCCGACGGCCAGCAGCTTCTCAACGGGATCGATAACGGTGACCTGGTAGCCGCGGGCCTGCAGCACGCCAGACATAATGGCGATGGAGAGTTTTTCGCCCCGGCAAATGATCGCCGCGTTGATGCTGTCCGGGCACTGCCCCAGCAGGCTGATGCCGTGCAGAACGTGCTTAAGCTGGGCAAACTCTTGATTGACCACGGCCTTCAGCTCGGCCAGCGGAAAACCCGGCTGCGCCTCTGCCAGGCCGTTCAGCAGTTCGGCAAAAATGCGCTCTGCGTCGCTGATATTCGGCACAGCGTCCTGACCACCGATAGTCTTCTCTATCATCGCCACCAGGTGATTAGTAATTTTTGCCGGAGCAGACAGCACGGTCGCCACCTGCCCCTGTTTGGCATTACTTTCCAGGATATCGGCAACGCGGAGAAAACGTTCCGCATTTGCCACCGAAGTACCGCCGAATTTCAACACTCGCATTGTTGTGACCCCTTGATTTTTTCCCGAAAAAAAAGCCCGCACTGTTCAGGTGCGGGCTTTTTTCATTTTTACCTGTATGCGTCAGCCCGCACCGTTACCTGTGGTAATGGTGGTTGTGATAATTGTGGTAATCAGGCTGAAGCGGAACATGGATGTTGTGTGCTCTAAATTTGTATTAGCTCTATTGGTTAAAGCAATCCCTTGATCAAGTCAATTTTTTTTAGTTCTGTCACAAAAAATCAGCTTGCTCAGTCGCGCTGGTAAACCCACCAATAATGGGGGTAAAAGCGCGATGCGTCGGCATTAAAACAGGTATAAATCTCATAAAAATTTAATTTATTAAAATTTTATTCCGGTAACTTTTTTTCGATATCATGCAGCAAACGATGCAGCATGGCGGTATCTCTCTGCTCAAGCAGCCCGAGACGCTGCTGCACCCAGTCGACCATTTTTTGGTCGCCGGCAACGTCAAGACGCTCTAAAAGCGCGGCAATGCGCAAACGCAAAGCGTTCAATTGTTGACCATCACCCTCCACATTTCCCACCGGCGGTAGCTGCATCAGGGCTGAAAGCTGGTAGCAATAGACCATCACGGCCTGGCCCAGATTGAGGGAAGGATAATCCGCCGCCATCGGCACGCCGGTTAACACATCCGCCAGCGCCAGCTCTTCGTTAGTCAGCCCGGAATCTTCACGACCAAAGACCAGCGCCGCGCAGCCTACCCACTGACGTTTCTCTTCAAGCAGCGGCACCAGCTGCTGTGGCGTAGCGTAGTAGTGAAATTTTGCCCGGCTGCGAGCGGTGGTCGCTATGGAGAAATCGACGTCGCTAAGGGCTTCGCCAAGAGTGTCGAAGTGGCGTACGCCGTCAAGAATATCGCCCGCCCCATGGGCTACCCAGCGCGCGGCGGGCTGGAGATGCGCATCGCTGGCGACAATACGAAGCTCGTTAAACCCCATCGTTTTCATGGCCCGGGCAGCCGCCCCGACGTTCTCAGCTCTGGCCGGTGAAACCAGGATAATTGGCAAACGCATTGAAACTCTCTTCTAAAATTCGTGAAAACGTGCGAAGTGATGCACAATTTTTGATAATACGCATCGCAAATTTACTTATTTGCAACATATATCATTGTTTCGGCACTCGCGATACGTATAACTTAAACTCATGCTTTAACATGATTATATGGCATGAAAGCGTTATAAACACGCCATATATCCACTTGTTTAGCATGGTTTATTTCTCAACAAGAGGCAAAGCGCCGCGAATCAGATTCAACATACTTTTTGTAACGCTTTACGAGCTTGATTATTAAAAAGTTGTGACAAAAGCTAGCATTGAGCTACGATGATTTAATGAAACTGTTAACGTGCTACAATTGAAATTGATATATGTCAACGAAGCGTAGTTTTATCAGGTGTCTAAGCAGCAGTAGCCTGTTATGTTGCTGTTAAAATGGTTAGGATAACAGCCGTTTTTGACACCGTCGGGTCCAAAGGGAAAGTACCCACGACCAAGCTAATGATGTTGTTGACGTTGATGGAAAGTGCATCAAGAACGCAATTACGTACTTTAGTCATGTTAAGCCCGGCATGTTAATTTATGGCATGTAACAGGCAGGTCAGGGACTTTTGTACTTCCTGTTTCGATTTAGTTGGCAATTTTAGGTAGCAAACATGCAGACCCCGCACATTCTTATCGTCGAAGACGAATTAGTAACACGCAACACGCTAAAAAGTATTTTTGAAGCGGAAGGCTATGATGTTTTTGAAGCGACCGATGGCGCAGAGATGCATCAAATCCTTGCCGATAATGACATCAACCTCGTCATTATGGACATCAACCTGCCGGGTAAAAATGGCCTGCTACTGGCGCGCGAGCTGCGCGAGCAAGCCAATGTGGCGCTGATGTTCCTGACGGGCCGTGATAACGAAGTGGACAAGATCCTCGGTCTTGAAATCGGCGCTGATGACTACATCACCAAGCCCTTCAACCCGCGTGAATTGACCATTCGTGCACGCAACCTGCTGTCCCGTACGATGAATTTAGGTGCCATCAGCGAAGAGCGTCGCTCCGTTGAGAGCTACAAATTCAACGGCTGGGAGCTGGACATCAACAGCCGCTCTCTGGTCAGCCCGAACGGTGAGCAGTATAAGCTGCCGCGCAGTGAATTCCGCGCCATGCTGCACTTCTGTGAAAATCCAGGCAAAATTCAGTCTCGTGCTGAACTACTGAAGAAAATGACCGGCCGCGAGCTGAAGCCGCATGACCGCACCGTCGATGTCACCATCCGCCGCATTCGTAAACACTTCGAATCCACGCCGGATACCCCGGAAATCATCGCCACCATCCACGGCGAAGGTTACCGTTTCTGCGGCGATCTGCAGGAATAAGCAAGAAAGATAACGAAAAGGGCTGACCTGGGTCAGCCCTTTTTTTATGCCTGCTGCTTAGCGAGAAATACGTTCGTTCCAGTCGCGGGTAAAGACCGTCTCCCCGTTGTGCTGAACCGTCATCTTTCCGCTGACGATAAAATGCGTCAGGTCGCTGCGCATCTCCAGCACAATATCCGTATCCGTCCACCAGCCTTCTCGCCCGATTTTCATGTTCTGAGTCAGCAGGTAGTGCGCTGAAAGCGGATCGGCATTCTGCACGGTCAGCTGGCGCCGGAGGCTATGATCGACGGTCGTATCGATATCATCGAAGCGATACACGCCCTCACCAAAGACCCCGCCAACGCCCTGGGTAATGCTCTGCCAGCTATCGTTCACCACGTCATAACGCAGCTCGCGATCGACGCGTCCCGGAGAAAGGATCGTAACAGGCGTATTGGCGGCGGTTTCCGGATGAGGATCAGGCCCCGCAATCGGCTTAACTTCACGACAAACCGGCAGCTGCAGCTGCGCGCCTGCCAGATCAACGCTGAGCGTTGCGTGTTCGGCCATCGGCCAGACCATCGGCCAGAACGTGGTCGCCAGAGAGACTCGAAGCCGGTGTCCGGCGGCAAAGCGCCAGGCGATGCCGTCCAGCTGTACGGTGACGCGGACTTTCTCGCCGGGAACAAGTTTGACGTTCTGCTCCTGCCCCTGCAGGTGATTAAGGTTCACCCAGCCATGGCTGACGCGAGTCGATGCCCCGTCAGGCGCGACGTCCGATAGCCGGACATAGAGCATTGCCGCAGGTTTATCGCTGGAAAGCGTGACCTCAAACTGTGGGAAGCCATAAATAGCCAGGCTCTCGTCCAGAGGTGCGCTGTCAAAGCTTTCGGCAACCCCGTCATCCATCCGCTGATCGCCCGGACTTTCCCCCAGCACGCCGGCCCCCATCCACTCCCCGGCAAACAGCCCATGGTTCTGCACGCTACGGATATTCTGCTGATATTCCTCAGCTAATGGCGTTGTCATCAGCCTGCCAGGCTGCAAATGCCAGCGCTGAGGGGCGGTCACCGCATCCGTATCATCCTCAATGGCAATCCACTCCCCAAAGGCCTGCGGACGCTGCGAGTCAGGGCGCTGGCTGTCGTTGAGCCACGCCTGCACTCGCGGGCCATCGAGAACGTCGTTATCGACCTGCTTCAGCCAGCGATCCCACCAACTCACCGCCTCCTGCAGAAAACCGATAGCCGGTGCAGGCGAGCCGTCCTGCGGATAGATATGCGCCCATGGGCCGAGAATAGCCTTGCGCGGTACATCAAGATTGTCCATCAGGCGGAAGACCGCGTTGCTGTAGGAATCCGCCCAGCCGCCCACCGCCATCACCGGGCAGGTAATCGCCTGCCAGTCCTCACCGACCGAGCCGTGCTTCCAGTAGGCATCTTTCAGGGGATGCTCCATCCACAGCGCCGGGAAGAAAGGCATATTTTCAAGGCGATGAAGCCAGGCCTGATACCAGCCCTCCCCGACCAGCTCCGGATCCTGCGGACGGCTTTGATAGGCCAGCATAATCCCGCCCCACCACAGGTTATCGTTAAGCAGGCAGCCGCCTTTATAATGGATATCGTCGTTATAGCGGTCATCCGTCGAGCAAACCGTGATGATGGCTTTCAGCGCCGGAGGGCGACGAGCCGCCAGCTGCAGGCAGTTAAACCCACCCCAGGATTTCCCCATCATGCCCACGGCACCGTTGCACCAGCCCTGACGGCTGATCCAGTCGATCACTTCCAGCGCATCTTCCTGCTCCTGCAGCAGATATTCATCGGCCATCAGCCCGTCAGAGTCGCCGCTTCCGCGCATGTCCACACGCAGCACCGCATAGCCATTGCCGGCGAAATAGCCGTGCATCGGCTCATCACGGGTACGCGTGCCGTCGCGCTTACGGTAGGGAATGTACTCAAGAATAGCGGGTACCGGCTGCTGTGAAGCCGACAGCGGCAGCCACATACGCGCGGCCAGACGCGTCCCGTCTTTCAGAACGATCCACAGATGTTCCGTCACGCTCACGCTGTGGGGAAATTGCGTTATAAGAGTTTTCATGAAGCTCCTGCCATCGCATTTAGCTGACGCTGACCCAGCACCTCATCCAGCCAGGAGGGGCGCATTTCCGGAACGGAGGTCAACAGTTTTTCGGTATAGCTGTGCATCGGGGCGCTGAATACCTGTTCGGTTGGCCCCTGTGCAACTACGTTGCCCTGATACATCACGGCAACCTGCTGGGCGATGCGTTTCACGGTGCTCAGATCGTGGGTGATAAACAGATAAGAGAGCCCCAGTTGCTCCTGCAGATTTCGCAGCAGCTTCAGAACTTCTTCTGCCACCAGCGGATCGAGCGCGGAAGTGGCTTCGTCGCAAATGATCAGATCCGGCTGTGCCGCCAGCGCTCGCGCAATACAGACTCGCTGCTTCTGGCCACCGGAAAGCGAACCGGGGTAGCGGTCAATGAGATAATCGGGGAGTTCGGTCAGCTTCAGCAGCTCAAGCACCCGTGCGCGAACCTGCTGTTTATCAAGACCAAAATAGAACGCCACCGGGCGACCAATTGCCTCAAGCACGGTTTGGCGTGGGTTGAGCGCTACGTCGGGCAGCTGGTAGATCATTTGTATCCGCCGCAGCGTCTCTTTATCCCGCTGCTGGTAGCGGTTTGCCAGCGCTTTGTCAGCGAAGGTGACCGCTCCCGTCGTATCGCTCAGCAGGCCACAGAGCGCGCGCGCCAGCGTACTCTTCCCGCTTCCCGACTCGCCGATAATCGCCACCGTTTCCCCTTTGCCGATACTGAGTGAGACGTTGTGCACCACGGTCTTACCGTTGTACCCGGTAGAGAGACTTTCCAGCGTCAGAAGCCGGCCTTCAGGTTTGCTCCCGGCGTGAACCGGCGTTAACGCATGAGCCCGCTCAGACACCAGCCGCTGGGTGTAGCTTTCAGCAGGATTTTGCAGAATATCGGCGGTGCTTCCGCTTTCCACTTCGCTTCCCTGGCGCAGCACCATAATACGATCGGCAATTTGCGCGACGACGGCGAGATCGTGGGTGATATATAGCGCGGCGGTATTGAACTCCCTGACCAGCTTACGCAGCATCACCAGCACCTCGATTTGGGTGGTGACATCCAGCGCGGTAGTCGGCTCATCCAGCACCAGAATATCCGGTTTGCAGGACATCGCCATCGCCGCCATCGCGCGCTGGAGCTGGCCGCCGGAGAGCTGATGCGGATAACGCTGGCCGATGCTTTCGGGCTCGGGAAGATCCAGCGCTTTGAACAGCGTAACCGCCCATGCCTGCGCCTCATCCTGGCTCATCAAGCCGTGACGAAGTGGCCCCTCACAAACCTGCTTGCCGATGGTCAGCGCCGGGTTAAACGCCGCAGCGGCGCTCTGCGCAACATAGGCCACGCGCTTACCGCGAAACTCTCGTTTCTCTTTGCTGGATAGCGCCACAATGTTTTTCCCGGCGACCAGCACTTCTCCTCCCGCAATGCGGCAGCCTGGCCTGGCGTAACCCAGAGCAGCAAGGCCAATGGTCGATTTACCTGCGCCGGACTCGCCAATAAGCCCCAGAACTTCACCGGGCATCAGGCTAAGGGAAATACCTTTGACCAGCGGAAGACCCTGCTCGGTTTCGATGCGTAAATCACGCATCTGTAGGATCGGTTGTGTCATCCCTCTTCTCCCAGAGAAAGGTTGTTACGCACCAGCAGCCAGTCGACCACCAGATTGACGCCAATCGTCAGCAGGGCGATAGCCGCCGCCGGATAGAGCGGGGCAAACTGCCCGAAGTTGATGGCCTGCGCGTTGTCGCGCACCATGCTGCCCCAGTCTGCCCATGGCGGCTGGATCCCCAGCCCAAGGAAGCTTAATCCGGCAATAAACAGGAAGGTAAAACAGAAGCGCATGCCAAATTCCGCCAGCAGCGGCGGCATGGCGTTAGGCAGGAACTCTTTGCGCACGATCCACCACAGCCCTTCTCCACGCAGGCGTGCCGCCTCAACATATTCGAGACAGACGATCCCCTGGGCGACCAGTCGTGCAAGGCGGAAAACGCGAGTCGCATCTAATAACGCAATGGTTCCCACCAGCACGGGAATAGACGTTCCCAATACGGACAGCACGATCAGCGCCAGAATCAGCACCGGAATCGACATCAGCGTATCAACGATGCGGGTGAGCACAACGTCCACCCAGCGCCCGTAAATAGCGGCGGTAAACCCGGTAATAATGCCCACCACAAAAGAGATAGCGGTGATCGCCAGCGCAATGGCAATGGTGGTGCGAGCGCCGAACAGAATGCGCGAAAGCATGTCACGCCCCAGGCTGTCGGTGCCGAACGGCATCGAGCTGGACGGCAGCATCCAGATATCTCCCACCTGCGCCGTCTCGCTGTGCGGCGCGAGCCAGGGAGCAAAAAGCGCGGCAATCAAATTGATGGCAATAATGGCCAGCCCCAATATCGCCGACAGCGGCACCGTGCGAATCTTGATATTTTTCATAGACTACCTCGCATGTCGCAGTCGTGGGTTGCACCAGATAGCCAGCAGGTCTGCCGCCGTATTCAGCAGGATATAGGTCCCGCCAAACAGCAGCCCACAGGCCTGTACTACCGGTAAATCGCGCTTGGTTACGGCATCCACCATCATCTGCCCGATGCCAGGGTAGACGAAGACAACCTCGACCAGAATGACGCCCACAACCAGATACGCCAGGTTAAAAGCAATCACGTTGATGATCGGCGCAAGCGCGTTTGGTAGCGCATGGCTCAGCACGATGCGCCAGCGGGAAAGCCCTTTTAGCAGCGCCGTTTCGATATAGCTGCTGGACATTACCGCCCCAACGGAGGCGCGAGTCATACGCAGCATATGCGCCAGCACCACCAGCACCAGCGTCAGCATCGGCAACGTGCAGGCATAGAGCCGCTCAAGCAGGCTGGCATCAGGGTCAACCAGCGCCAGGCTAGGGAACCAGGCCAGACGAATAGCAAAGAAGATCACCAGCACGTAGCCGACGAAGAACTCCGGCACCGAAATGCTCATCAGCGTCAGCGTATTCGCCAGGCGATCGAACCATGAGCCGCGCCATACCGCCGAGGCAATCCCCAGCACCACCGCTAACGGAATCGCAATCAGCGCGGCATAGACCGCGAGGAACAGCGTGTTTGCCAGGCGAGGCAGCAGCTCTGCGCCGATGGGCTGGTTATTGGCAAGCGAAGTCCCCAGGTCACCGTGCAGCACGCCGGACAGCCAGTGCAGGTAGCGATAAACTGCAGGCTGATCGAGACCAAGCTGCAGGCGCAGCGCGGCGATGGTTTCCGGCGTGCCGTTTTGGCCCAGGATGGCGCTGGCTACATCACCGGGTAACAGCTCGGTGCCGACAAAAATCAAGACCGATACCAGCCACAGCGTCAGCACGCCAAGCAATAAGCGATGAAGGATCTGTTTTTTCATTACGACTCCAGCCAGACGCGTTCAGCCAGACGGCCGCCCATGAAGTTGAACAGCGGGTGAGGTTTGACGCCGCCGACTTTTTTGCTGGTGGCATCAAGGTAGTCACCAAAAAGCGGGATCATGGCGCCGCCGTCATCGCGGGCAATGCTTTGCAGCTCGCCATAAATTTCCGCGCGCTTCTGCTCATCAAGCAGCGAGCGGGCCTGGATCAGCAGGCTGTCGAACTTGTCGTTCTTCCAGTGGGTATCGTTCCATTTCGCCGTGGACTGCCAGGCGGTAGAGAACATCTGATCCGCCGTTGGACGCCCGCCCCAGTAGCCCATGCTAAACGGCGCTTTCATCCAGACATCATCCCAGTAGCTGTCTGCCGGCTGACGTTTGATGTTGACCTGGATCCCGGCTGCGGCGGCTTCGCCCTGGAACAGGGCCGCAGCGTCCAGCGCCCCGGCAAAGGCGGCATCCGAAGAGGAGAGCTCAAGCGGCAGCGCGCTAAGCCCGGCTTTTTTCAGGAAGAACTTCGCCTTATCAGGATCGTAGGCGCGCTGCTCCAGGCTTTTATTGAAGAAGCGATCGGTTTTTGGGATCGGATGATCGTTGCCGAGCGTGCCGTAACCCCGAAGAACGGTAGCCAGCAATTTTTCACGATCGATGCCGTATTTAATGGCCGTTCGGACATCGTTGTTATTGAACGGGGCAACCCGACAGTCCATCAGGAAGGTAAAATGCTGCCCTCCGGCGGCGCGCACGATGTTCAGCGCCGGGTTGCGCTTCAGAAAATCAACGGTTTTAAAGTCAACACGGTTGATGGCGTGTACCTGACCGGAGATAAGGGCGTTGGTGCGTGCGGTAGCATCGTTGATCACCAGTACCTCAACGGCATCCACAAAGGCGCGGTTAGGTTTCCAGTAATTAGGGTTGCGTTTGAAGTAGGAGCGCACGCCAGGCTGATACTGGTCAAAGACGAAGCCGCCGGTACCAATAGGGTGTTTCCAGTCGGTGAATCCATCCGGCACCACCACCAGGTGATAGTCCGCCAGCAGGAACGGCAGGTCGGCGTTGCCGCTGTCCAGGGTCAGGGTAATTTCGTTATCGCCGCTCTTCTTCAGATCCTTAATGGCCGCCAGCTGAGTTTTAATGGCGCTGCGCGACTGGTCGCCGCGGTGCAGGTTAATGGAGTAGAGAATATCTTCGACGGTAAGCGCTTTGCCGTTGTGGAAGGTCACGCCCTGACGCACTTTAAATGTCCACTCCTGCGCACCAGGCTTCGCCTCCCAGCTTTCCAGCAGCTCCGGCGTAGCCTGGTTGTTCTCATCAATTTCCACCAGACCGTTCATCAGCATGTAAGCCTGATTAAGCGGGACCCAGTCGCTGAATAGCGTAGGATCCAGAGAATCGCTGGTATTGCCACCCGACATCCCCAGCTTCAGCACGCCGCCTTTTTTAGGTGCGGCTTCGGCGGCAAATCCCGCCAGCGGCGAAAGCGATAACGCGCTGCCCATCCCAATGATCGCCGCAGTATTGATAAATGAACGGCGGCTCATGTTCACGCCCTGCAGGTATTTTTTTACGTCTGAACGATCGTCTTTCATTTATTTTTCTCCGTTATTATTTGTTTGTCTGACCACCGGCCAGATGCCATAGCACATCTATTTATGATTTATATCAAAACAGCTAAACAGTGAGGCATGAGTTTTTCGTATCAGACTATGAAAAAAACGCGCAGCAGAGCCGCAACAAAAAAGATAATTTCCCGGTCATGGCGTCACACCAGGAAAGAAAATGTGGAACTGTATACCCTTGTCGGCTTAATTGGCGTCTTTTGTTACCTGCTGGCCTACGCGCTGGTTCAGATGCGAAGGATTTCAATAGATTCAAACAGCTATGCTTGTCTTAACATCGCAGGATGCGTCGGTGGCCTCTATTCATTGAGCCATGATTTTAATTTGGCATCGGTCATATCACAGTCAATGTGGTTGGTTTTCACGCTGGTAGGTATGCATACTTCTTATCGTCGGCGCGGAGCTATAAAAAATAAAATACCGCCCCTGGATTTAGAGACAATAAATAAACCAAAGGATTAAGTGGGTTTAAATTTTATTTTTCTTCATCTATATATAAGAAAAGGTTATGGCTAACTGCGTGGATAAATAATTTAGCGACAGCAACGATAATAAAATAATCGTCTTTTGGGATTAGCGTCTGGTTTCAGCTTATTCCGTCGGAGGCTGCCGCTGTAGCCAGGTCATGACGTGGCGAACAATCGGCTTCACATAGCGATCCTCAGGGATAAGCAGGAAGCATTTACTGGCGGCCGCCAGCTTTCCGGGGTGCGCCGCAACCAGTTCACCCCGATTAAGATAATCCTGCACCAGCCCTTCCCAGCCGAGTAATATCCCGTCTCCTCGCACCGCCGCCTCGACTAAAAACGGATAGTTATTGGCGCGCCAGGTCTGACGCGGCACAAAACTCAGGACGCTCTGCGAGGCAAACCAGTCGCGCCACCCCGTCCACTCCCGCTGCGGATCGTCCTGAATCAGCAGCGTCTGCTGCAGCAGCGCTTCTGCGGGTGCGCCAGAACCTATGCGCGACAGAAAACCAGGCGAGCACATCGGATAGCAGACCTCATCGAAGAGCGGCGTAGCGTGAAAGCCCACCGGGACCTCCCGCAGGTAAAAAATCGCCAGATCAAATTCCGATGAGCGCAGTTCGGAGAAGTTGTCGGTGATTTTCATCCGCACCTGCAAATCCGGCAGTTCACGATGTAGCGCCGTCAGTCGGGAGGACAGCCAAAGCGAACTCATCGCGCTGGTGCAGGCGATGGTTACCTGCGGCAGCCCCGTCCAGCCCATGACTTCCGCCGTGGCGTGAGACAATGCCGCCAGCTGCTGCCGCACGCGTTCGGCATAGGCTTCACCGCGCGGCGTGAGCAACACGCGCCGTTGGGTACGGGTAAAAAGCTTACAGCCCAGCATCTCCTCCAGCTGGAGGATCTGGCGGCTGGTGGCGCTTTGCGTCAGGTTGAGCTCTTCGGCAGCGCGAGAAATATTGCCGTAGCGGGCTACGCATTCGAAGGCGATAAGGGTATTCAGGGGCGGAAGTGGCTCAATCGGCATCAGGGAAGCCTTAAAAGGCAGCGGAACGGTCACCACACACTAATCAGGAAGGCAGAGGCAGACAAGCCTGATGCATCAGAAATACATCAGGCTTGTCATAAGGGTAACGCGTCAGCGCATACATTATGCGTCATCGCAGCGGATTATTTCCCCCACGGAATAATCGGCACCGCGCTGATGGCGTTTTTCGGCGAGCCCTCTACGACCCGATCAGAGTAGGCCAGGTAGGCCAGCGCGTTACGTTTAGCATCATAGAAACGCACGACCTGCAGCTTTTTAAACACCAACGAAGTGCGTTTCTGGAACACCACGTCACCCTCCGCTTTCCCGGCTTTGATTTTATCGCTCAGCTCGACCGGCCCTACCTGCTGGCAGGAGATTGCCGCATCAGAAGTGTCCTCAGCTAATCCAAGGCCGCCCTTGATACCACCGGTTTTTGCCCGGCTGATATAGCAGGTCACATTCTTGACGTCAGGATCGTCAAATGCCTCTACCACAATCTTATGATCGGGGCCGAGAACTTTGAACACCGTATCCACCGAACCAATCTGCTCCGCGTTCGCGCCGTAGCTGATAGCCAGAAGCGCACTGCAAAATGCTAAAGCTCTATATTTCATATTGTTACCATTGTTTAAAAATTACGCTCCGCGATTATTCAAAAGATGGATAAAAATCGTTGAATATCACATTATTAGCAAATTCTGCCTCCATAATCGGCAAATATGGCACAGCCTGTCAAAAAAAAACGGTGAATGCATAAAGTACAAAAATGCTATCATCCGCTACCTTAATAAACAGGCATTCGCTTGTATGGATGAGGATATTATATGGATCAGGCTGGGATCATTCGCGATCTGCTTAGCTGGCTGGAGGGCCACCTCGATCAGCCTCTTGCCCTTGATAATGTGGCGGCAAAGGCAGGTTATTCCAAGTGGCATTTACAACGGATGTTTAAAGAAGTTACCGGACACGCTATTGGAGCCTATATTCGCGCCCGCCGACTTTCTAAATCCGCCGTCGCCCTGCGTCTGACTGCGCGCCCCATTCTGGATATCGCGCTTCAGTACCGTTTTGACTCGCAGCAAACATTCACCCGCGCGTTTAAAAAACAGTTTGCTCAAACGCCTGCGCTATACCGCCGCGCCCCGGACTGGAGCGCATTTGGCATGCGTCCGCCGCTACGCCTCGGTGAATTTACGCCGCCGCAGGCGCACTTCATCACCCTGCCGGAAACACACCTGGTTGGCGTGACGCAAAGCTACAGCTGCACGCTGGAACAAATCTCTGACTTCCGTAATGAGATGCGCATCCAGTTCTGGACGCAGTTCCTGGGCAATTCACCGACGATCCCACGGGTGCTGTACGGCCTGCATGAGCCTCGCCCAAGCTCGGAAAAAGACGATGAGCAGGAAGTTTTCTACACCACGGCGCTCACGCCGGAGCTGGCCAACGGCTTCCTGCCTGACTCCCATCCGGTGGTGCTGGAGGGCGGCGACTATGTGCAGTTCAACTACGAAGGGCTGGGCACCGGGCTCCAGGACTTTATTCTGACGCTCTACGGCACCTGCATGCCATCGCTGAACCTGACCCGCCGTAAGGGCCAGGATATTGAACGTTTCTACCCTCAGGATGAGTCGCGGGATCAGGAGCTGCCGATGCAGATCCGCTGTGAATACCTGATCCCGGTACGCCGTTAACGCTGGATCTCATCCAGGGCAGGAGCATCAAGGTGCGAGATGTCTCCTGCCGTTTCAACCACCCACCCCGACGCCAGCCACGGGCTTTGCTGATAATCCACACGGGATATTGAACAGTTGCGCAGACGCAGGCGACGTTCAGCCCATGCGGGTAAACCGAGGATCGTGCTCACCAGCCCACCCAATGCCATACCGTGACTCACCAGCAAGGGTCTGCTTCCGGCCGGCAACTCCCGGCAGGCATTGAGCGCTTCATGCATGCGGTTGCTAAGCTCCAGCATGCTTTCGCCCTCGGGAATGCGGCCGTCCGGCGTACCATCCACCAGGCGGCGACGCCAGCCCTCTTCCTCTTCGGTCAGCGTGTCCATTTTGCGGCGTTCAAGCACGCCCATGTTGAGCTCACGCAGGCGAGCATCAAAGATAATCTCGCAGCCGCAGGCTTCGGCGATGATCTCCGCGGTGCGGCGAGTCCTGCCTAAATCGCTGCTGATAATGTGGGTGATGCCAAGGGTCCTCGCCCGTTCGGCCACTTGCCAGGCCTGGCGTTCTCCGTTTTCAGTCAGCGCGCTGTCTGACTGCCCCTGAATGCGGCGCTCCGCATTCCACTGCGTTTCGCCATGACGAACAAGGTATACCTGTAACATGCGTTTTTTCCGTTATACTCCGGTCACGAAATATCGAGAGTTCTGACTTATTATGAACCATGTCGTTGCTGCAACAACCAATCCCGCCAAAATTCAGGCGATTCTGCAGGCGTTTAGCGAGATTTATGGTGAAGGATCCTGCCATATTGAGCCTGTGGTCGTCGATAGTGGCGTGCCGGAACAGCCCTTCGGCAGCAAGGAAACGCGAACTGGCGCACGATGCAGGGTCGCCAATGCCCGGGAACTCAGGCCAGAGGCCGACTTTTGGGTCGCCATTGAGGCCGGAATCGACGAAGGCAGCACTTTCAGCTGGGTGGTGATCGAGACCCGCCAGCAGCGCGGAGAGGCCAGGTCGGCAACTCTGCCACTGCCGGAAGTTATTCTGCAGAAAGTCAACGCCGGAAACGCTCTGGGGCCGGTTATGTCTGACTATACGGGCATCGATAAGATTGGACGTAAAGAGGGTGCGATTGGCGTGTTCACCGCCGGAAAGCTCACGCGCAGCAGCGTCTATCATCAGGCGGTGATACTGGCATTAAGCCCTTTTCATAACGAGATTTATCGCCAGTAGCGCGGCTTAGCGAGCCGGGTTACTGCCCTGCAGAAGCTCTTTTTCAAGCCATGCCCGCAGCTCAGTCGGCGCCGCCTTCAGGCTGTTGGAGCCGCGGGTAATAGTAGCAATACCCGCGCCCAGCTCATTCTTCAGCTCGCGCTGGCTAAGCTCGCCGCGAAGCAACTCCTCAATGATCCGCACACGAGTTCCCAACGCAGTACGCTCATCCGGGGTTAACAACAGCGTCAGCAAAGGCAGATGAAGCTCCTGCCCAAAGGCTTGCTGCAACAGCCCCACAAAGCGGAGCCACTCTTTATTACTTTGCTCGGCCTGTTCCGCCGAATATTGAGAGAGCTGAGTCATGTCAGGCCACCATACTCTTTAACTAGTACGGCAGCATAACATACTCTCCGCGCAATCAATAACGCCGCTGCCACTCGCTGTCAGACAGGATTTTGTCAGGCTGCCCCATGAAGTAGCGGTAATAGGCGTCATAAGCCAGCACGTTTTTCACATAGCCGCGCGTCTCGGAGAACGGAATGCTTTCCACAAACGCGATAGCGTCAATCCGCCCCGCGCTGTTGCCAAGCCAGGTTCTCACTCGTCCCGGCCCCGCATTATAGGCGGCGGAAGCAAAGATACGGTTGCTCTCAAACTGCTGGAACACGTACTGCAGGTAGCTGGTGCCGATATTGATGTTGGTCTCAGGATCCAGCAGCTGCAGCGGACTGCTGTAGCCGGGAATGCTGAACATCTTCACGGTATGGGTGGCGGTTCCCGGCATGATCTGCATCAGGCCGCTTGCGCCCACAGGGGAACGCACCTTCGGGTTCCAGGCACTTTCCTGGCGGGCAATCGCCATCGCATAGCTTTGCGGCACGGTTTTGCCGCTGACGTAGCGGGCGAAGGTACCTTTATAAGCCAGCGGGAAACGCTCCTCCAGGTTATCCCAGAGCTTGCCGGCTATGGTTGCCTGCACGCTAAGATCCCACCAGTCCTGGTCAAAAGCGTAGCGCGCCAGTCCGGCCTGCTCCTGCCTGCTGCGGCTGGTCACCAGGTTTGCCCATTCGCTGCGCGCGGTGTTGTCCATATTCCAGTACATCAGCTCGCGGACTCGCGCCATTTCCGGCCCCTGCACCAAAGCCGGGTTCACGGGATCGGCTTTATCAACGCGCAGCGGATAGTCCTCCCCAAGCCGCTGTGCGGCAACCATTGGGTAGAAACCACGCTGCTGCATCAGAGTACGCAGGATCCCCTTTGCTTCATCATCACGTCCGCGCTCCAGCAGCAAATCTGCCTGCCAGTAGCGCCATTCATCTTTCTCTTTGGCTTCCATCGGCAGGCGTGCAAGCCAGGTATTCAGGCCGGAGCGGTCGCCGGCTCCCAACGCCATACGCACGCGACGTTCAATCAGCGAAGTGGACTGCGATCGCATGATGGCATCGTCACGCCAGCGGGCCTGCTCATCCGTCACGTCGCTGCCCATCAATCGCCAGGCCACCGCGTCACGCAACTCCTGCGCCTGCTCCTCGGTAAGCTTCTGCGCCTGAACCAGAGACGGGATCATCAGCCGGGCATTTTCCACATCCTGACGGGCTACGCTCGCAAAAGCGATAGCGGCGGCCTGTCGGGTGAAGTCCGTCGCGCCCACCGTATTGGCGAAAGTGAGCACCGTACTCGGGTTATTTTGCAGGCTTATCAACGCGCTGGAGATAGTCTGGTAGTCTGCAGGCATCTGATTAGCCAGCGAGGTTACCAGCGAGGTGTTCCCCTCTTTCATCGCCAGCCTGATGCGTTCGAGGTAAGCGAGCGGATCCTGCGTGCCTGAAGCTCGCCACGCGGAAAACAGCGCATCACAGCTCGACGGCTGGCTCTTGCCGGTAAGCCACAGCTCTTTTGCGCCAGCCCAGGCAGCCTCTGCCTGCCCGGTATTCCATTTGGCATAGTAGTAATTACATTTTGCTTCGTTAGTGGCAGGCGGTTCAGGGCTGAAGGCCAGCAGGCCTCGCCAGTCCTGACGTCTTGCCAGCTCGTTAACAAACCGGGAGCTTAACGTACGCGCCGGAGGCAACGTTGGATTAGCCTGAATAAACTGAGCCACCGCCACGGTCGGCTCGTTCATCAGATCGTCGGTTAACTGACGATATTCGAGGTAAGGATAAAGAGGATAGGTTTGCAGAGTGGGCATCAGCTGCTGCACCACGTCCATTTGTTTGTTATCCCAGGCCTGTTTAATTTGCGCGTAGCGGCTGCGCTGCTCATCGAGAGAATCCGCACGTACCGCGCCGTTTAACATCACCAGGCTAACGCCTGCGGCAAGCAACTGCCATGCGACTTGTTTGGCTTTTACCACACCTTCTCCTCATTATTTTCCTGACGGCATCATGCCTGCGCCGCAATAAGCGAATGCATTCATGCTAACCAGGGGAGTCGCAATACGCCATGTCCGGAAGGTATATTTTGGTCATTAAACGTATAAAGGCGCCCTGCCCGGCAGAACCACGATACCCCGCTGGGATTAGCCCCGGAAAACCGCTACACTTCGCCTTTGTTATGTACCATCTTACATCACGATAAAAGAGGCAAAGTCGCACTGTGGCTCAATTCGTTTATACCATGCATCGTGTCGGCAAAGTTGTCCCGCCGAAACGACATATTCTGAAAAATATTTCGCTCAGCTTCTTCCCTGGCGCCAAAATCGGCGTGCTGGGCCTGAACGGTGCCGGTAAATCCACCCTGCTGCGCATCATGGCCGGCATCGATACCGATATCGAAGGCGAAGCCCGTCCTCAGCCAGGCATCAAGATCGGCTACCTGCCGCAGGAACCTAAGCTGAACCCGGAGCACACCGTACGTGAGTCCGTAGAAGAAGCCGTTTCCGAAGTGGTTAACGCGCTGAAAGGCCTGGATGAAGTCTATGCCAAATACGCCGAGCCGGACGCGGACTTTGATAAGCTGGCCGCACAGCAAGGCAAGTATGAAGAGATAATCCAGGCGCACGACGGTCACAACCTGAACGTGCAGCTGGAGCGCGCCGCGGATGCCCTGCGTCTGCCAGACTGGGATGCAAAAATCGAGAAGCTGTCCGGGGGTGAACGCCGCCGTGTTGCGCTGTGCCGCCTGCTGCTGGAAAAACCAGATATGCTGCTGCTCGATGAGCCAACTAACCACCTGGATGCAGAATCCGTGGCATGGCTGGAACGCTTCCTGCACGACTTCGAGGGCACCGTTGTGGCGATTACCCACGACCGCTACTTCCTCGACAACGTCGCCGGCTGGATCCTGGAGCTCGACCGTGGGGAAGGTATTCCATGGGAAGGTAACTACTCTTCCTGGCTGGAGCAGAAAGATCAGCGTCTGGCGCAAGAAGCCTCAACGGAAGCCGCTCGCCGTAAATCCATTGAGAAAGAGCTGGAGTGGGTTCGTCAGGGCGCTAAAGGCCGTCAGTCTAAGGGCAAAGCCCGTCTGGCACGCTTCGAAGAGCTGAACAACACCGAATACCAGAAACGTAACGAAACCAACGAACTGTTTATTCCACCTGGCGCACGCCTCGGGGATAAAGTGGTTGAAGTTAACAACCTGCGTAAATCTTACGGCGACCGCCTGCTGATTGACGATCTGAGCTTCTCCGTACCGAAAGGGGCCATCGTCGGCATCATCGGTCCGAACGGCGCCGGTAAATCTACCCTGTTCCGCATGATGTCCGGTCAGGAGCAGCCTGACAGCGGCTCTATCACCCTGGGTGAGACCGTGAAGCTGGCCTCCGTTGACCAGTTCCGTGATGCCATGGACAACAGCAAAACCGTGTGGGAAGAAGTCTCCGGCGGCCAGGATATTATGCGTATCGGTAACACCGAGATGCCAAGCCGTGCTTACGTCGGCCGCTTTAACTTCAAAGGCGTTGACCAGGGCAAACGCGTAGGCGAGCTGTCCGGCGGTGAGCGCGGTCGTCTGCACCTGGCGAAGCTGCTGCAGGTTGGCGGTAACGTTCTGCTGCTCGATGAACCAACAAACGACCTGGATATCGAAACCCTGCGCGCGCTGGAAAACGCCCTGCTGGAGTTCCCGGGCTGCGCGATGGTTATCTCGCACGACCGCTGGTTCCTTGACCGTATCGCCACCCACATTCTGGATTACCAGGATGAAGGTAAAGTGGAGTTCTTCGAAGGTAACTTTACCGAATACGAAGAGTACAAGAAGCGTACCCTCGGCTCCGATGCTCTTGAGCCAAAACGCATCAAGTACAAACGCGTCACCAAGTAAATGCAAAAGGCACCTTCACGGTGCCTTTTTTATGGCTAGCCCCCGGTCAATGGGGGCTGTTTCTTAATTACAAATATCCACGATTATTCCAGGCCCGACTGAGGTTCCGTTCACTTCCAATTCGGTTTCACATGTCACCACCGCACCGGTGAACGTCCCAAGGGAGTCACCGTCACTCCCCTAAGAACCCGGACTCCGGCGAAATAAATCGACCGCTGAAGCGGCAGACCTCCGTTTTATCTCCCAGTCCTGGGTCAGCTGAGATGCGTTCCCGACGTCCGGCCCTTGGCCAGTCGGAGAGAAAACGGAGGCGATTTAAGCCGGAACCGGGCCTCGCTTTAAACTCGCAGCTTTGCGGGACAGAAAAATTGCTGCAAGACCCACAGCCACACCTTGGTCCCCGGCTCTCATCGCCCCCGGGGATGACCCAACTCAGGCGGGGTTGAGCTGTCGGGAACAGCGAAAGAGAGCGATCGTCGGGAACGAATCGCGAACGACCCCGAATGTTTGGGTGATAACCGGTGGGTTTACCGCTTCAGCGGCGATGAGCTCGCCGGGCGCCGGGGGTTGTCAGGGGGGATGGCGTAATGCCCCCTGACACGTTCACCGTCTCTGAACGTACAGGTGAAACAGATGTACGGGTGAACGGAACCAGAACCAGTCCTGCATAATCGCAGGGATTTGTGACTAATCGACGGCCCCAAATGAGAGCACAGAACTAAGGGCATCACCCTCAATTATTTATCGCTGCTCGCCCATCATCTCTTTCACCAGATCCACGCAGCGCAGGAAGCGCGAGTCATAGTCAGACTCTTCAACGTGAATAAAGTCGATGTTGTTCTCTTTGAGCATTTCCACCAGCAGGTTCTGGAACGATTTTCTGTCCACGTCGCTGCCGAGGCTGCGTAAACCGTCCGCCACCCACGGCGTATTGTTCTCCAGCAGGATCACCAGATCAAAGCGGTATTCGTCAATCAGCGCCTGCACGAAGGGATGTTCACGTCCTTCATACTTCTTGCAGAAGGCCTGAGTGGTGACAAAATCCGTGTCGATAAACGCCACTTTATTGGCGTACTTCACCGCAAAGTCGACGTACTGCGCGTGGCCGATAGCTATTTTGTCGTAGTCGGAATACTGCAGCGCCATTTCGTCACCGCCAAGGTGGGAGAAGACGTAGTCCCGCCCATACTCCCAGGCGCTGGTGGTGTTAAAGATGTTGGCGAGCTTGTTCACCATCCACGACTTACCACTCGACTCGCCGCCCAGTATCGCTACCGTACGCACGAAGAAGGGTTTGACCTCAGTAGGAATGTATTCCCAGTAGCGGAACGGGTTTTCGCGGATTTGCGTTCCGCTGATGTTCATAAAGGTACGCTGCGGGTCAATCACCACCGTTTCGATGCCGAGATGCTCGGTAAACTTCGCCGCATCCCCTTCTTCCGAGGTGTAGATCCGGTCCGGGGAAATGCCTTTGCTGTCCATAAACGCCTTAATGCCCCGGCTCCAGACATCCCAGCCGTGCGGATAAGGCTCCATCCCCTCCTCGTTGAAGGAGTGAATGCGTATGTTCTTCTGGTACTTAAAGGTTTGCAGCAGCCAGCGCAGGCGGTCACCGGTAGTGGGCTGCTGAGACATCGCGCTGTCGTCAAACAGCGCCCGGTCACGGGGCTCATCGTAGCCCATGATGATATGCAGCTCGTCTACCTGGCTACAGGCGCGCTGGATCAAATAGATATGGCCAGTATGCAGCGGATAAAACTTGCCGAACACCACGCCGACTTTCTTTTCGCGGCGCGGGAATTCCAGCCCCAGGAAGCGGTGAAGCGCTTCCAGCTTTTGCGCGCTGGGGCTTTTGATTTTCGCGTTCAGTAGCTGGCTCAGGTAGCCTTTAGTCATCCCGCTGGCATCCGCCACCTGCTGTAAAGTACAGCCCTGCTGACGAATAGCCGTTTTAATATAGTCGAATGACGACACGCGCTGCCTCCTGCCGGAGCGGGAACGATTCCCGCAAGTTACTCAATTATAAGTCGTCGAATACAGAAAGCGCATCAGCAAGTTTTTTCACGCCGAAGACCTGCATCCCTTTAGGAATTTTTTTCGGTACGTTGGCCTGCGGCACAATCGCACGCTTAAAACCGTGTTTTGCCGCCTCGGAAATGCGTTCCTGGCCGCTGGGCACCGGACGGATTTCACCGGCCAGCCCGACTTCACCAAACACCACCAAATCCTGAGGCAAAGCCCTGTCGCGCAGGCTGGAAACCATCGCCAGCAGCAGCGCAAGGTCGGCGCTGGTTTCGGTGACTTTTACGCCACCCACCACGTTCACGAAGACATCCTGGTCGGCCATTTGCAGGCCGCCGTGGCGGTGCAGTACGGCCAGCAAAATCGCCAGACGGTTTTGCTCCAGGCCAACGGCCACGCGGCGAGGGTTGGACATCATGGACTGATCCACCAGCGCCTGAATCTCTACCAGCAGCGGGCGAGTCCCTTCCCAGACTACCATTACCGAGCTGCCCGGCGTCACTTCATCACCGCGGCTCAGGAAGATAGCAGAAGGGTTACTGACTTCACGCAGCCCCTGCTCGGTCATCGCGAATACGCCAAGCTCGTTCACCGCGCCAAAACGGTTTTTATGGCTGCGCAGGGTGCGAAAACGAGAATCAGCATCGCCGTCGAGCATTACGGAACAGTCAATGCAGTGCTCAAGGACTTTTGGCCCCGCCAGGGAGCCGTCTTTGGTCACGTGGCCGACCATTACGATCGCCACGCCTTTGGTCTTCGCAAAGCGCGTCAGATAGGCCGCAGTTTCTCGGACCTGGGCCACGCTGCCGGGCGAAGACTGCACGTCCGCCATATGCATGACCTGGATCGAGTCGATCACCATCAGCTTCGGCTGCTCTTCCTCTGCGATCATACAGATCTGCTCGATGCTGGTTTCCGACAGCATGTTGAGATTTTGCGTCGGCAGGCCCAGACGGTGCGCTCGCATCGCCACCTGCTGAAGCGACTCTTCGCCGGTGACGTACAGGGTTTTCATCTGCTCGCTGAGTTTGCAAAGCGTCTGCAGCAGCAGCGTCGATTTCCCCGCGCCGGGGTTGCCGCCAATCAGGATAGCGCTGCCCGGCACCACGCCGCCGCCCAACACGCGGTCAAACTCTTTAAAACCGGTGGAAAAACGCGGCAGCTCTTCAAGGCTGATCTCCGAGAGCTTTTGCACCCGGTTGACGCCCGCGCTCCCGGCATAGCCGGACAGACGCTCGTTGCGGGCAACCTGAGGAGAAGCGGCGATGCGCACTTCGGTAATGGTATTCCACGCGTGACAGGCGCTGCACTGCCCCTGCCAGCGCGGGTAATCCGCACCACACTCGTTACAAACAAATGCGCGTTTTGGAGCTTTCGCCACCTTTATACCTCTTGTTAGCGTTCTTCCTGAATCAGGCTGCCGGAAAGGATGCAGAACACGCCCATCAGATCCGCATGGCGGATGCTGACTTCGCTCTTCTCATTCACCTTCGGCTTAGCGTGAAAGGCAATGCCCAGCCCTGCGGCATGGATCATCGGTAAATCATTGGCCCCGTCGCCAACCGCTACGGTCTGCGCGGCGGGAATGTCATATTTTTCGGCCAGGCGCTTGAGGGTAACCGCTTTAAATTTAGCGTCCACAATCTGCCCCAGCACTTCGCCGGTCAGCTTACCGTCGCAAATCTCGAGTTCGTTTGCGACCACCGTCGTCAGGTTCAGCGTATCGCGCAGGTACTCCGCAAAGAAGGTGAACCCGCCGGAAGCAATGGCCACTTTCCAGCCCAGAGTATCAAGGTTCTGCACCAGAGATTTAAGTCCCGGCATCAGCGGCAGCTCATCACGCACCTGGCGCAGAATATTGGCGTCGGCGCCTTTCAGGGTGGCCACGCGCTGGCGCAGGCTGGCGGTAAAGTCTAGTTCACCGCGCATTGCGCGTTCCGTGACTTCGGCCACCATTTCACCCGTTCCCGCCAGTTTGGCAATCTCGTCGATACACTCGATTTGAATGGCGGTGGAGTCCATGTCCATGACCAGCAGGCCTGGCGTTTTTAAATGCGGAATTTTGCCCAGCGGCGCAACGTCCAGCCCGGCGTCATGCGCAAGCCGGGTCGCTCGCGGGGTTAAAGAGCCCGCCAGGCGGATAACCTGGTAATCTTCCACACACCAGGCGGTCACAATCACCATCGCGGCCCCCAGCTTACGCTGGTATCTGGTCAGGCACTGCTTGTCCAGATTACGGCCGTACAGGAGCCAGCCACTGCGGCCGGCGCGGTAGTCCAGCGGCATCACTTCGTCACCGCTCAGGGAAAGCGGCAACCCAGGCCAAAGTGAAACATCGTTAGGCAAATCGCACCAGGTCAAACTGTTTGGCATTGCGGCTCCAGAATCAAGTAAACATACCCTTTTGCCGTCGGGATCCGGGAGAGTGGCATAAGGATATCCGGGTAAAAACAACGCATGAGGCTACCTTGTCCGCCTTGCTTCTGGCAACATTAAAGTACGCAATTTTCCAAAGGTGCATCATGGTTCGGGTAAAATTTAAATTTCGGCTCCATCGCGCAGTGATTGTGCTGTTCTGCCTGGCACTTTTGGTTGCGCTGATGCAGGGCGCCTCCTGGTTTAGCCGGGGCAGCCAGCAGGCGCGAAACGTCCAGCTGGAAGAACTGGCCCGCACGCTCTCCCGCCAGGTGGCGTTTAATCTTATCCCGGTGATGAAAACCGAAAACCCTGATGAAAAACGCGTCGCCGCCGTGCTCAACCTGCTGACGGAAGATAGCCGCATTCTTGATGCCGCCGTGTATGACAGCGAGGGCGATCAAATTGCCCGTGCAGGGGAAAACATAAACGTTCGCGATCGTCTGGCACTGGACGGACAAAAAGCCGGCAGCTACTTCAATCAGCAAATCGTCGAGCCTATCGCGGATAAAAGCGGCCCTATCGGCTACCTGCGCATTACGCTGGATACCCATACCCTCGCCACCGAGGCCAAGCAGGTGGATAACACCACCAATATCCTGCGCCTGATGCTGCTGCTCGCGGTTGCTATCGGCATCGTGCTGACCCGCACCCTGCTTCACGGCAAGCGAACTCGCTGGCAGCAATCACCTTTTCTGCTCACCGCCAATACAAAGGTAAAAGAGGAAGACGAGAGTAAGTAAAGCTCCCGCGGTAAATTCGCCGTAGCTGCATCATGCTAAGATCCCCTCTTCTTCTGGGAAAAGGATCTTTGCTATGTCGACTTTGCGTTTACTTATATCTGACTCTTACGACCCCTGGTTTAACCTCGCCGTTGAAGAGACTATTTTTCGGCAGATGCCCGCCACCCAGCGGGTGCTGTTCCTGTGGCGAAATGCAGATACCGTGGTCATTGGCCGCGCCCAGAACCCATGGAAAGAGTGTAATACCGGGAGAATGGAGCAGGACAACGTTCGGCTGGCAAGACGCAGCAGCGGCGGCGGCGCTGTGTTCCATGACCTCGGCAATACCTGCTTTACCTTTATGGCCGGTAAGCCGGAGTACGACAAGAGCGTTTCCACCTCTATTGTGCTGAACGCGCTCGAAAACCTTGGCCTTAACGCCACCGCTTCCGGGCGTAACGATCTTGAAGTTGAAACCGCCGAAGGGACTCGTAAAATTTCGGGCTCCGCCTATCGCGAAACCATCGATCGCGGATTCCACCACGGCACCCTGCTGCTGAATGCCGATCTTAGTCGCCTGGCAAACTACCTCAATCCCGATCCCAAAAAGCTACAGGCTAAAGGCATTACCTCGGTGAGAGGCCGCGTTGCAAACCTTAGCGATATCAAGCCGGGGCTAACCCACGAGCAGGTTGCCGATGCGATGACCGAAGCTTTCTTCGCCCACTATGGCGAGCGAGTTGAAGCGGAGCATATCTCCCCGGAAGCGCTGCCTGACCTGCCGGGCTTTGCCGACACCTTTGCCCGTCAGAGCAGCTGGGAGTGGAATTTTGGTCAGGCTCCGGCCTTTACGCATCTGCTGGATAACCGCTTTACCTGGGGCGGCGTCGAACTCCATTTTGACGTAGAGAAAGGACATATCACCCGCGCACAGGTATTTACCGACAGCCTTAATCCGGCCCCGCTTGAGGCGCTGGCCACCCGGCTAAAAGGCTGCCTGTATCGCAGTATTTTACTGCAGCAGGAGTGTGAAACGCTGATCTACAGCTTCCCGGAACAGGAAGCCGAGCTGAAAGAGCTTTCGGCGTGGATTGCTCAGGCGATTCGTTAAGCGAGCCTTTTAAGCCGCTCGCTTAACTGGCCTACTTGCTCAGCCATTCCCGCGGCTATTTGCCGGAATGGCTCGCTCAACATCAAATTTAGACTAAGCTGTCGCCAGTAACGCTGCGCCCACGACTGCATCTCAAGCCATATTTCGCCTGGAACTTCAGCATCAATATTAATTTCAACGATCCCCTCCCGCATATTTCCCGAACTGCCCGGAGCCCACGCCATTGGCAGCATGTCGTAGACCGGCGTTAGCTCGAGCGGGCGGTCGGACAAGAAGAATGAGAGATTCCCGGCGTGCATATCGCTGTTACCAATCAGCCTGCCAAAAGCCCAAATTCGCGCTACCTGCCGAAGCGTTGCGGCCTCAACTATGCCCTCTTCTTTTAGACGCGCAACGGCTTTAGGCCAGCTAAGCACGCCCGCTGCATACTCGCTTTGCACGCTTTCAAGAGACACAATACTGCGTCGCCCGAAAATACCTACGCAGTCAAAGCGCTCAACTTCGAGAAAGACCTGCCCGCTGTCCGTCGAAAGGAAATCACACCGTGCAGCAGCGATCCCGGCTTCATTTAGCAGCATTAAAGCGCTGGCCTCGGCAGCCAGCAAATCCGCCCAGCGGCGCTGGTTATCGTTCCGCACGGCCGGGGTAAACTTCACTATGGCATGCCGTGGCCCGCGAAGCGTTTCACTGTAGCAGGCGAATTTAGGCTGTTCGCCTCCGGCAGACGAGCCGACAATCTCACCGTCTATTGCCCTGTGAGCAAGCTCGGCGTAAACCCTCAGGCGTTCATCACGAGGAATAGCTTCTGGGGCCGCGCTCTCAGCCCACAGACGATAGTTCTCCTCCCCAACCAGCCACCCGCCAAGATTTTCCTGTCGCTGCACAGAGAGCGCCAGCAGCACATCCTCTTCTCGCCACTGCCGGATATCTTCTGGCAAATCGCTGTCTTTCGCTAACTCACGCCCCCAGGCCCGCCCCAAAAAACCCTGCGGCCGGAGATCGGTCAGGTACCAGGGCAGCCCGTCAAACCAGCGACTGTCGCCGTTGTGATGCACAACCAGGCAACTGCCTTTTGGCCACACGGGATAAAGCACACCAAATGGCCAGGCTTTACCGACGTCGTCAATCTGCCATAGCTGAAACTCGCGATGCTGCCTTACCGGGTGCCTTAATCCGTACAGCGTCGCACGAGCTGAACCGAATTTGATAACGTCAGGCTCAAGCGCTACCCGGCGAGAGAAAGTCGCCTGACTGATTCCCAGCCGTTGGGCCAGCGTTCTGGCTGGAAGAGGCCCGGTAAGAAGAAGGTCCGTTAGCTCGCTCATTTGAATAGATTAATGAATAGATACTTGAATTGATTTATAGTCTTGAATAGCTGGTAGGTAAAGGAGATTAAGTCAAAATAAGAAATAAAATGAATAGATACCTGGCATAAAAAAGGCGCCCTCAGGCGCCTTTAAAACGAGCAGAAAAACTTACTCTTTGTCGCCCAGCAGGACGGATTCCAGAGCAATTTTGATCATGTCGTTGAAGGTGGTCTGACGCTCAGCCGCAGTGGTCTGCTCGTGAGTACGGATGTGGTCAGACACGGTGCAAATGGTCAGCGCTTTCGCACCGAACTCAGCGGCAACGCCGTAGATACCTGCAGCTTCCATTTCCACGCCCAGGATACCGTATTTTTCCATCACGTCGAACATGGACGGATCTGGCGTATAGAACAGGTCAGCAGAGAAGATGTTGCCTACGCGAGCGTCAACGCCCAGCGCTTTAGCCGCGTCAACCGCGTTGCGAACCATATCGAAATCTGCGATCGCCGCGAAGTCGTTATCCTTGAAGCGCAGACGGTTTACTTTAGAGTCAGTACAGGCGCCCATGCCGATAACAACGTCACGCAGCTTAACGTCCGTGCGTACCGCGCCGCAGGAGCCAACACGAATAATTTTCTTCACGCCGAAATCGGTGATCAGCTCTTTAGCGTAGATAGAGCAGGATGGGATGCCCATGCCGTGGCCCATCACGGAGATCTTACGGCCTTTGTAAGTCCCGGTGAAACCCAGCATGCCGCGCACGTTGTTAACTTCACGCGCGTCTTCCAGGAAGGTTTCCGCGATGTGCTTAGCGCGCAGCGGGTCACCCGGCATCAGTACTACGTCAGCGAAATCGCCCATTTCTGCGTTAATGTGTGGCGTAGCCATTGTGTATTCCTTGAATTAAAAAGTTAGCAATCAGGCGGGCAAACGCCCGCCCAAAGGGATCACAGCATGTTTTTGCCGTAGTCCATGTCGGAAAGACCGAAGTACTTCGCCACCGTCTGGCCGATGTCCGCGAAGGTTTCGCGGTGGCCGAGAGAGCCGGCTTTCACTTTCGGGCCGTAGATCAGCACCGGAATGTGTTCGCGAGTGTGGTCGGTACCCTGCCAGGTTGGATCACAGCCGTGGTCCGCGGTGAGGATCAGAATGTCGTCCTCTTTCAGCAGAGACATCAGCTCCGGCAGGCGACGGTCGAACAGCTCAAGGCCGCCCGCGTAGCCCGCCACGTCGCGGCGGTGCCCCCAGGAGGAGTCGAAGTCAACGAAGTTGGTGAAGACGATGGTGTCGTCGCCGGCTTCTTTCATCTCTTTGATGGTCGCGTCGAACAGCGCATCGAGGCCGGTGGCCTTCACTTTTTTGGTGATACCGCAGTTGGCGTAGATGTCCGCAATTTTACCCACGGAAACCACCTGGCCGTTTTTCTCATCGACCAGCTTCTGCAGCACGGTAGCGGCAGGCGGTTCGACGGCTAAGTCGTGGCGGTTGCCGGTACGCTGGAAGTTGCCAGCTTTATCGCCCACAAACGGACGAGCGATAACGCGGCCAATGTTGTAGCCGCCTTCGGTCAGCTCTTCACGTGCGATCTCGCACAGCTCATAGAGCTTATCCAGGCCGTAGGTTTCTTCATGGCAGGCAATCTGGAACACGGAGTCAGCGGAGGTGTAGAAAATCGGTTTCCCGGTTTTCATGTGCTCTTCGCCCAGCTCGTCCAGAATCACGGTCCCGGAAGAGTGGCAGTTGCCGAGGTAGCCCGGCAGGTTGGCGCGCTTGACCAGTTTGTCCAGCAGCTCCTGCGGGAAGCTGTTTTCGTGGTCGCTGAAGTAGCCCCAGTCAAACAGCACCGGCACGCCGGCGATTTCCCAGTGGCCAGACGGGGTGTCTTTACCGGAAGAGAGCTCGTGTGCCCAGCCGTAGGCGCCGATAACTTCTGCGTTACCGTCCATACCTGCAGCCACTTTGCCGGTGGAGCCTTCATGAGCTTTGACCAGCCCAAGGCGAGTCAGATTAGGCAGGTTCAGAGGGCCTTTACGCCCTTTGTCAGCTTCGCCTTTGGCGCAGGCCTCTGCGATGTGGCCGAGGGTATCAGAGCCGACATCTCCGAAGCGCTCAGCGTCTTCGGTAGCACCGATGCCGAACGAGTCCAGCACCATAATAAACGCACGTTTCATATTATTCTCCGTACCTTGTGCTTTAAAAAATAGGGATCAGATCAGTATACCGTTATTCGGTGATTCGGCGATAGACCGTCGGTGTTTCCTGCGGCGTTTTTTCGTCAATCTTAATTGCCGCCCTCACCGCCTTCGCCGCTTCCTGCCAGCTGGATTCATCTTTTGCGTGGATCACCGCCAAAGGACGTTCGCCGTCGATGGATTCCCCCAGACGGGCCATATCGGTAAAGCCGACGCTGTAATCGATAGCGTCAGAAGCCTGACGACGACCGCCGCCCATCGACACGACCGCCATACCCAGCGCGCGGGTATCCATCGCGGAGACAAAGCCGGACGTTTCGGCATAAACAGCTTTGCTTAACATCGCCGTTGGCAGGTATTTCGCGTAGTTTTCAACGAAATCGGTCGGGCCTTTCTGCGAGGCAACCATGCGGCCAAAGATCTCCGCCGCTTTGCCGTTGTCCAGCACCGCCTGCAGTTTCGCGCGGGCTTCTGCATCGTCTTTGGCGAGCTTGCCGGAGATGAGCATTTCCACGCACAGCGCCATCGTTACGTCGAACAAACGCGGGTTGCGGTATTCACCAGTCAGGAACTGCACCGACTCACGAACTTCTACCGCGTTGCCCGCGCTGGAAGCCAGCACCTGATTCATGTCCGTCAGCAGCGCTGTGGTCTTCACGCCTGCGCCGTTGGCCACGCCAACAATCGCCTCGGCCAGCAATTCTGAAAGCTCGTAGGTCGGCATAAATGCGCCGCTGCCTACCTTCACGTCCATCACCAGCGCATCCAGCCCTTCGGCCAGTTTCTTAGCCAGAATGGAAGCGGTGATAAGCGGAATGGAATCCACCGTCGCGGTAATGTCGCGGGTGGCGTAAAAACGTTTGTCCGCCGGCGCCAGAGAGCTGGTCTGGCCGATAATGGCTACGCCGACGTCCTTAATAATGTCGCGGAAGCGGCTATCGTCCGGGAAGATATCGAAACCCGGAATCGCCTCCAGCTTGTCCAGCGTACCGCCGGTGTGACCCAGGCCGCGGCCTGAAATCATCGGAATATAGCCGCCACATGCTGCCACCATCGGGCCAAGCATCAGCGAAGTTACGTCACCCACGCCGCCGGTGGAGTGTTTGTCGACAATCGGGCCATTGAGATTAAGGCTTTTCCAGTCCAGCACGGTACCGGAATCCCGCATCGCCATCGTCAGCGACACCCTTTCCGGCATAGTCATGTCGTGGAAGAAAATGGTCATCGCCAGGGCAGCAATTTGCCCTTCAGAGACGGTATTGTCGCGAATGCCGTTGATAAAGAAGCGAATCTCTTCGTCGCTCAGTACCAGGCCATCACGTTTTTTACGAATAATTTCTTGTGCGAGAAACACGGCAACCCCCTGAGAAATGCGGGTAAAGCGCGGCGGAAAGTCCGCCGCAAAGGAAGATCAGTAGCTGCTGGCGCTTTTGCCATCACCGTGGCCCAATGCTTTCAGCAGGCTGGCTAACAGGCTGGAGGCCCCGAAGCGGTAGTGGCGGGAGTCGGCCCAGTCGGCGCCAAACAGATCGTCAGCGATAGCCAGGAACTGAGCAGCATCTTCTGCGGAGCGAACGCCACCGGCTGGTTTGAAGCCTACGGTTTTTTCCACGCCCATATCGCGGATCACTTCCATCATGATGCGGGCGCTTTCCGGGGTCGCATTAACCGGTACTTTACCGGTGGAGGTTTTGATGAAGCCTGCGCCAGCCTTAATGGCGATAGCAGAAGCTTTGCGGATCAGCTCTTCGGTTTTCAGCTCACCGGTTTCGATGATCACTTTTAGCAGTACATTCGCGCTGGCACAGGCGTCTTTGCACGCTTTCACCAGATCAAAACCAACCTGCTCGTTACCGGCGATCAGCGCACGGTATGGGAATACCACATCCACCTCGTCTGCGCCGTAAGCAATGGCGGCGCGGGTTTCCGCCAGCGCGATCTCGATATCGTCGTTCCCGTGCGGGAAGTTGGTGACGGTCGCAATGCGGATATCCGGCGTGCCCTGCTCTTTCAGGGTTTTACGGGCGACAGGGATAAAGCGTGGATAGATACAGATGGCAGCGGTGTTACCTACTGGCGTTTTCGCCTGATGGCACAGAGCGATGACTTTCTCGTTAGTGTCATCCTCATTCAGGGTAGTCAGGTCCATCAGTTTCAGCGCACGCAGGCTGCTTTGGGTTAAATCGGTCATAACGCTCTCCAACAAAAGGTAAATAAGTCTCCGGCCGGGAAACTCAACACGTTGGAGCGGACTTGGTTCCCTGAAGAAGAGGGGGTCGCCCTCACGTTGAGATCCTTCTCACCGCACATTGCCGTGCTGCAATGTTAGAATTTTAACACCCAGCACCAACGCAATTTTGTGTCTCGTCTCACAAAAGCCAAAGAGTGAATTGCAATATTTCAGAGAGTATATGTGATTAAAGAAACAAAATAACGCGCTAAATTGCCCTGGGTAGCCAGAAAAAGGCTGGCAGGGCGCCAGCCTTCAATGACCGTGTATTGTTACTATAATAACATTTTATTACGCTTTACAGCGCCAGAAAAAGCCCGGCGATGGTGGCGCTCATCAGGTTAGACAGCGTCCCCGCCGCCACGGCCTTCACGCCCAACTGAGCCACATCATGTCGGCGGTTTGGCGCCATGCTGCCGAGCCCACCGATCAGGATGGCGATAGAAGAGAGGTTAGCAAATCCACACAGCGCAAAGGAGATAATCGCCTTGGTGTGGCTGGAAAGCACCTGCAGACCCGCCGCCGCCACTTCGGCGTCATCCTTCAGGTAAGCGCCAAAGTTAAGGTAGGCGACAAACTCGTTGATAATCAGCTTCTGGCCAATAAACGATCCCGCCACCATCGATTCGCTCCACGGCACGCCAATCAACCAGGCAACCGGAGAGAACACCCAGCCAAGCATCAGTTCCAAAGAGAGCTGAGGATAGTTGAACCAGCCGCCAATCCCGGACAGCATGCCGTTCAGCAGGGCAATCAGCGCCACAAACGCCAACAGCATCGCCCCCACGTTCAGCGCCAGCTGCATCCCGGATGCAGCACCAGACGCGGCGGCATCCAGCACGTTAGCCGGGCGGTCCGGATCGTTTTTCATCGACTCCAGCTCCGGCGCGTCGTTCGGCGTTTCCGTCTCAGGCAACATGATCTTGGCAAACAGCAGCCCGCCCGGCGCGGCCATAAAGGACGCGGCGATCAGATATTCCAGCGGGACGCCCATTTGCGCATAGCCTGCCAGCACGGAGCCAGCAACGGAGGCGAGACCACCGCACATCACGGCAAACAGCTCGGAGCGGGTCATGGTGGCGATGTAAGGACGCACGACCAGCGGCGCTTCGGTTTGGCCGACGAAAATATTTGCCGTCGCCGACAGCGATTCGGTGCGGGAAGTTTTCAGCACCTTACGCAGGCCACCCCCCAGCACGCGGATCACCAGCTGCATCACGCCAAGGTAATAAAGCACGGCGATAAGCGAGGAGAAGAAGACGATGATCGGCAGCACGCGCAGCGCGAAGATAAAGCCGCCTCCGCCAAACAGCTCAAACATTTTGTCAGAAACCAGCCCGCCAAACAGGAAGGAGATCCCTGAGTTACCGTAGGCGATGACGTTTGCCACCCCTTCAGACATGGCGAGCAGGACTTTGCGCCCAACGGGCACGTACAGGATCAGCGCCCCGATGCCGATTTGAATAAGCCACGCGCCGATAACGGTACGCAGATTGATGGCCTTGCGGTTGCTGGAGAGTAAAACGGCGACCAGCAGCAATACGACCATGCCGATCAACCCCATAAGTATTTGCATACAGTATCCCTGTGTATCAACTGGAAGATACGGGCTTTACCAGCCCGCATTAAGCGCGCGGATTATAACCACAGGCGGGTGGGATTTGCGGGAGCAATCACGTACTGAAGGAAATATATAGAAACATTTACGCAGCAAGGTGACAAACATCACACTTAGGGGCGACTGGTTAGAAGGCGAATAATTCGTCTGCGTTTTTTTTCAAGGCGTTAGCGATGGTTTCTGCCGGCTCTGACCGGAGTTGGCACAGGGATTCGAAAACTTTTGCTGCACGTTCCGGTCGATTCGGCTGGCCCTGCCAGCCGTTGAGCGGCATATCCGGCGCATCCGTTTCCAGCAGCAGCGATGAAAGCGGCAGGCGGGCCATCACCTCACGGGTTTTACTGGCTCGAGGATAGGTGATGGTGCCTCCTACGCCGATACGGTAGCCCATCGCAACAAAACGTTCCGCCTGCTGCAGGCTACCGGCAAAACCGTGAACCACACCGGTTCTCGGTAAATTGTGGCGTTTCAGGTGCAGCGCCAGTTTGTCATGGGTACGGCGGGAATGCAGCAGAACCGGAAGATCGTAACGCTTCGCCAGCTTCAGCTGCTCGCCGAGGATAAACTCTTGCCGGTCGAACTGCGGATCCTCACGGTAGAGATCCAGCCCAATCTCACCGAGAGCGACCAGCTTTGCAGGCTTTTGACGCAGACGATCTTCAAGCGCAGCCAGCCCGGCTTCATCGTGTTTTTCAATCACTATCGGATGCAGGCCGATGGCGGCATAAAGCGCCGGGTAGTTCTGCGCCAGCGCAAGAATACGATCAAAACGCCCTGCTTCCACTGCGGGCACAATGATTTTACGAACGCCTGCCTCGGCAGCGAGCTCGATGCTGCGAGCTTCATCGCCGCTAAACGGAGGAAAGTCAAAATGGCAGTGGGTGTCGTAGAACGTAAAGCTCACGCAAGATCCTCGTTATCAAACGCCGCATCATTTGCCTGCAGGCCTGATGCCAGCGGTTTGACCAGTGATTCATTTGCCGCAGCCACCGGAGGAATAACCAGCGGGCCCGGCGTGTTAATGGGCGGCAAATGCCGCCTTAGCGGCGGTTTCGCGACCAGCAGCTTGCCAATGGTTGCCAGGAAATAACGCCCGCACAGGCGACCCGTTTTATAGTCTGCCGTCAGCGAAGGCAGACGGCTTCCAAGCGCATTACTCAGCAGCGGCTTCGGCGGATAAATTTCGAAAATTCGCAGCTTACCCGGCGGCTTCTCAATAAAGCTCTGGATATCACGATAGCTCTCTTCATGATGCTGCACCAGATTAAGAAGCGGCTGCAGGCTGCTGTCGCCAAGCCAGCGCTCCATATGTTTGAACCACTGCGGCGTATAGTACATCTGGGACGGCACGGTACGAATGACCACCAGCGTATCGGCGCCCCGGTTTGCCGCTTCCCGTACCGGCACAGCATCGCTGATGCCGCCATCCTGATAGCTAACGCCGTCAATTTCAACGCCCGAACGGTAGAAGCCAGGAATAGCACTGGAAGCTTTCAGTAAATTAAGCCAGGTATCCGTGGTTGGCGAAAAGTAGCTTGCCGCATAGTCGTCGCTGCGGCAGGCGCACATGAAGAACTCTTTGCCCTGTTCAAAAAGCGGGTCTGCGCTGGACATCGAAAGCGGCAGCCGGGCAGAGGTGGACTCAATCAGCCAGTCGAGATCGATGAGGTTGCCGCCGCGGGCAAAGCGTAGCGGGCTAAAGAAGTCTCGGGTGGTGGTAAAACGCGTAATTACGCGGCGGGCGTACCCCGGCTGGTTACAGACATAGGCAGACAGGTTCTGCGCCCCGGCCGACGTGCCAAGGTATAAATCAAAGGGGTTGAATTCCGCGCGCATAAATTCGTCCAGAACCCCGGCCGTAAAGATCCCGCGCTGCCCGCCCCCTTCACAAATCAGAGCGAGTTTTCCAGGACGAAAAGGTTTAATCGCAAGCGGCGCAATATTGCCGAGCGTAACGGGTATACGATGTCCCACCCTGCTTCCCTGAAATTCTGTGGCTGTGAGCTTCTACCCTATACCCATAGCTCGCTAAGTAAAACGACGAAAGCCAGTCACAGGGACTGGCTTTTGTATCGGTATGTTACCTGACTAGCGTGGCTAAGGGCGTTTACGTCCCATAAACAGGCTGACCAGGAACAGAATAATCCCGACAATAAAGACAATTTTTGCAGCACCTGCAGCGGTACCCGCCAGTCCACCGAAGCCCAGAGCCGCAGCGATCAATGCAATAACCAGAAAAATAATGCCCCAACGAAACATAGACTCTCCTTAACCATAGTGATCTTATCGCTTCTTGACGGGTGCCGGATGGCGAACCCGCAGGCGATAATGTGTTTTAATGGTGGAACTCACGTCTCCCGGACCCGCCCGGGAAGACGTTTCGCGTGCTGCCGTTACTTCACTTTCAGATCGTTTTTAACGCTTTTAACGCCTTCAACCGATTTTGCAATGCTTTCGGCCTTTTCGGACTGGGCGTTGGACTTCACTTCACCGGACAGCTGTACTACACCCCCGGTCGTTTCCACTTTAATGTGGCGTGAAGGCACAATGCTGTCGGCCAATAATTTCGCTTTAATCTCGCTGGTCGTTGCCGCATCACCGGCATAGCCTTTCGCCGACTCATGTTTGGCGTCGCGAACGTGGAGTTTGTCGCTGACAGAGGTCACGCCCTCCACTTTTTTGGCCGTGGCAACGGCCTGCTCGGCCTGAGCCTGATGCTCAACGAAGCCGCTCAGGGTGACCACTTTGTTTTCGGTGGTCACGGAGATATCGGTACTTTTGATGCTTTTATCATCAACAAGCGCCGCTTTCACTTTCGCGGTGATACCGCTGTCGTCCATGAAATTACCGACTTTGGCCATTGAGTTATCGATTTTTTTCCCTGCCGTGTCCGCGGTTGATTCCGTTTTATTGGCCAGGGTCTCTTCCGCAAAGGCGCTGGTGCTTGCCAGTACAGAACCCAACACAACCGCCAGCAGAGTTTTTGAAATCTTAGTCGTAGTCATCGATTAATTCCTGTAGTTTTGCTCATCATTTGAGCGTTCCCGCTTCCCGCCAGGCTGAAAATTACAGCGATAAATATCGAGATAACCGGGGAAACGATAATAACGCACCATGCAATTGTTAATTACCGGAGCTTTTATCCAATAAAGTGGTCATCACTGTGTTAAATATAGATCACAATAATAAAACTGCATGGCGAATCGATGGAAAAAGCGGCAATAACGCAGGATTAGCAGGAAATTAAGAGAATTCCGCAAGGGATTCAAAAGACAGGAAAAGTATGAAGAACGCGGCGGACGCCGCGTTCTGTCAGGCAATTAGTGCTCTCGTGTTTTACGGAAAGTCACGTCAGGGTAGCGTTCCTGGGTAATGTTCAGGTTCACCATGGTGGGTGCGATATAGGTCAGGTTATCCCCGCCATCCAGCGCCAGCTGCACTTCGTTTTTCCGTTTGAACTCTTCAAACTTCTTAACGTCACTCCCCTCAACCCAGCGCGCCGTCGCCACGTTCACCGATTCATAAATCGCTTCGACGTTATATTCGCTTTTCAGGCGAGCAACGACCACGTCGAACTGCAGAACCCCGACCGCGCCGACGATAAGATCGTTGTTGGCAATAGGACGGAACACCTGCACCGCGCCCTCCTCAGAAAGCTGAACCAGGCCTTTGAGCAACTGCTTTTGCTTAAGCGGATCGCGCAGGCGAATACGGCGGAACAGCTCCGGGGCGAAGTTCGGAATGCCGGTGAACTTCATCATCTCACCCTGGGTAAAGGTGTCGCCGATTTGAATCGTACCGTGGTTGTGCAGACCGATGATATCGCCCGGGTAGGCTTCTTCCACGTGGGAACGGTCGCCCGCCATAAAGGTCAGCGCGTCAGAAATGACGACGTCTTTGCCAATACGCACCTGGCGCAGCTTCATGCCTTTCTCATATTTGCCGGAAACGACGCGCATAAAGGCCACGCGGTCACGGTGTTTCGGGTCCATATTGGCCTGAATCTTAAAGACAAACCCGGTGAACTTCTCGTCCGCTGCTTCCACCACGCGCGTGTCTGTTTTACGCGGCATCGGCGCCGGCGCCCATTCCACCAGGCCATCCAGCATATGGTCTACGCCGAAGTTGCCCAACGCGGTACCGAAGAACACGGGCGTGATCTCGCCGGCCAGGAACAGCTCGTGATCGAATTCGTTAGAAGCGCCCTGCACCAGCTCCAGCTCGTCGCGCAGCTGCTGAGCGAGATCTTCGCCCACCGCAGCGTCAAGTTCCGGGCTGTTCAACCCCTTCACGATACGCACTTCCTGGATGGTGTGGCCTTTACCGGTCTGGTAGAGGTAGGTTTCATCTTTATAAAGATGGTAAACCCCTTTAAACAGCTTGCCGCAGCCGATTGGCCAGGTAATTGGCGCGCAGCCAATCTTCAGCTCGCGCTCAACCTCATCCAGCACTTCCATCGGGTCGCGGATATCGCGGTCCAGCTTGTTCATAAAGGTGATGATCGGCGTATCGCGCAGGCGGGTAACTTCCATCAGCTTGCGGGTACGATCTTCTACGCCTTTCGCGGCGTCGATCACCATCAGACAGCAGTCAACGGCGGTCAGGGTACGGTAGGTATCTTCGGAGAAGTCCTCGTGCCCCGGAGTATCCAGCAGGTTAACCAGGCTGTCGCGGTACGGGAACTGCATCACCGAGGTGGTAATCGAGATCCCACGCTGTTTTTCCATCTCCATCCAGTCGGATTTCGCATGCTGGCTGGAGCCACGGCCTTTTACCGTCCCGGCGGTCTGAATCGCCTGTCCGAACAGGAGCACCTTTTCGGTGATGGTCGTTTTACCGGCATCCGGGTGGGAGATAATGGCAAAAGTGCGGCGTTTCGCCACCTCCTGCAAATAAGGAGACAAAGTCATAATTACATCTTCTGTAAGTGCGCGCGGCCTTGAGCCACGCGGCGAGTGAACGTTATTTGGCGGCTATTTTACCCATCATTGCGGGTTTAACAATCAACAATCATGGCTTACACAGCAGTTGCTCCAGTTCACTTAACGAGGTGACCTGCCAGGTCGGCTCGATCCCTTCTGGCGCGGTGCGCCCATGGGCGTTAAGCCAGCAGGTTGCTATCCCGGCGTTAATGCCGCCAAGAATGTCGGACTCAGCCGTGTCGCCGACCATCAATACCCGGTCGCGCGGAGGCTGCTTCATCTGCTCAAAGGTGTAGTCGAAAATACGACGGTCGGGTTTTGCTACGCCCACCTGCTCGGAGATAACCAGCAGGTCGAAGTAGTCGCGCAGGCCGGTACGCTCAAGGCGGATCTGCTGAAGCGCAGTGAAGCCGTTGGTGATAATGCCAAGTTTAACCTTGCCCTTCAGCGCATTCAGCAGCGACACGGCCCCCGGCAGCGGGGCGCAAATTTCTGCCATTGCGGATAAAAAGGCGGCGTTCAGCTCGGCAGACGGCACATTCAGCCGGTCGGCCCAGTCTTCAAAACGCCTGAGCTGAAGCTGAAGCGCGGTAATGGCACCGTTCTGGTAGTCCACCCACAGCGGCTTGTTCACCGCCTGGTACTCCTGGAAATCATCCGCGGTAAAGGTCACGCTATAGTCGAGAAACATCCGCTGTAAACCGCCAAATGCGTCAAAAGTAAACAGCGTTTCGTCCGCATCAAATAAAATCCAGTCCCAGTTCATCCACACACCTTTTAAACATTAACCGAGGGGGAGCGCCATCACGATCGCGTCTTCCCGACCTTCTTTTGCCGGGTAATAGTTGCGACGCACCGTCGCTTCATTAAAGCCCAGGCTTTCATACAGGGTTCTTGCCGCAACGTTGGAGGCACGGACTTCCAGCCACAGCGTAAAGACGTCCCGCTTCTCAAGCTCGAGAATAAGATGTTCAAGCAGCGCTTTTCCAAGCCCCTGCCGCTGGTATGCCGGATCGACCGCGATGTTAAACAGCGTGGCTTCGTCGAGAATGACCTGCGTCACCGCAAAAGCGGCAAGTTTGCCATCCACGTCGAGCCGTAAATTGAAGTAGCGTTCGCCCTGATTGCTGGCAAAGGTTTTTTCACTCCAGGGAAACGCATGACTGCGCAGCTCAATGGCATACGCCGCCGCCAAATCATTCGGCGTCAGGGAAGATATCGTGTTCATGTTCGCAAATTTGTTGCCACAGCGCCTGTCGCGCATTGCCGTTGTGATAAAGCTCGTCCAGCGCGGGGGAAGCGAGCTGTGCTCCGCTCAGCGTCAGCGGCTGCTCCACGCCCAGGCGCCAGCTGTTGCAGCGGCTGTCGGGCGGCATCATCGCGGCGCGCTCCGGCGTCAGCTGCATCACTTGCTCAGGACGTAAAGCCATACTGCGTAAGATGTCCTTCACCAGCGGATCGTTCAGCGCCGGTAGCGCCTCGGCGACCATCACCAAACGCACGCCAGCCGGCAAAGAGACCGCAATTTCACCCTGCAAAGCCGTCGGACGGCGCAGCACCCACTGGGTAATACCCAGCTGCTGTAACTGCCAGTCGCGTCGGGAAGGGGAAGTCATAGCGAAACCTGTCGAGAGCGTCATTAGGGCGGCAAATATAGCAAATTCATCGAATCCACGCCATTAAAGCTCTATAATCCACGTTCTGATTTTCCAGGAGCAATTTAATGAGTGCGTTTACCCCGGCGAGTGAAGTACTGCTGCGCCACAGCGATGATTTTACCGAGAGCCGTGTGTTGTTTGCCGGTGACATGCAAGACGATCTGCCGGCGCGTTTCGACACCGCCGCCAGCCGCGCCCACACCCAGCAATTCCACCACTGGCAGGTATTAAGCGCGCAGATGGGTGAGAACGCACAGTACGGCCTGGTGGCCAGTGCGGATGACGTTGCCGACAGCAATACGCTTATCTACTACTGGCCAAAGAACAAGCCTGAAGCCCAGTTCCAGCTGATGAACATTCTGTCGCTGATGCCGGTCGGCACCGATGTCTTCGTCGTCGGCGAAAACCGCTCCGGCGTGCGCAGCGCCGAGCAGATGCTGGCTGACATCTGCCCGCTGACCAAAATCGACAGCGCACGCCGCTGCGGCCTCTATCACGGCCGACTTGAGCAGCAGCCCGCGTTTGATGAAAATAGCTGGTGGGGCGAATATCCACATGAAGGGATGACGGTGAAAACCCTGCCTGGCGTCTTCAGCCGCGACGGCCTGGATACCGGCAGCAAGCTGCTGCTCTCCACGCTGACGCCGCACACTAAAGGCAAGGTGCTGGATGTGGGCTGCGGCGCTGGCGTGCTGGCCATCACCCTCGCCAGCCACTCGCCAAAAGTTCGCCTCACGCTAAGCGACGTAAGCGCGCCTGCGGTGGCCGCCAGCCGTGCAACGCTTGCGGCTAACGGCATTGAAGGTGAAGTGATCGCCAGTAACGTTTACTCGGAGATCGGCGGTCGTTTCGACATGATTATTTCGAACCCACCGTTCCACGACGGCATGCAGACCAGCCTCGACGCGGCGCATCAGCTTATTCGCGGTGCAGCACGGCATCTGAATATGGGCGGCGAGCTGCGCATCGTGGCGAACGCCTTCCTCGCCTATCCGAACGTGCTGGACGAAGTGTTTGGCAGCCATGAAGTTATTGCCCAAACCGGCCGTTTTAAAGTCTATCGTGCCGTTCTGACGCGCGCGGGCAAAAAGCGCTAAGCACGCTTTAGCGCCGCTTTTTGCATCAGTCAGGAAAGCGGCGCCAAATTAAGTGTTGACGAAGTTCAGAAAACATCTAGAATGCGCCTCCGTGGTTGTGATACTTCGGTATTACAGGTATGCGAAGGTGGCGGAATTGGTAGACGCGCTAGCTTCAGGTGTTAGTGTTCTTACGGACGTGAGGGTTCAAGTCCCTCTCTTCGCACCAACACAACCACGAAAGATATCGTTCGCACTGCGCGAAGGTGGCGGAATTGGTAGACGCGCTAGCTTCAGGTGTTAGTGTTCTTACGGACGTGAGGGTTCAAGTCCCTCTCTTCGCACCAATGCGAAGACGATATCAAAGCTCTTCAGAGGCAAATCTGAAAACTGTGCGAAGGTGGCGGAATTGGTAGACGCGCTAGCTTCAGGTGTTAGTGTCCTTACGGACGTGAGGGTTCAAGTCCCTCTCTTCGCACCACTTCTTATGAAGTGACCCTCTTTTTCTCTCCCGCCGTATTATTTCATCGTTCCCAGATTCATCATAATCAGCAGTAGCCCACTGGCAAATGCGACACACGATGGCAGCAAAACAAAGTGCCGTAACGTCTTGTGATAGAGCATCAGCGCCGTAGCGAGCAGCCCAACCACCACCAGCACCCGCCACTGGCTGAAAGAGAGATCCATCCAGGCCAGCAGCGCGACGGCAAGACCCGCCACCATAACACTCCAGCCACCTTCCAGTCGTCGTTGCAGCATCTTCACGCCCCATCCATGATAATGAGAACCAATATCATATGATAAAAATTCTCAATTGTCAGCGTAAAAACGTGGATGCACTATCGCTGAAATAGCCGAGGTTGACGCGGCATTTAATGACAGATTTTCAGTAAGGTGATAGATTGAGCGCCGGCTTTAATTTGCCCTATAAAAATTCCAATAGTTGCCAGAAAAGCAGCTCGCCCGCTTTTCATTTATACGACACACACAACATCTGACGCACTGACCCAACACATAACCGTTCTATGACAGCCCAAACCTGGCGAGCCTTACTCAAAGCGAAGCATCAGCTTTCTTTACGTTTATTTTTGCTGCTTAACGCCCTGGCAGCCGCTTTTTCTATGCTCTTTTCCCTGCATTCGGTGCTGCGCCTTACGCCGCCGGTTATTGCTATTCTGCTCGCCAGCCTGACGCTGCTTGCCTGGCAAATCAGGGATAAAAAACGGTTAATAAACCTGAATATTGCCTCTTTCTTTTTCGGGTTATTATGGGCGCTGCACATTTTTCTTAAAAACGAAGCCATCGGCCATCCCGATACCTCATTTCTGGTTATCAGCCTGATGTCTGTGCTTTTTATTGGCGCCATTTCGTTTATTAATAATATCGTGCCCTTCCTGCTGCAAAGCCTGCCCGTCGCATTGGTTGTGCTCTGGCTGGGGGATGTCGATCAGTGGCTGCGGGTGCTTTACTCTATCGCGCTGCCCGCCATAGGCATCACCATTCAGCATATTATTCAAAAACGTAACGACTGGTTTACCCAGCGGCTGATGAATCAGTTGCTCGAAGAGAAAGAGACGCTGAGCGACCTCAGCATGCTCGATCCTCTGACCGGGCTATACAACCGCCGGGGCTTTCAAAATCGTCTCGAGCATATTCAGGCCTCCGGCCCCGGCAGCCATTACGTTCTGCTGCTGGATATCGATTATTTCAAGTCCTACAACGATCACTACGGCCATGCGATGGGCGATCAGGCGCTGATCCGCGTTTCGGCCGCCATCCGTGACGCAGTGCGCTCGAGAGATATCGTCACTCGCTACGGTGGGGAAGAATTTATGGTTATGCTCACCAACATCGACGCTGAGCGTGCGCTGCAGTCTGCGGAAAGGATCCGCCAGCGCGTTTTCGATCTGGACATTCCCCATATGTTCAAGAACCAGGCCACGACCAACGTCACCGTCAGTATCGGGATGGCGCCCTTTAGCGAAGGCAGCATTGATGATGCCCTCAGGCTGGCGGACAAAGCGCTGTATCAGGCGAAACACCGCGGGCGAAACAGCATTCTGACCCACGAAATGGTCACTGTGAATTGACCTATCCTCAGAAATAATGTGGTTGTATGCTGGCAGCTTATTGTTCATATTTCAGACAACAATAATATGCCGCTCAAGGCTACATTTCATCTCTCTGAGGAATAATAATGGCTTACGCTTTTCCTGCGCTCGTCGTGCTTCCCGTTCTCCTTCTCACCGCCTGTGCCAACAATAACGCCGGCAAACTTCAGGTCAACGGCCAGCCGCTGACCAGCGATCCGGCCTATGTTTTGCAGCACCTTATCCCGATGCTGCCCGTCACCAGCGGCTGTCGTGAAAAGCCTAAATCCGTCGCCGTAGCCCTGATCAGTAAATCGGATGATATCCGCACCAATTCCGCCGGAACAGCGCTGATTTCGGGTTCAGCGAAAGAGGCCTGGAACTTTGACGCCTGCGGCCGTATCGTCCCGATGTATGTAACCTACTCCTTCTTCCCTGACGGCAAAACGGCCTACAAATTCTCCGGGAAATAAAGAGCACGACGATACACGCGCCAGATCGCAAAAACCGTCATCCATCAGCGCCCGCGGCGAAATCACCTTGCCAGGGCGCGCGCGCATAGTTAGGATTGATAATCATTCTTATTTAGAAAGGTTACCGGCGAGAGTATGGCGCTCCACTCCCTTCAGCTCAGCGATGACGGCGGCTGCTTTGTGCTCCCAGGGCCCCCAACGGCGCGTCCGCTGGCCGATACCCTGCGAGACTATTTCGCCACCCACCGTCCTTACTTCAACGACATCATAAAATTTAATGAGCCTGCACCTGCCGCGACGATGACGCTAAGCGAGTGGCGGCAACCTGTCGTGCTGGCTTCCCTGATGGCGACCTTTGGCGACCACATCTACCGTCACCAGCCCGGAGTTTCCCGGGCGCATAAGCCGCTCCACTCCCTGTGGGCGCAGTGGTATATCGGCCTGCTGGTGCCGCCGATGATGATGGCGTTGCTGACCCAGCCTGAGGCGCTGAACATTGCTCCTGAGCAGATGCAGGTTGAGTTCCACGAAACGGGGCGAGCCAAATGCTTCTGGATTGAGGTAGAAGAAAATAGCCTGGCGAGCAGGCTCCCGCTGCGCCTTCGCCTGGAGCGGTTTATTACCGATGGCCTGATGCCGGTTGTGGCGGCGCTGGCGGCCAGCGAAGAGATCCACGCCCGTCTTATCTGGAGCAACACCGGCTACCTGATCAACTGGTTCTTTGGCGAGCTGAAACCTCCTGCTGGAGGCGCAGAGTCTGACAACGCTGGTGAATGCCTGCTTCTTTGAAAAACAGCTTTCATGCGGCCGGGAAAATCCGCTCTATCGCACCGTGATCCCTCGTGAAGGAGTGTTGGTCAGAAGTACCTGCTGCCAGCGCTACAAGCTGCCCGACGTCGAAAGCTGCGGCGACTGCACCCTGAAAGAGTAAACGGCGGGTTTCCCCGCCGCTCTTCTTCTGCTTAGCCATTAAGCCAGCTGTTGGTTCCCCTCCTCGCTCGCCCTTTGCGCCTCTTCTTTCTCCTGCTCCAGCAGTTGCTTCTCGTACACTTTGAAGAACGGGAAGTAGATGATGGACGAGATGCAGGCCAGCAGAATCACCAGGATTGCCGCGCGGAAGTCCCATCCCAGCGCCCAGGCGGCTCCGATAGGTGCCGGCGCCGTCCAGGGAACAACGGAAATTACGCGACCAATCAGATCCAGCTTCATTGCGCCCCAGGCCAGCACGGCGTTAACCATTGGCGCCAGCAGGAACGGAATGAAGAACACCGGGTTCATCACAATCGGCGTACCAAAGATGACCGGCTCGTTAATGTTAAAGCAGGTCGGCACGATGCTAAGGCGGCCGATAGAACGCAGGTGGGCTGATTTACTGCGCAGATAGCAGATAACCAGCCCCATTGTCGCCCCGGAACCGCCAACCACGATAAAGAAGGTCCAGAACGCCTCCATAAAGATATGCGGCAGCGGTGCACCGGCAGCCAGCGCGCCCTGATTTAGCCCCAGGTTAGTCAGCCAGAACATCTGCAGCATCCCGGAGACAATCGCCGCCCCATGAATGCCCGCGAACCACAGCAGGTGCGCAATCAGCACCGCCAGCAGAATCGCAGGCAGGGAATCCGCAGCCGACACCAACGGCTTAAACAGCGCCATAATGGCCTGCGGGATCAGCATATCGAACTGGGACTGGATAAACAGGCTCAGCGGATAGAGCGTCAGCACCACCACCAGCACCGGGATCAGCAGGTCAAAGGAGTTTTTGATCATCGGTGGCACCTGGTCCGGCAGCTTAATGCCGATGTTGTGCGCCTTCAGGAATCGCATCATCTCTACGCAGTAAATCGCCACCATAATCGCGGTAAAAATACCGGTGCCGCCAAGGCTATCCACCGGCAGCGTCCCCTTGGTTTTCGGGGCCGCTACCACGAGGAAGGCCATCAACGACAGCATGGCGCACATAAAGGGATCCAGCCCGTGCGATTTGACATAATGCTTGCCCAGATTGTAGGCAATGGCCGCACAAATATAGATAGACATGATGCCCATCGTCATATCAAACGGCGTCAGAATTTGTCCCTCAAACTGCTTCGCCAGATCGAGCCAGGCGCGGGCAAAGCCCCAGGTTGTGGTGGGCGAAAACGGCGGATAGGCAAAGACCAGCAGGAACGAACCGACAATCATGAACGGCATCGCTGAAATAAATCCGTCGCGAATGGCCATGACGTGGCGCTGTGAAGAAATACGGCCAGCAACAGGGCTAACGTAGTTTTCAACAAAGCGAAAAATTAAATTAAATGCAGGGTGGTTGGCAGACATAGTGGCTCTCCTGTCAGGCTATCAACGCGAGTGCATCGGCGAGAATTCTGGCGCCGCGCATCATTCCGTAATCCATAGAGTTAATGACCGTGACCGGGATCCGTTTGGGAGCGGCCTGAGCCTTAAAATCTTCCAGACGGGATTTGATCTGCGGACCGAGTAAACAGCAATCAAATTCAGGCATAGCATCCGTGAACTCTTCAACACCCACCGCCTTGATCTCAACCTCAATCTGTTGATCCCGGGCGGCCTGTTTCATCCTGTTCACGACCATACTGGTAGACATACCAGCGGCACAGCACAAAAGGATACGTTTCATAGACGACTCTTATTATTGGGTACAGGGGTGGTTACGGAACTCAGTATTCCTCGCGGAACTTATTCCTGCAACCGGTTACCGTAACCGGTTTCAGTGATTGTGAAGGAGATCCAGAAATTTCTGACAAGGCGGGTGTGAGGTAAGTATAAGCGGTTTACAGAAAGCACAAGCTTATGCGAAATTATTTGCCACCCGGATCAGGAGAAAATCATGAGTTTGCAGTCCGTGCGGCAATTCTTCGCCGACCATGCCCCCGATATCGATATCATCGAGCTAAACCAAAGCACCGCCACCGTCGCGCTTGCCGCCGCTGCCCACAATGTTGCCCCCGGGCAAATAGCCAAAACGCTCTCATTGAAGGTCAAAAACGACATTATTCTGATCGTCGCAAAAGGCGATGCTCGTCTTGATAATAAGAAACTTAAAGAGGCTTTTGGCGCTAAGGCGCGCATGCTCAGCAGCGATGAAGTGGTGAACTGGACCGGGCATCCGGTTGGCGGCGTCTGCCCTTTTGGGCTGGAAAACCCGCTGGCGGTGTTCTGCGACATTTCGCTGCGCCAGTATGATGAAGTGTTGCCTGCCGCAGGCGCTATCCACAGCGCCGTTCGCATCTCTCCGGAACGACTGGCCGAATTAACGCAGGCCAAATGGGTGGACGTCTGCCAGTAATTGCGGTTTAAGTGACTCAAAGCTTGATCTGGCCCTGCTCAGAAAGAGAGACGCTCATGTTAAATGGATAAACATTAAGCGGATCTCATTCTCTTTCGTCAGGATCAAGCATGCAGCCAGATGTTGCTCCCCAGCGGGACGTCACTCGTTTATGTATTCAGTGTGCGCTCTTTTTACTGCAGCACGGAGCAGAAAGCGCACTCGTGGAAGAGCTTTCCACCCGGCTGGGTAAAGCGCTGGGTATGGACAGCGTGGAAAGCTCAATCTCCGCCAACGCCATCGTCCTTAGCACCATTAAAGACAACCAGTGCCTGACAACTACGCGAAAAAATGTCGATCGCGGCATCAATATGCATGTCGTCACCGAGGTACAGCACATCGTGATCCTCGCCGAGCACAGACTGCTTGATGCCGGGGACGTTCTTAAGCGTTTTGAACACATCAAGCCGCTGCGCTACCCGCGCTGGCTGGTGGTGCTGATGGTCGGTCTTTCCTGCGGCTGCTTCTGCAAACTGAACAACGGCGGCTGGGACGGGGCGCTGGTCGCCTTTATTGCCAGCTCGGTGGCGATGTCGGTGCGCCAGCTTCTGACGATCCGCCAGCTTCACCCGCAGATCAGCTTCTGCGTTACCGCCTTCGTCGCTACCAGCGTCTCCGGGCTGCTGATCGCCAGAGGCCCGTTTGCCGACACCTCAAGCATCGCAATGGCCGCAAGCGTGTTACTGCTGGTCCCCGGCTTCCCGCTGATCAACGCCGTTGCCGATATGTTCAAAGGTCACGTCAACACCGGCCTGGCTCGCTGGGCGATGGCCAGCCTGCTCACGCTTGCGACCTGTCTCGGCGTGGTAATGGCGATGTCGCTGTGGGGGCTACGGGGATGGGCATAATCGAGTTCACTCTGGCTCTGCTTCAGGATATGGCGCTGTCTGCCGTTCCGGCAGCGGGTTTTGCGCTGGTGTTTAACGTCCCTCAGCGCGCCCTGCCTTACTGCGCCCTGCTCGGCGGCATCGGTCACGGCTCGCGTATGGCGATGATGACCGCAGGCCTGAACATCGAATGGAGCACTTTTCTGGCTTCAATTCTGGTCGGCATCATCGGTATTCAGTGGTCGCGCTGGTATCTTGCGCACCCGAAAATCTTTACCGTTGCGGCAGTCATTCCTATGTTTCCGGGGATCTACGCCTACACCGCCATGATCTCGATGGTAAAATTGACGCACTTTGGCTACAGCGATCCGCTGATGATCCTGCTGGTCACCAATTTCCTGAAGGCTTCGTTTATCGTGGGCGCACTCTCCATTGGCCTCTCGCTGCCGGGGCTGTGGCTCTATCGCAAAAAGCCCAGAGTCTGATCAATACCGGCCAGAAAAGTGCCGCAAAATAAAACTTGCGATTTAATCGTGCGCTATCTATATTGAGCAACATGAAGAAGAGACCGACCGAAACGAACGCTCTGCTGCTGGATAACCAGCTTTGCTTTGCGCTCTATTCCGCCAACCTGGCGGTAAACAAGCTCTACCGCCAGCTGCTTGCGCCGCTGCAGCTCACCTATCCGCAATATCTGGTGATGCTGGTGCTGTGGGAGCAGGACGATGTGACGGTGTCGCAAATTGGCGAGCGCCTGTTTCTGGACTCCGCTACCCTGACGCCCCTGCTGAAGCGGCTGGAAAGCGCCGGGCTGCTTTTACGCCAGCGCTCTCGCGAAGATGAACGCCAGGTGGCCGTCACGCTGACTCCGCAAGGCAAAACGCTGCAGGAAAAAGCGCAGAGCATTCCTGATTCCGTGCGCTGCGCTTCGGCCTGCAGCGTGGACAGTATGCTGGCGCTTAAGGCGCAGCTGGAGTCGCTGCGTAGTAACCTAAACACGTAATTATCAAGCGTCGATATTTTCGGCGTTTTTTAAAACAGCCTATAAATAGCGCGCTATTTTATAGCGCAAACTTAAAGTACGATAAGGAACCTGCCATGTCTTTAGAAAAAGTCGTTTATACCGCAAAAGCCAAAGCCACCGGCGGCCGTGAAGGCCGTGCAACCTCTTCCGACGGCGTGCTGGACGTTAAGCTGGGCCTGCCAAAAGAGATGGGTGGCGCTGGCGGCGAGGTGACTAACCCCGAGCAGCTGTTTGCGGCGGGTTATTCTGCCTGCTTCCTCGGCGCGCTGAAATTTGTCTCCGGCCGCGACAAAATCGCCATGCCGTCCGACGCATTCATTGAAGGCGAAGTTGGTATTGGGCCATTGCCGACCGGTTTCGGTATTGAAGCGAAGCTGAACATTCACCTGCCGGGGATGGACGCAGCCGAAGCCAAAAAACTGGTTGATGCGGCACACATCGTTTGCCCTTATTCCAACGCGACCCGCGGCAACATCGACGTGACGCTGAATATCATCAGCTGATAGTAAGGGGCCGGGAAACCGGCCTTTTATCCTAAATCCCGGCTTTAAGACAACTCTCAATCCCCCAGCCTCAGGTCAAAGCGCTATACTCTCGCCTGAAATCTCCTGCACCGCAGGCAAACAAAGCGAGTACCGATAAGATGAAAACAAGGAACAGAACTCTCTGCGCAATAGCGCTGACGGCGGCCTTTTTCACCGGCCAGGCCACCGCAGCAAGCTGGCAGGATCAGCTTTCCAGTGCAGCAAACGAGCTGAGCAAAAGCGGCTCCACGGCAACCAGCGCCGACGCCCAGAATGGCGGTCTTTCTCTCTCTTCATTAACCAGCCTGCTTAACGGCAACAGCAAGTCTCTTAGCTCAAACACGATGACCAATGCGGCCGGCGTGATGGAATACTGCGCGAAGAACAAACTGGCTTCCGTCACCAATACCGACAACATCAAAAATCAGCTGATGACAAAACTGGGTCTGGAAAGCAGCACCCAGCCTGCCGACAAGCAGGACTACAATCAGGGCCTGATGGGCCTGCTAAATACGGCGAACGGCCAGAAGCTGGATCTGAACAGCATCGGCAACTCGCCGCTGGCTGAAAAGGTCAAAACCAAAGCCTGCGATCTGGTGCTCAAACAGGGCATGAATTACCTGTCGTAACGGCACAAAAAAATGGCCTCTTGCTAAGAGGCCATTTTGTTTTAGTTTGCCAGCGAGCAGCTATAGTCCAGCATCTCTTCCGCCGAGCCCTGGTTACCGCCCAGCAGTTGGCGAGGGTTAGCCAACAGCACCACATCTCCTTTTGCCGTGACTACTCGCGCCAGACCAAAATTATCCATCTCATCGCCCTGGGCCTTCACATACTCCGCCAGCACGGTAAACGGATTAGCTTCCGCAGGCACTTTTCGCGCCAGATATTTATGCCCAAGAATTTCTGCGCCAAACGGCTGCCACTGGTCACTCACCTTATCAGCAAGCTGGTTAATGGACTGGTAAACCTCAGGCCGCAGGCAGGACAGGTGAATATGCAGCTGGTTCTGCGAACGCCCGTAGCGGGAATTGATAGCCAGCACCAGATCATCGTCTCTCACCGCTTTCGTGGTTTCATCCAGCAGATAATGGCGATTTTCCCACGCGTCCAGGAAGTAGTTGGGCGCGCCGTTTTCGAGGATCTTCGGACTCTCGATGCCGCTGATTTTATCCGTCGGCATCAGCAGGGTATGCAGCGGGCCTTTGGCATCTTTGAACACCAGGTAGCGCTGTGCCAGGTCGACTTTCAGGCAGGGTGCCGGCGAGCTATTCTGCTGCTGGTTGGGAATGCACTGCTGGCTAATGATATTCCACAGAGCATCACCGTGGCGATGCAGCAGCCACAGACGAATAGCGACGGCGGCCACCAGTAAAATCAGCAGCACAACCACCACGCGCAGGATCTTTTTCATGTCAGGTTTTCCTTGTAAAAAATCAGGGGACTTTTCGTTGTTGTAATTCACGGACAATCAGCTGAAAGCAGGCCTCAATTTGCGGTGCAAACGGCCCGGGGCTGCGCATCAGCGCCACGGTCCGACTCAGGGAGGGCTGCTGGAGATGAATCACCTTCAGCTTCGGGTCCTGTAGCCAGGTGGTGTAGAGCTGCGGCAGGATCGCCACCGCCAGCTGCGAGCGAACCAGGCCATAAAGCGTCTCAATAAAATCAACCTGATAGCGAGCATTCAACGTCAATCTCTGACTTTCAGCCATCGCCGCCACCAGCCGGCTAATATTCCCTTTCGAAAACAGGGCGATGTCTCGCTTCACCAGGCTCCGCCAGGGAGCATGGCTGGAGTCTGCCAGAGGATCGTGACAATTGACGACGGCCACAAAGGGATCGTCCTGAAGCGGATGGATCTCCAGCGTTTCAGGCACTGAACTGTCCAGCGCGCCCAGCCCAAAGTCCAGCTGACCGCTCTCAAGCTGGGCGATCAGCGCATCGTTGGTCCGGTCATGAAACTCCACGCGCAGACGGGGGAAAGCCTCTGCAATACGTTGAGGAATATCAGGGAACAGCAGGCTGCCCACCGACGGCACCAGCCCAATTCGCAGCGTGCCGTCACCGCCGTCCTGAACAATGCGCTGCATATCGTCAAACGCTCGCTGCGCGACGTTGAGCACGCGTTCAGCGTGAGGCAGCAGGGCCGCGCCTAAATCCGTCAGCGTTACGGCGGCGGCGGTGCGGTTGACCAGCTTCCCGCCGAGCACGGATTCGATCTGCCGCAGCGCGCTACTCAGCGCGGGCTGGCTAATGGCGAGCCGGTTGGCGGTGTCGGTAAAATGACGAAGTTTGGCCAGCGTCACAAAATACTGGATCTGTTTTAACGAGAGAGCGGGAAGTCGCTGCCAGGGTTCAGCCATGGGAATCAGGGGTTACCAGGTAAACGTTTGCCACAGGATAAACGTTTCTTATCGGCTGATAAATTAAATCATCTGGGCAAAGCGCTTTCCCCTGCCTAGAGTAGCCGCCAGACCCTCTTTTTCGGAATCCAGCCATGACCTCTGCTGATTTACGCCGCCGCGCGGTAAAAGCTGCCCTCGGCGAAGCTTCTTTCGACCTGCTCCTGACCAATGGCCGGGTTGTCGATATGGCAACGGGCGAAATCCGCGAAGCGGATGTCGGTCTCATCGGCACGCTTATCGCCAGCGTTCATCCTCGTGGTAGCCGCAAAGATGCCGCTCAGATCCACGATCTGGCCGGAAGCTACCTCAGCCCAGGCTTGATGGATACTCACGTACACGTTGAGAGCTCCCATCTGCCTCCCGCTCGCTATGCCGAAATCGTCGTAGCTCAGGGCACCACGACCATCTTCTGGGACCCGCACGAGCTGGCAAATGTGCTGGGTATCGAGGGCGTGCGTTATGCCGTAGACGCCAGCCGCAATTTGCCGCTGCGCGTGATCTGCGCGGCGCCGTCCAGCGTGCCTTCAACGCCAGGGCTGGAAATGTCTGGCGCAGATTTTGCCGGTAAAGAGATGGAAACCCTGCTCTCGTGGCCTGAGGTTGCGGGCGTAGCTGAAGTTATGGATATGCACGGCGTGCTTAACAGCAGTGAGAGAATGCTGGAAATTCTCAACGCCGGGCTGGAGAGCGGAAAACTGATTGAAGGCCATGCACGCGGCCTTAGCGGAGCAGGACTACAGGCCTACCTTGCCGCTGGCGTGACTTCCGACCATGAGCTCACCTCTGCGGCCGACGCGCTGGAAAAGCTACGTGCAGGGCTAACCCTCGAAATCCGTGGCTCCCACCCTTATCTGCTGCCTGAGATCGTTGAAGCTCTTAACGGCCTGCCGCATCTTTCCTCGCAGGTCACCGTCTGCACCGATGATGTGCCGCCGGATATGCTGCTGGCGAAAGGCGGTATTGTTGCCCTGCTTAACCTGCTTATTGAGCACGGTATGAAGGCTACGGACGCTTTGCGTCTGGCCACGCTGAATGCTTCACTGCGCCTGCAGCGCCCGGATCTCGGCCTGATAGCCGCCGGCCGTACCGCCGACCTGGTGGTATTTGATTCGCTGGAAACCCTAAGCGCCAAAACCGTTTACGTCGCCGGTAAGCTCGTCGCCGAACGGGGAAAAATGCTGGAGCCCGTCGCGTCACCGTCTATTGTTCCCCCGCGAGATACTGTCCGGCTGCAGCAGCTGAGTCCAAACGATTTTGTTCTCAAGGTGCCGGTGAACAACGGGCGTGCTCGCCTGCGCCATATCAAAGGCGCTCGTTTTACCCAGTGGAGCGAAGTCGAGGTGGAAGTCCGCAACGGCGAAGTCCTGCTACCTGAAGGCTTCAGCCTGATTTGGGTTCAGCACCGCCATGGCCGCCATGAGGCAAAACCTCAGCTGGCGCTGCTGGAAGGCTGGGGAGAACTGCGCGGTGCAATAGCCACCACCTACTCGCACGACTCGCATAACCTCGTCGTCCTCGGCAGAGATCCGCAGGACATGGCGCTCGCCGCTAACGAGCTGATCGCCTGTGGAGGCGGTATGGCGCTTAGCCAGAACGGGCAGATGCTGGCTAAGGTAGAAATGCCGATCGCCGGGATGCTCTCCGATCTGCCTGCCGCCGAGCTGGCGGAGCAGTTTGCTCAACTTCGTGAACTGAGCAATAAAGTCGCCGACTGGGAGCCGCCGTACCGCGTGTTCAAGGCTATCGAAGGTACCTGTCTGGCCTGTAACGCCGGGCCACATTTGACCGATCTTGGCCTGACGGATGGCAGTACTCGCCAGATCGTCGATCCGCTTATTGAATGCCACGAACACCCGGCAGACGCACACACAACACATTAATCCGGAGAGCCAAATAATGGCCGAAAATTCAGTGACTCAGGCCGCCAGTGAAAGCTGGCTGGAGCGGCGATTCCAGCTTCGCAGCCGCCAAAGCAAAGTGAAAACCGAATGCCTCGCGGGCGTCACCGGCTTTCTTGCCGCCGCTTACCTTCTGGTCGTTATCCCCGGCCTGCTTGCCGTGGGCGGCATGGATAAGGGCGCGGCGACCACAGGGACGATTATCGTCTTCGTCATCGGCACTCTGCTGATGGCGTTTTACGGCAATCTGCCGTTTATTGTCGGGCCGGGCATCGGCGGCTCGGTGCTGGTCGGCGTAACGCTAGCCGGAAGCGAGCATATCGGCTGGCAGATTGGCCTCGGCATAGCCTGCTGGTCCGGTATTCTGTTCTTTGCTCTGACCCGTCTTGGCCTGCGTGAAGTGGTCACGCGCTCGGTACCGCAGTCGATCAAGCTTGGGCTTACGGCCTCCATCGGCCTGTTCGTTGCGGTGCTGGGCTTCCGCAACGCCGGGCTGGTGCTGGCAAACGCCAAAACCAACGCGCTGGCGCTCGGCGACTTTACTTCTGCCGGGGCAATTGTGGCCCTGTGCGGCCTGTTCCTGGCGATTGCGCTTCAGGCTCGCCGCGTACCGGGTGCCATTCTGTGGGCGATTCTGTTTGCCACATTGGTCGGCATTCCTCTGGGCGTCACCCACCTGCCGCAAAGCTTTATCGCGATGCCGCACTCGCTGGCGCCGGTGTTGGGCCACGTCGATATGCTCGGCGCGCTGAACATCGCCTTCCTGCCGTTCCTGTTTGTCTTCTTTGCGTCGGAATTTTTCTCCACCATGGGCACCACGCTGGCGGTAGGCGGCGAAGCCGGGCTGCTGGACGAACACGGCAACATGCAGCACATCAACAGGCCGTTTATGGTCGACTCTATTGCCGCCGCGCTTGGCCCGTGGGTCGGCATTCCGGCGGCTACGGCGCTGATCGAGTCCTCGGCGGCGGCAGAAGCCGGCGGTAAAACCGGCCTGACCGCGCTGGCGGCAGCGGTAATGTTCCTGCTGATGCTGCTGTTCACGCCTGTCGCCCTGATGATCCCTAAAGAAGCCACCGCGCCCGCACTGATCCTTATCGGCCTGAACATGTTCAGCGGCCTGCGCAAGGTGGATCTGGGGAACTTTACCGACGGCCTGCCGGTACTGATGATGGTGATGATCACGCTTATCGCCAACAGCTTCGGCACCGGGATCGCCGGCGGCCTGCTGTTCTACATCATCATTAAAGTGATTGCCGGTAAGTGGCGTGAAATCCCGGTGGGGCTTTATCTGCTGGCCATTCCGCTGGTCTACTACTTCGCAACGTTGGTGAAGCACTAGAAACAGAAAAGCCCTCTTTCGAGGGCTTTTTTCTCAGCGGCTGATTTAGCCGTTGCTCTGGATCTTCTTGATAATATTGGTAGTGGAGCAGCCATCTTCGAAGTTCAGCACCATCACCTCACCGCCGTTGGCCCAAACTTCCTGGCTGCCGGCAATCTGCTCTGGCTTATAGTCGCCACCTTTCACCAGCCGATCCGGCAGGATCTCACCAATCAGGCGCTGCGGGGTGTCTTCTTCAAACAGCACAACCCAGTCCACCGCTTCCAGCGCCGCCAGCACGATCATTCGCTGATCCTGGGGGTTAACCGGCCGCGTTTCCCCTTTCAGGCGTTTGGTTGAAGCATCGCTGTTTACCGCAACAATCAGGCGATCGCCAAGCTTGCGGGCGTTTGCCAGATAAGAAACGTGACCTGCATGCAGAATATCGAACACGCCGTTGGTCATCACCACACGCTCGCCGCGCTTGCGGGCAGCGGCGACAGCAACTTTCAGCTCGGCTTCGGTCATCACGCCAAAACCTGTTTCCGCGCGACCTCGAACCGCGTTTTCCAGCTCAACCGGAGAAACGGTAGAGGTCCCCAGCTTGCCGACAACCACGCCCGCCGCCGCATTCGCAAAGTAGCAGGCTTCTTCCAGCGAGTTCCCCGCGGCCAGCGTTGCCGCCAGCACGCCGATCACCGTATCACCGGCACCGGTCACGTCATAGACTTCCTGCGCCTGGGTTGGCAGATGGAAAGGTTCAATCCCCGGCTGCAGCAGCGTCATGCCCTGCTCGGAGCGAGTCACCAGCAGCGCCGACAGTTCATAATCGGCAATCAGCTTCATGCCGCGCTCAACCAGCTCGGCTTCGGTCTTGCACTTGCCAACCACGGCTTCAAATTCGGAAAGGTTTGGGGTCAGCAGCGTGGCGCCGCGATAACGCTCAAAGTCGGTGCCTTTCGGGTCGATAAGCACCGGCACCTTTGCTTCACGAGCGAGGCGAATCATCTGCTGTACGGAAGCCAGCGCGCCTTTTGCGTAGTCAGAAAGCACCAGAGCGCCAATCTGCGGCAGAGCCTGGCTGATGCGCTCGTGCAGCGGTTCAGGATCGACGCCCTCAAACCCTTCTTCAAAATCGAGGCGAATCAGTTGCTGGTTACGGGACAGCACGCGCAGCTTGGTAATCGTCGGGTGAGTCGGAACGGAAACGAAGTCGCACTTCACGTTAACCCCGGCCAGGCTTTGGCTGAGCGCGCGAGCCGCATCGTCAATACCGGTCAGGCCAACCAGGCGAGAATTTGCCCCCAACGAAGCAATGTTCATCGCTACGTTAGCCGCGCCGCCGGGGCGTTCTTCGATGGTATCGACTTTCACTACCGGCACCGGAGCTTCCGGCGAAATACGGCTGGTTGGGCCGTACCAGTAGCGATCCAGCATCACATCACCAACCACCATGACGCCTGCACGGCTGTATTCGGGCAGCGTTACTTTCATTCCTAACTCTCCAGCGAGGGATAAAATTTTGCGCGGGATGATAACATAATTATGCCTCCGCGCGCGTTTGCGGCTCGCCCAACCACTTCCGCCAGCTGCGTTGCACCTGCTCACGCTCCTCAACAAAGGCTTCCAGCGCAACGTTTCCGGGCAATTCCTGCAGCGCCAGATGGTGCAATTCATCACGCAGCGTGACATAGGCGTGGGTCAGGGCTTTGGCCTCGGCTTCGTCCATAATGTCGTTCTGCGCCATTAATTCCAGAATACGCACGTTATCGGACCAGCGCGTGAGCTTTGGCGCCTCGCTGGCATAGCGCAGCACCAGATATTGCGTAATAAATTCGATATCGGTGATCCCGCCCTCATCGGCTTTAATATCAAAGCGATCGCGGTGTTTATTGCCCAAATGAGCGCGCATTTTTTCACGCATCTCGCGCACTTCAACCTGCAAGCCTTCTCCTTCCCGCGGCGTGCACAGGATCTCGCGGCGAATGGCATCAAACTGGCGGTTAAGGGCCGGGTCGCCGTACACCACGCGGGCGCGAACCAGCGCCTGATGTTCCCAGGTCCAGGCTTCATTCTTCTGATAATCAGCAAAAGATTCAGCGGTAGTCACCAGCATACCTGCCGCCCCGGATGGCCTGAGGCGCGCGTCAACTTCGTACAAAATCCCGGTCGAGGTACGCGTGCTGAACAGATGCATGATGCGCTGCGCCAGGCGCAGATAAAACTGGCGACCATCGATTTCACGCTCGCCGTCGGTCATCACTTCCATCGGGCAATCGTGCAGGAAGACCAGGTCGAGATCGGAGCTATATCCCAGCTCCCAGCCGCCCAGTTTGCCGTAGCCCAGAACGGCAAAGCCTCGCCCCTCTCTGTCCTGCAGATGGCGAGGCTGGCCATAGCGCGCCACCATTTGCATCCAGGCACGCTGTATCACCGCATCAAGAATAGCCTCGGCAAGCCAGGTCAGGTGATCGCTAACTTTCATGACCGGCAGAGTGCCCGCGATATCGGCAGCCGCCACACGCAGCATCTGCGCCTGTTTGAACTGGCGTAATGCTTCCAGCTGCTGCTCTTCATCTTCGTCCGGCACGCGAAGCAGATACTGGCGGAGTTCGTCGCGATAGGCATCGGTTGCCGTTGGCTGATACAGCGTATTGGGATCAAGCAGCTCATCCAGCAGCAGAGGATAGCTGGCAAGCTGCGCGGCAATCATCGGCGAGGCTGCGCACAGCGTAATCAGGTGTTTGAGCGCGCCAGGGAATTCGCTGAGGAGTTCCAGATAGGTCGTGCGGGTGAGGATCCCAAACAGCAGCGGCGTTAACCGGGAAAACGTTAGCGGCGCGTCGGCCCTGGAGCAGACTTCGCTCAACAGGTTCGGCAGCAGCTGATCCAGCACCTGACGACCCCGTGGGCCGATGGTACGTTTATCGATTTCCTGCCGGAAATGGCTAACCTGCTTCAGCAGCTCGGCCCTCGCCTCGGCGGTTAAATGGCTAAGTACCGCCGTGTTTTCATCCGCGTCCAGGGCGTCAATCCAGAGCTCACGCCAGGCTTCAGAGATTTTATCCTCCTCGGCTTCGGGCTCATCGTCACCAATCAGATCGTTAAAGACCTGACGCACGTCGTTCATATGCAGCTGCAGCGTCTGCTGAAGCGCATCCCAGTCCTCCGCCTGCATCGCCCACGCCAGGCGAGCCCGGTTGAGATCGTCACCCGGCAAGGTTTGCGTCTGTTCGTCATTGATACTTTGCAGCAGGTTCTCCAGCCGACGAAGATAGAGGTAGGCGTTGCGGAGTTTCAGCGCATCTTCTTCCGCAAGCAGATGGAGCTGCTGGATAGCTTCGAGGGTTGGCAACAGAGAGCGGGACTGCAGCGAAGGCTCTCGCCCGCCGCGGATAAGCTGGAAGACCTGAACGATAAACTCGATTTCGCGAATACCGCCCGCACCGAGCTTAATGTTGTCCGTGAGCCCCCGACGGCGGACTTCGCGGGCAATCATGCCCTTCATATTACGCAGGGACTGGATCACGCTAAAATCGATGTAGCGACGGAAAATAAACGGCCGCAACATGTTACGCAGCTCCTGGCTCCACACGTCGTCGTTGTCGCCCATAATGCGCGCTTTCACCATCGCATAGCGCTCCCAGTCGCGCCCCTGCTCCTGGTAATAATCTTCCAGCGCGGCAAAGCTGAGCACCAGCGGGCCGCTGTCGCCAAACGGACGCAGACGCATATCCACGCGGTAAACAAAACCATCCTGCGTAGGCTGGTCGAGAACTTTAATCAGGCGCTGCCCCATGCGGGTAAAGAACTGGGCATTATCAAGCTCGCGCCGTCCGCCCTGGGTTGAACCGTTTTCCGGCCAGGCAAAAATCAGGTCGATGTCCGAGGAGAAGTTCAGCTCGCCGCCGCCCAGCTTGCCCATGCCAAGAATGAGCAGCGGCTGCGGCTCTCCGGCAGCATTGCAGGGTGTGCCCCACTCGCGGCAGCAGGCGGCATAGAGCCAGTCGCGGGCGGCGACAATCAGCGTTTCAGCCAGCACGCTGAGCTGTTGCAGCGAACTTTGCGTATCGACCTGTTCCAGCGCCTGCGCCCAGGCAATCCTCACCATGATACGACGGCGGAAAAAACGCAGCGCTTTCATCAACGCCGCTTCATCGTGTATATCCTGTAAATCCTGCTGGAGCCAGGCGGCATAATGCCGCCATTCGTCAGCCTTCGGCGCGTCCTGCTGCAAGGTTTGCAGCCAGGCGGGATACGCCACCACGCTGTCACCAACAAAATCACTTATCGCCAGCACCGCGCGAGCCTCGTCGCTCAGTGTCAGGGAGTCAATCTCTTGCGGCAGGCGCGGCAAAAACGCCTGCAGGTGCTGCTGTAATAAAGGAGTCAGCGATATCATGGTGGGTATCCGTGGCCAGTCTATTATTTCCCGCTATGCAGCCAGAAAGGCGCCTGCGAGATCGCTTCGTTTCGGTAATGCTCAATTTCGATACGCTGGCGGGTCACAATGGCGTAGCGCAGCCCCTGCCAGTTTTCCAGCCACGGCTGAGTTTGCGCATCGCTGTATACTCCGGCCAGCAGGCGAATCGAATCCGTCTCGCGAGCCAGGCGCGGCAGCTGGTCTGCGTAGCTGTCGCCCAGCGGACGCTGGAAGGTCTCTTTCAGCTCGGCCGCGTGGCGGGAAAGGTGGGTATCGGCAAAACGCTTGAAGGAGCCATCCAGCTTCGCGCGGCCTTTCTCATCAATAAACGCCTGCCACTGGCGCTCCACCAGCCAGCGGGTCAACGCCAGTTTGGCGCTGCTGGCCTGCGCGCTATAAATGATAGCCTCTGCCTTTTCGTCACCGGCAAAGCGTGCCTCAAGAGCGATAAGCTGCTCACGTAAGTGAGTGCTCGCCTTTCTTGGAATAAGGCCGCCAAACAGGGCAAGGGCATGGCGTACCAGGCCGATGGCATCGATAATCTGCTGTTTAGCGCCTTTTACGCCGCTCAGCCACAGCTCCTCATGGTAGAGCCAGTGGCCAAGCGCCAGCTCCAGAGAGCCTTCCAGCCCTTGTTCAACGGTGGCTTTGGCCGGCGGATAGAGCACGCCCAGCGGCTTCACTTCACGAGCGGCATTGCCCTGCGCCAGATGATATCCCCGCGCCGCTTTGCTCAGGCTGCCCTGACGCAGGCCGGGCTCGGTAACGAGGCTTTCAGCCAGCGCCAACAAATCTGCCGTCTCGCCGCTTAACAGCTCAAGTTCAAGCTCGCAGATCGGCGTATGGTGCTCCCCGGCTTTCACTTCACCAAGATCCAACGCCAGCTCAATACGGCTTGCACCGTGAGTAACCACCCACTTTTCCCGCGCAAAGTCGGTGCTGAACAGCGGCTTAACGTCGGCCTGAAGTGCCGTGACGTCCAGCCCTTCCGGCCACACCTCCGCAGGCAGCAACGCGAGATCCAGCTCGGGTTTGCTGAGCTCGACGTTGTATTCAGGGCGCTGATGCAGCCCGCCGGTCACCCGCCCGGCGATTTTCATCGTCATTTCATAACGGCCAGCATCACCGCGTATGCGCAGCCCCATATCGTGGCGACGCAGCTGATTATCAGCGGTTTCGTAGTAGATATTAAGCAGCTGGCGGGGGGCGCTGTGCTCACCCGGCAGGTCGTTTAGCTTGTTACGCAGCGCGTCTAGCGCGGCAGGGTTAACGATGAATTTGAGTTCGATTTCCTGAGCCATGTCTTCTTTACTTTTGTTTACGTCACACCAGGCAATTTCCTGGCGAACTAAATAGCGTCGATTAGGTCTGTAATAGTACGACAAAATACCCCTTCGGGTAGCGAATTTGCGGTAGTGGAGGAACGCCGGATGGTCATAATGACATCAGGATGATTCTCATTCAGGTTTACGGATTGCGCCGTCAGACTGTTGCCACTACTATCGTTCCACACTTTATGAAAATAACGATGAACTAATGCAGAAATTACGCCTGATTTGCCTCACTTTGCTCTCTCTTAGCGTTTCCGTCGTGGCTCATGCCGAAGAAAAACGTTATGTCTCTGATGAATTAAACACCTGGGTTCGCAGCGGCCCGGGCGATAACTACCGCCTGGTGGGCACCGTCAACGCAGGGGAAGAAGTGACGCTGCTGCAAAGCAACGAAGAGACCAAATATGGCCAGGTGCGCGACAGCAACGGGCGTACCTCCTGGATCCCTCTTGCGCAGCTGAGCACCAGCCCAAGCCTGCGTACCCGCGTACCGGACCTGGAAAATCAGGTGAAAACGCTGACCGACAAGCTGAACAATATCGACACCACCTGGAACCAGCGCACGGCAGAGATGCAGCAGAAGGTTGCCCAGAGCGACACCGTGATTAACGGCCTGAAGGACGAAAATCAGCAGCTCAAAAACCAGCTGATCGTCGCCCAGAAAAAGGTGAATGCCGCTAACGTACAGCTTGACGACAAACAGCGCGCCATCATCATGCAGTGGTTTATGTATGGCGGTGGTGTCGCAGGGTTTGGCCTGCTGATTGGCCTGCTGCTGCCTCACATGATCCCAAGCCGCAAGAAGAAAGACCGCTGGATGAACTAGCGGTGATACATTAGCCGTTGATTCCCCCTCGCATCTACACTTACCATTCGTGGTTCAATCATGGTGCTGGGGTGTAGAGCGTGAAGATTTATCTGGTCGGTGGTGCAGTTCGCGATGGGTTATTAAAACTACCGGTTAAGGATAAAGACTGGGTTGTGGTTGGGGCTACGCCTCAGCAGATGCTGGATGAAGGTTACCAGCAGGTCGGGAAAGATTTCCCGGTGTTTCTGCATCCGCAATCCCACGAAGAGTATGCGCTGGCCCGAACCGAGAGGAAATCAGGCCAGGGCTACACTGGCTTTACCTGCTATTCCGCCCCGGACGTGACGCTCGAGCAGGATCTTTTGCGCCGCGATCTGACAATCAACGCCATTGCCCAGGACGAACACGGCAAGCTAATTGACCCGTATAACGGTCTGGCCGACATCAAGAGCCGCCTGCTGCGCCATGTCTCACCAGCTTTCAATGAAGATCCGCTGCGCGTCCTGCGCGTGGCGCGTTTTGCCGCACGCTACGCCCATCTGAATTTCCAGATAGCGCCAGAAACACTCGCCCTGATGCGTGAAATGACCGATAACGGTGAAATCGCCCATCTCACCGCCGAACGCGTCTGGAAAGAGACCGAAAATGCGCTTACCAGCCGTAACCCGCAGGTCTTTTTTGCCGTGCTGCGCGAATGCGGCGCCCTGAAAGTCCTGTTCCCGGAGATCGATGCGCTTTACGGCGTCCCGGCCCCGGCAAAATGGCACCCGGAAATCGATACAGGCATTCATACGCTGATGACCCTGTCTATTGCCGCGCAGCTTAGCCCGGCGGTGGACGTTCGCTTCGCCACCCTGTGCCACGATCTGGGCAAGGGGCTGACGCCAAAAGAAAAATGGCCAAGCCACCACGGCCACGGCCCGGCGGGGGTTAAGCTTGTCGAGCAACTTTGTGCCCGCCTGCGCGTGCCCAATGAGATCCGCGACCTGGCAAAGCAGGTCGCAGAGTTCCACGATCTGATTCATACCTTCCCGATTTTGCAGCCAAAGACGGTGATCAAGCTGTTTGACGCGATTGACGCCTGGCGCAAGCCGCAGCGAGTAGAGCAAATTGCCCTGACCAGCGAAGCCGATGCTCGCGGGCGCACGGGTTTTGAGGCCAGCGATTATCCGCAGGGCAGGATGCTGCGCGCGGCCTGGGCTGCGGCTCAGAGCGTGACTAATAAAGAAGTTATCGAGGCTGGATTCAGCGGCCCGGCGATTCGGGAAGAGTTAACGAAGCGGAGAATTAAAGCGGTTGCAGCCTGGAAGGAACAGCACTGCCCCCAGCCGCAAGGCTGAGGGCTGCAGAAATTAGGTGAAGATAAAGAATACCGCCGCAGCCACCGCGAAGCGGTAGATAGCAAACGGAATAAACGAGATTCGTTTGATTAGCTGCAGGAAGGTTTTTATCGCGATCAGCGCAACGATAAAGGCGGTCACAAAGCCCACGGCAAACATCGGCAGGTCGCCCATGGTCAGGAAACCGATGCTCTTATAGAGGTCAAGCGCCGTCGCCCCCATCATCATCGGCACCGCCAGCAGGAATGAGAACTCAGAGGCCGCATAGCGGCTAACGCCCATCAGCATCCCGCCGGAAATGGTTGCCCCGGAACGGGAGAAGCCCGGCCAAAGCGCCAGACACTGGAAGCAGCCAATCATAAATGCCTGGCGATAGGTGATATCGTCCACCCCTTCGGCACGCGGCACTTTGGGCTTCAGGCACTCCGCCGCAATCAGCAGCAGGCCGCCCACCACCAGGGCATACATGACGTTAACCGGGTTAAACAGCGATTTAATCGCGTCGTGGAGAACAAGCCCAAGCACCACCGCCGGGATCATACCGAGCAGGATATGGATCAAAGAAAGACGGCCGGTTCCCGTCCCTTCATGCTCGGGAGGACGGCCAAAATGGATGCCAATCAGACCAAACAGACGGCGCCAGAACATCACCACCACGGCAAGAATAGAGCCCAGCTGGATAACCACTTCAAAGGTTTCCGCCGTCTGACCTTCAAAACCTAAAAGATGCCCTACGATAATCATGTGCCCGGTAGACGATACCGGTAAAAACTCGGTTAACCCTTCAACAACGCCAAGAATGGCGGCAATCGCCAACGTTGGTAGATCGCTCATCACTTAACCCTCATCCCCAAAAACAGACACAAAAAAAACGGCCTACGCAGGACGTTTGCCGCAAAAGATACGTTGATAAGACCAGAGGGCCACCGTTTGGTTTAACCCTCAGGCAATTATTTACTCTGTTTCAGATTACCGCCACGCTCGATGATAACCCCAACGTTGGCAGCCTGAGCAACCGCACCAGGTTTACTCACCTTCAGCCGGATCCACGGCGAATTAAAGCGGGTCAGCAGCAGATCTGCAACTTCTTCTGCCACGCGTTCCACCAGGGCAAAACGCCCGCTGCCGACATGTTTAATCACCGCATCGCTCACGTCTGCATAGCTCAGGCAATCCTTCACATCGTCGCTGCCCGCCGCTTTACGGTTATCCCATGCCATTTCGATATCGAACACCAGTTTCTGTTCGATGGTCTGTTCCCAGTCGTAAACACCGATGGTGGTGATTACCGAAAGTTGCTCTATAAATACAATGTCCATCACGCCCTGCCCGGTTTTTAGTCATGCCGGATACCACTTCCGGCGAAATGTGCGTATTATCCACAGATGCTAAGAAGACTTCGACACTTTCAACATGGAACAGCGTTATGAGTGCAATCGCGCCTGGTATGATCCTCCTCGCGTATCTTTGCGGCTCGATTTCTAGCGCCATTCTGGTTTGCCGCATTGCCGGTCTCCCCGATCCACGCGAGAGCGGCTCCGGTAACCCAGGAGCAACCAATGTCTTACGCATTGGCGGTAAAGGTGCAGCCGTAGCGGTACTAATCTTTGACGTGCTGAAAGGCATGCTGCCCGTCTGGGCGGCCTGGGCATTAGGCGTCACGCCCTTCTGGCTCGGCCTGATAGCCATTGCCGCCTGCCTCGGTCATATCTGGCCCGTGTTCTTTAAGTTTCGCGGTGGCAAAGGCGTGGCGACCGCGTTTGGCGCCATTGCGCCTATCGGCTGGGACTTGACTGGCGTGATGGCGGGAACCTGGCTGCTTAGCGTGTTATTAAGTGGCTACTCTTCCCTCGGCGCCATTATCAGCGCGCTTATCGCCCCGTTTTATGTCTGGTGGTTTAAACCGCAGTTCACCTTCCCGGTGGCGATGCTCTCCTGCCTGATACTGATGCGTCACCATGACAATATTCAGCGACTTTGGCGCGGGCAGGAAACCAAGATCTGGGCACGGTTCAGAAAAAAGAAGAAAAAAACCGAGCAGGAGTAGCAGCTTTGTCCGGCGGCCTTTGGGGCGCCGGGTCTGAGCTTACCGATAATCAATTGAAATTCCCCTCTTTTATCGCTCATCATCCGGTCATCCTGACCTGAAAGAGATAATCCTTTTCATATAATCCGTTAGTTATTTTCTATAACCAAAAGTGATTTCCCCATTTACCGGGGCGCTGCTTACTCTGGCCATCCAGATTACAATAAACAGACAACACTATGACGGATATACTCCATTCAGCCCCCGCAGAGGCGGTAGCCGCTCAGGACAGAGAAATTCACTGGGTTCGCAATGCCGCAGACGTTTCACGGCTGGTCAACACCGGAAGCCACGAACGCAGCAACGCGCGCATCGTCATTGGCATCGCGTTGGGGGGCATTTTCCTCGATGCTTACGATCTCGGTTCACTGGCATTTGGCCTGAAAGATATCACCCGGGAATTCAACCTGACGCCTGCCGGTACCGGTATGGTTGCCTCAGCCATTACCTTCGGCGCCATCGTCGGTGCGCTACTGGGCGGTTATCTCACGGATAAGATTGGACGCTACCGCGTGTTTATGGCTGATATGCTGTTCTTCGTCGTGGCAGCGATAGCCTGTGCGCTGGCGCCCAACGAATACGTCCTTACCGCCGCTCGCTTTGTGATGGGGCTGGGCGTCGGTATTGACCTTCCCGTTGCCATGGCGTTTCTCAGCGAATTTGCGAAGCTAAAAGGGCCCGGCAATAAAGCCGCCAGCGTGGCCATGTGGTGCCCGACCTGGTATGCCGCCATCAGTATTTCGTACCTGCTGGTACTGCTGTTTTATGCCGTATTGCCGGAAAGCCACAGCGACCTGCTGTGGCGCATCATTCTTGGCTTCGGCGCCGTACCGGCGCTGGTGATCATTGCGATTCGCAGCCGCTATATGAGCGAATCGCCGGTTTGGGCGGCCAATCAGGGGAATCTGCGTGAAGCAGCCTCCATTCTGCGTACCGCCTATAACATTAATGCTCACGTTGCTCAGGAAGCGCTCAACGCGCCGGCACAGGTGGTGAAGAAAGCACAATGGAGTAACTATCTGCGCCTGTTCAAGGGCGTGTACTTACGCCGCACCACGCTCGCAACGCTGCTTTCAATTGTCTCTTCTTTCGCTTACAACGCTGTAGCTTTCGGCTTACCGGTGATCATCTCCAGCTTCTTCGTTCAGTCGATGCTGACGACCATCCTTATCTCGCTGGCGCTAAACCTGCTGTTCGCCTTTGTCGGCGGGATACTGGCCGTGCGCCTGGTGCCGTATCTTGGCGCGTGGAAGATGTCACTGGCGGGCTATAGCTGCCAGCTTATCGCTCTGCTGGGGCTGGCGCTGATTGGCCGTCCGGAGGGGGGCGCTGAGGGGGTCGCCGCGGTGGCTATGCTGGCGCTGTTCCTGTTCGGTCAGGGCTTTGGCCCCGGCGCCCACACCATGACGTTTGCTTCGTTAAGCTACCCGACTTCGCTGCGCGGGGTGGGCGTTGGGCTTAACCAGACGCTGATGCGGGGAAGCTCAACGCTCTCCCTGTTCCTGTTCCCGCTGTTGGTTGCGTCGCTGGATACCCGGGTGTTCTGGATCATTGCTGCCGCGCCGCTGATTGGCCTGATCTCACTGCTGGCGATTCGCTGGGAGCCTTCAGGCTATGATATTGACGCAGAGGATTATCAGGAAAAATAGCTCCCTTAACCGTAGGAAAGCGCAATAAAAAAAGCCCGCTACTCACAGCGGGCTTAATAAAAAGAGTTAGCGCGGGAAAAACATCGCGGCGAGCTCTTTGCCCGGCTCCTCTGCCCGCATAAAAGCTTCGCCGACCAGGAAGTTATTCACGTTGGCTTCGCGCAGGCGAATCACATGTTCACGCGTCGCAATACCAGATTCGGTCACAACCATTCGGTCCGCCGGTAGCTGGGCTAAAAGGCTGATAGTGGTTTCGATCGTTGTCTCAAAGGTACGCAGGTTACGGTTGTTAACGCCGATAAGCGGCGTGGTCAACCGGAGCGAACGCTCCAGCTCATTAGCGTCATGAACTTCTACCAGCACGGCCATGCCCAGCTCATGGGCCTGCGCCTCAAGATCCTGCATCTGGCTATCCTCCAGCGCGGAGACAATAAGCAGAATACAGTCGGCTCCCATCGCCCGGGCTTCATGAACCTGCCACGGATCGATCATAAAATCTTTGCGCAACACCGGCAGCTCACAGGCAGCACGCGCCTGTTGAAGGTAATCGGCGCTTCCCTGGAAGAACTGTTCATCTGTCAGCACCGACAGGCAGGCAGCGCCTCCTTGCTGATAAGAGGCCGCGATCGCGGCGGGATTGAAATTCTCGCGAATCAACCCTTTCGACGGGCTGGCCTTTTTCACTTCGGCAATCACGCCTGCCAGACCCGCATCTCGCTTGTGGCGCAGCGCGGCAACAAAATCGCGGTGATGTTGCGCAGCAGCCTGCTCAAGCAGCTGGCTCAGGGAAATTGCTTTTTTGGCGGCGGCAATTTCTTCATGCTTAACGGCGATAATTTTGCTGAGGATATCGGACACAATGTTCTCCAGGTTCAGTCGGGTATCGCGATAGAGTGCCGGATTGTGCGCCGAAAGTACCGGGCAAATTCCGCTTTCGATTGTTGCAGAGTATTACCTGTAAGGCGGGCTGCAGAGACAAAAAAGGAGCGGTTAAACGCTCCTTTTGGTTGGCTTATCAGGCGGCAGGTAATTCTGCCAGCGGCCAGCGAGGACGAACGCTTACGCTCAGCTCTCCAGCGGTGCCTGCTTTCAGGCGAATCATTCCTGCATAGGCGATCATTGCGCCATTATCGGTACAAAACTCCGGGCGAGCGTAGAACACTTCACCGCGGCGTTTAGTCATCATCTCGGCCAGTTTTGCGCGCAGAGTGCGGTTCGCGCTCACGCCGCCGGCCATCACCAGCCGCTTAAAGCCGGTATGCTCAAGCGCGCGTTTGCATTTAATCGCCAGCGTATCCACCACCGCATCTTCAAAAGCGCGGGCGATATCAGCGCGAGTCTGCTCGTCAGCGTCGTTATCGCGAATGGTGTTTGCGGCGAAGGTTTTCAGGCCTGAGAAGCTAAAATCCATCCCCGGGCGGTCGGTCATCGGGCGTGGGAAGGTAAAACGCCCCGCCGTACCCTGTGCCGCCATTTTGGACAGCAGCGGCCCGCCGGGATAGTCGAGCCCAAGAAGCTTGGCGGTTTTATCAAATGCCTCACCGGCCGCATCGTCGATAGATTCGCCCAGCAGCTCATACTGACCAATGCCGGTGACGCTGATCAGCTGGGTATGGCCGCCGGAAACCAGCAGCGCGACAAACGGGAATTCGGGCGGATTATCTTCCAGCATAGGCGCCAGCAGGTGGCCTTCCATATGGTGTACCGGTACGGCAGGCACATCCCAGGCAAACGCCAGCGAGCGACCAATCGTTGCCCCAACCAGCAGCGCCCCCACCAGACCTGGCCCGGCGGTGTACGCCACGCCGTCGATATCTTTTGCGGTTAGTCCGGCCTCTTTCAGCGCGGCCTGGATAAGCGGCACGGTCTTGCGAACGTGATCGCGGGAGGCCAGCTCCGGCACCACGCCGCCGTAGTCAGCGTGCAGTTTCACCTGACTATACAATTGGTTGGCTAATAACCCTTTCTCATCGTCATAAATGGCGATGCCGGTTTCATCACAGGATGTTTCGATTCCCAGTACACGCATGGCTTGTTTTACCTCTTTGGCCCGGCGCGAAGTTTAATCCCGGTCGCTTCCTTTGTAAAACTTTGCTGCCCCTGGAGGGTCCTAATGGTGTATAATCTTCGGCCCTGGAAGATACCGGCTCTAAAAGCCAGGTTTCTGGTCGTTCGGTGCTTTACAAAGCAGCAAGAGTTGCAGTAAAATTCCGCACCATTTTGAATTAAGCTGGCCTGTATGCCAGCGGCAAACCGAATTATTAAAGGTGAGAGTTACATGCCGGTAATTAAAGTACGTGAAAACGAGCCGTTCGACGTAGCACTGCGTCGCTTCAAGCGTTCATGCGAAAAAGCAGGCGTTCTGGCTGAAGTCCGTCGTCGTGAGTTCTATGAAAAACCAACGACCGAACGTAAGCGCGCTAAAGCTTCTGCTGTGAAACGCCACGCGAAGAAACTGGCTCGCGAAAACGCACGCCGCACTCGTCTGTACTAATCTTCTGAGGATTCACTCCTCAACTTCAGACTGAGTAGTAGTTATAAGGCCGTGCTTCCGAAAGGAATGCGCGGCTTATTCTCGTTTATAAACTGACATATCCCTGAGCTTTTAGGCCACAGCCTGAGAGATGACGGATATAGCATGGGGCCTATGGCTGGACGAATCCCGCGTGTTTTTATCAATGACCTGATCGCTCGCACCGACATCGTCGACCTGATCGATGCTCGCGTGAAGCTTAAAAAGCAGGGCAAGAATTACCACGCATGTTGTCCATTCCATAACGAGAAAACCCCCTCTTTCACCGTGAACGGTGATAAACAGTTTTACCACTGCTTTGGCTGCGGCGCGCACGGTAACGCCCTCGACTTTTTGATGAACTACGACAAGCTCGAGTTTGTTGAAAGCGTTGAAGAGCTGGCGACCATGCACAATCTTGAAGTGCCGTACGAGTCTGGCAACGGCCCAAGCCAGATCGAGCGGCATCAGCGCCAGAGCCTGTATCAGCTGATGGACGGCCTGAATGCCTTCTATCAGCAGTCCCTGAAGCAGCCCGCCGCGGAACCGGCGCGCCAGTATCTGGGTAAGCGTGGCCTGAGCGACGAAGTGATTAACCACTTTGCCATCGGCTATGCGCCTCCGGGCTGGGACAATGCGCTTAAACGCTTTGGCGGCAACAGTGAAAATCGCCAGGCGCTAACGGACGCCGGCATGCTGGTCACCAACGACCAGGGCCGCAGCTATGACCGCTTTCGCGAGCGAGTCATGTTCCCGATTCGCGACAAACGCGGCCGGGTCATCGGGTTTGGTGGACGCGTGCTGGGCGACGCCCTGCCGAAGTACCTGAACTCCCCGGAAACCGACATTTTTCACAAGGGCCGCCAGCTGTATGGCCTGTATGAGGCCCAGCAGAGCCAGCCGGAACCGGCGCGTCTTCTGGTAGTCGAAGGATATATGGATGTGGTGGCGCTGGCGCAGTACGGCATTTCTTACGCCGTCGCCTCCCTTGGCACCTCCACAACCGCCGATCATATTCAGCTGCTGTTCCGGGTAACGGATAACGTAGTGTGCTGCTATGACGGCGATCGCGCGGGACGGGACGCGGCGTGGCGTGCGCTGGAAACTGCGCTACCTTATATGACAGACGGTCGTCAGCTGCGGTTTATGTTCCTGCCCGACGGCGAAGACCCGGATACGCTGGTGCGTAAAGAAGGAAAGGAAGCGTTCGAAGCGCGAATGGAGCAGGCTCAGCCGCTCTCCACGTTCCTGTTTAACAGCCTGCTGCCGCAGGTTGATTTGAGTACGCCAGACGGAAGAGCCCGCTTAAGCACGCTTGCTCTGCCGCTGATTAGCCAGGTACCCGGCGAAACGCTGCGTATCTATCTGCGTCAGGAGCTGGGCAATAAGCTCGGTATTCTGGATGACAGCCAGCTTGAAAAGCTGATGCCTAAACAGGTCGAAGGCTCAACGCCTCGCCCGGCGCCTCAGCTAAAACGCACAACCATGCGTATACTGATAGGGTTACTGGTACAAAATCCGGAACTGGCACCGCTGGTTCCGCCACTCAGCGGGCTGGATGCCACAAAGCTGCCGGGTCTGGCGTTATTTAGCGGCCTGGTTGAGGCCTGCCTGGCCCAGCCTGGACTGACTACCGGGCAGCTGCTGGAGCAATATCGTGGAACAAATGAGGCCACAACCCTTGAAAAACTCTCCGCGTGGGACGATATAGCAGATAAGGACATTGCTGAAAAAACGTTCACCGACTCGCTGGACCATCTTTTCGAGTCGGCGCTGGAGCTAAGGTTTGAAGAATTAATGGCACGTTCCAGGACCACGGGGCTAACCCCGGCGGAACGTGAAGAAGTTCGCGTGATCACGCAATCGCGCGCCAAAAAATAGATTCGCGGCTTAACTGCCGAACATTGATCGGGTCACCCCCGAACGCCGCACGGACGGGCTGCGGCATAAAAATAAATCAGCCCTCGTACGTTATTGTTGGCGGCAACGCCTACCGACACAACCCTAATACTGAAGTGTGGATACCGTCTTATGGAGCAAAACCCGCAGTCACAGCTCAAGCTTCTTGTCCAACGTGGTAAGGAGCAAGGCTATCTGACCTATGCCGAGGTCAATGACCATCTGCCGGAAGATATCGTCGACTCCGACCAGATCGAAGACATCATCCAAATGATCAACGACATGGGCATTCAGGTGATGGAAGAAGCCCCTGATGCCGATGATCTTTTGCTTGCTGAAAACTCTAACAACACCGATGAAGACGCGGAAGAAGCGGCTGCTCAGGTGCTGTCCAGCGTGGAGTCCGAGATTGGACGTACCACCGACCCGGTGCGCATGTACATGCGTGAAATGGGGACCGTTGAGCTGTTAACCCGTGAGGGTGAGATCGATATCGCGAAGCGTATCGAAGACGGTATCAACCAGGTGCAGTGCTCAGTCGCCGAATATCCGGAAGCGATCACCTATCTGCTGGAGCAGTACGATCGCGTAGAAGCCGAAGAAGCGCGTCTGTCCGATCTTATCACCGGCTTTGTGGACCCGAACGCTGAAGAAGACCTTGCGCCAACCGCAACTCACGTCGGCTCCGAACTCTCTCAGGAAGAGATGGACGATGATGAGGACGAAGACGAAGAGTCTGATGACGACAGCTCCGACGATGACAACAGCATCGACCCGGAACTGGCGCGTGAAAAATTCGGTGAACTGCGTAAGCAGTATGAACTGACTCGCGACACCATCAAAGCGAAGGGCCGCAGCCACGCGGATGCCGCAGCCGAAATCCTGCAGCTGTCTGAAGTGTTCAAACAGTTCCGCCTGGTGCCAAAACAGTTCGACTATCTGGTCAACAGCATGCGCGTCATGATGGACCGCGTTCGTACTCAAGAACGTATCATCATGAAGCTGTGCGTTGAGCAGTGCAAAATGCCGAAGAAAAACTTCATCACGCTGTTCACCGGCAACGAAACCAGCGAAACCTGGTTCAACGCGGCCATTGCGATGAACAAGCCCTGGTCTGAAAAGCTGCACGACGTTGCTGATGACGTGCATCGCGGCCTGCAGAAGCTGCACCAGATTGAAGAAGAAACCGGCCTGACCATCGAGCAGGTAAAAGATATCAACCGTCGCATGTCCATCGGTGAAGCGAAAGCGCGCCGTGCGAAGAAAGAGATGGTTGAAGCAAACTTGCGTCTGGTTATTTCTATCGCCAAGAAATACACCAACCGTGGTCTGCAGTTCCTTGACCTGATTCAGGAAGGCAACATCGGCCTGATGAAAGCCGTTGATAAGTTTGAATACCGCCGTGGCTATAAGTTCTCGACTTATGCGACCTGGTGGATCCGTCAGGCTATCACCCGCTCCATCGCCGACCAGGCGCGTACCATCCGTATTCCGGTGCATATGATTGAGACCATCAACAAGCTCAACCGTATTTCGCGCCAGATGCTGCAGGAGATGGGCCGTGAGCCAACGCCGGAAGAGTTAGCCGAGCGTATGCTGATGCCGGAAGACAAAATCCGTAAAGTGCTGAAGATTGCCAAAGAGCCTATCTCCATGGAAACGCCAATCGGCGACGATGAAGATTCGCATCTGGGCGATTTCATCGAGGATACGACCCTCGAGCTGCCGCTGGATTCTGCCACCTCTGAAAGCCTGCGTTCCGCAACGCACGATGTTCTGGCTGGCCTGACAGCGCGTGAAGCGAAAGTCCTGCGTATGCGCTTCGGTATCGACATGAATACCGACCACACGCTGGAAGAAGTGGGCAAACAGTTCGACGTTACCCGCGAACGTATCCGTCAGATCGAAGCGAAGGCTCTGCGCAAACTGCGCCACCCAAGCCGCTCTGAAGTACTGCGTAGCTTCCTGGACGATTAATCGTTCCCGAAAACAAAAAGCTCCCTCAGGGAGCTTTTTTTTGCTTTAAATTCCTGTGTTCTGCACCTCTGGCACGGCTTTTAATTCCCCCTCTCCCTCTGGGAGCGGACCGGGATGAGGGTCGGATTGAGAGCACCCAGCAATACCCTACCGCCCGCGCGCCGCCAGCGACTCGTCCAGCTCTTTATAAGCCTCGGTCAGCTTGTCCAGCGTTGCCCGGTTTAACCCGCTTGGGTTCGGCAAAATCCAGACTTCCGTCTCGCCGATCGTAATGTCCTGCCTGCCCCACTTAGCCCCTCGCTGGTTAAATGCCTGCTCGAAGGCCTGCTTGCCGAGAATAGCCAGTACGTCCGGCTGGTAGTCCAGCATCTTCTGCACCAGCGCCCTACCGCCGTCACGCAGCTCCTTCAGCTTCACTTCACTTGCCTGCACCGTAGGCCGCTCTACCAGCATCGTGATACCGCAGCGGGTATCAAGCAAATGCTGCTCTTCTTCTGGCTTCAAAAGGCGCTCGGTGAACCCCGCCTGATGGATCACCTTCCAGAAGCGATTGCCTGGATGAGCAAAGTGGAAACCGGTGTGCGCCGAGGACTTACCGGGATTGATACCGCAGAACACCACCCTCAATCCCGGTGCAAGGATGTCATGAATCATATCTATTCCCCAGGTTTATACATCAGCTGATAGTATAAGAGTTTGATTCGTCATTGTTTATAAAAACAGCAGACGTTATATAAGCGCTGGATTGCCATCGACAGTTACATTATAATTCAGCGCCACGGCCCCTTAGCTCAGTGGTTAGAGCAGGCGACTCATAATCGCTTGGTCGCTGGTTCAAGTCCAGCAGGGGCCACCAGACAAAAAAAGCTGACGATCTCTCGTCAGCTTTTTGCTTTTCTGGGGATATGCCAGGAATCCCCTCATAAATAACGCCACTGTTTTTAGGTCAACAAACTAATAACCCTGACCTCAAATATGCTCCAGTCATAATCAGGAATAACCGGCTGGATAAGCCGCAGTTCCACGCCATGCTCAAAGGCCATTGATCCTGCGACCGCCAGCCAGTGCGTCCATAACGAAATCCCTCTACCTGGTCAGCTGGCAGATAGCCCCGGAACGTAACTCCTGCGCTACATTAGACGTTCAGGTCATTCTGTCCAGCGCTTATGGCTTGCGCACATTTTGCTTTAAGGTATCGACTAACACATAGTAGTATCCACATAAAAAAAATGGATAAACCACTTTTACCATACAGCCTATGTGGATAATCAACTTGCCCTGGCTCCATCAGTTGCCAACTCCACCACGTATAGAGCCTGCGGCCCTGCCGCATGGTCATCCCAGATGCTGAAGGATTGTTGAAAAACTTTCCAGCCTGCCAGCAGCCACGGCCTCAGGCATCTGGAACATGTCCTCAAGCTGACAGAGAAACTGCGACAGGCAGGCATAACGATTTAGCCTTGCGATCGCGGGCAGAAGCTCCTTATGTGACAGGCGATTGACTCAAAATAGTTCACAGAATCAATTAGTATTTTTTATGGTTAATACAAGGATGAAATATGAACATATTTGAACAAACTCCAAAAAACCGCAGACACTATGGTTTGGCCATCATTATTGGCCTGATTGCAGGTGTCGTTTCAGCGTTCGTAAAATGGGGCGCAGAAGTTCCTCTGCCTCCCCGTAGCCCGGCTGACATGTTCAACGCTGCCTGCGGTCCGGAATCATTGATCAGAGCCGCCGGACAGATTGATTGCTCCCGTAATTTCCTTAATCCGCCATATGTTTTTTTGCGTGACTGGCTGGGGCTTGCTGACCCCAACGCTGCCGTTTATACGTTTGCCGGACATGTCTTCAACTGGGTAGGTGTGACTCACATTATCTTTTCGATTGTTTTCGCCGTCGGCTATTGTGTTGTCGCTGAAGTTTTTCCGAAAATAAAACTCTGGCAAGGGTTACTGGCTGGCTTACTGGCACAGCTGTTCGTCCATATGATTTCTTTCCCTCTTCTGGGGCTTACCCCGCCTCTTTTCGACCTTCCGTGGTATGAAAATGTATCAGAAATCTTTGGTCATTTAGTCTGGTTCTGGTCCATTGAAATTATTCGAAGGGATCTACGTAACAGAATTACGCATGAGCCTGATCCTGAAGTGCCTCTGGGTTCAACCAGATAAGTTTGTCCGTAAGGGATGGTGTTGTCATGGCGCCATTTCTATTACTTGAACCGCCCCGGTTAGCCATACAGGATCAATCACCACTTCCCCGGAAGGGAGTTTAGGGGTGACAACAAAAAAAGCTGACGATCTCTCGTCAGCTTTTTGCTTTTTCGGGTTACAGGATAGTCAGTTCACACCAACGCCCGGAGCTCTTCCTTCATGTAGGAGGAGAAATATTCAGGGTTTTTAATGATGACACGGCCGCCGGACTCAATTCTATTTGCCCAGTCGGCTACTTTTTTCGTGAAATCTGCGTTCCACCCCTCCTGAACGCCCCGCGCCGTTACATCGGCAGCGCTAGCCGGGACGCCAAGCTGCTTCAGGTACCTGAACATTCCCTTCGCAGTGCTTTCATCCATAGGATGCGGCACGGATGCCGACGTGTTCATACCGCCAATGAAGTCTAATGCTTTATCAATCGCTGTTGGCATAATTTATCCTTAAAATTAACCACTTAATCAATAAGACTTACTACGCGATATCAAATGTACCATTAATTAAACTTCATTTTTTCGCAGTCAGTCACGTTTGAGGCCATACAGGCCTCACGCCGCGCGAGAATGCTACCATTTAACAAAAACCGGAAGAGAATCGCCTAGAACTTCACCCAGTTATCGGAGCTACCTCCGCCCGCAGCAAGCGCAGGTTTGCTCGTGACTAAAGCGGGAGCAGCCTGAACCAGACGCGCATTGGCGGCCGCAATAGCCTGCCCGGTATTAAAAATACTCATCAGTTGCACCAGTTTGGCGGCCTGATCGCTGAGGCTCTCCGCGGCGCTTGCTGACTCCTCCACCAACGCGGCGTTCTGCTGCGTCACCTGATCCAGCTGAGTAATCGCCACGTTGATCTGATCGATACCCTGCCCCTGCTCTTCCGTGGTCACACCAATCTCGGCGATAAGTCCGGCCACGCGGTGGGACTGCTGTACCAGCTCATCGATCGTCACGCCGGCAGAACTCACCATTTCCGATCCTTTAGTTACTGTTCGCATACTGTCCTCAATCAGAACTTTGATTTCACTGGCCGCAGAAGCAGAGCGCTGCGCCAGGGAACGAACTTCCCCGGCAACCACCGCAAAACCACGCCCGGACTCCCCCGCACGAGCGGCTTCAACGGCGGCATTTAGCGCCAGAATATTCGTCTGGAAGGCGATGCCGTCGATCACGCTGATGATATCGCCTATTTTTTGCGAGCTATCGCTGATTTCCTGCATGGTCAGCACCAGATTATTGACGGCATTTCCGCTTTGGGTTGCCGTTTCACTTGCCGAATTTGCCAGACGGGTTGCGGCGCGCACCGTCTCAGCGTTCTGCTGGATGGTCTGGCTCATTTGCTCCATCGAGGCCGCCGTTTCCTGCAGGCTGGCCGCCTGCTCTTCGGTACGCTGGCTGAGGTCGGTACTGCCGGCCGCAATTTCGCTGGCGCCGATTGAAATAGAGTGGCTGCTATCACGCACCTCACGAACAATTTCCAACAGGCGGTTGCGCATGCTCTCCATAGCGGCGAGCAAGCTTCTGCTGTCGCCGTTTTTCAACGCCACGGCGGTATTGAGCTGCCCCTCAGAAACCTGTTTGGCAACGGAGAAGGCATAAGCTGGCTCACCGCCAAGCTGACCTTTAACCGCACGCGCAATTCCCCAGGCAATCAAAGATCCTATAACTGCGCTGATAATCGTTATCACCAGCAGCAGGTTCCCTGAGAAGTGGGCTTCATCAACATAGTTGCGCGACATGGCTACCGTGGTACCTGAGTGGTCGCCAATCATCTCGCTCAGCGCATCGAGCACTCTGGCCTGCGGGCCGATCACTTCATTGATCACCAGCGCCCGGGCTGCATCGTACTGCCCCGCAGCGCTCACACTCATCACCTTGCGCAGCGCCTGGGAATAGGCCGGGCGTACCTTGTTCAGATTGTCGAACAGCTCGCGGGAGCGCTTCAGCTTCAGCGCCTTATCCAGCTGCTTTAAAAGAACGTTGTTGTCGGTGATGCGCTTTTCGAGCAGCAGGTTGGTTTTTGTAATGTAGTCCCGGCTCTCAGCTTCGGTGTGCGGCAACGTTGTGAACAGCGCCATGTCACGAATATCGTGGGCATTGTCCGTGATATTATCTTTAATTTTAACGATCAGCAGCAAATTCACCAGGCGGACATTCGCTGCGTAATTAAGGTTATTTCCAACAGAAACCAGCTGCATTCTGGCAAATAGTGCGACAAAGAATCCAATGGCGATGACCAGCGCAAAGCCGGCACCCAGCATGGTGCTGAGCCGCATATTTTTCAGTTTATTCATAAATCCCTCTGAGCTTTTATGGTTGTATCGCAGGCAATAAGAGGAGGTAATCGGTAGAAATCACATCAACGGTTGCGGCGGTATATTTTTAATTATCGGATTTTTTATCGGCAGCTTCCGAGACTTCTTTAGTCATTATTTATAACTCCTGAGCGGCATAAAATAATGACAGAGCGATGACAAGAAATGAATGAAAAATATATTAAATGAAATTAAAACTACTATTTTTGGGAGTGGCAGCCCCGCCCCACTCTGTGGTTAACGGAGCTGAAATTAATGTTTCCCGTGCGGATTAATTATTTATCTGCGATGAAATGGTCGTCATCACCCACCGGGATATACACGCGTACCCACTCCTTCCCGTCGACGATATCCCAGCTGTGCCCTTCGCCCTCAGTATCGGCTGCAAGCAGCACCGTGCCTGGTTCGAGAATAAACGTAGAGCCGTCGCTCACCCTGAATCTGAGCTTGCCTTTGAGGGGCACTACGTACTGTTTTTTAGGCGCTGGATGCACGCCTTTCTGCCACTCTTCAAAGGTGTTACTGAAATAGAGTCCCTGAGAGGAGAGCTTTGCCAGGGAAGGAATAGAGCCTTTCACAAATGCAGAGTGATTCTCTGGCGTATTAATGAGTTTGATGGCCGGAATACGGTGTTCACTGCCGTCTTTTTTAGACTCTTCGGCATGCCCAACCATTGCAATCAACAACCCTGCAGTCGCCAGCACAAGCCGTGCTATTTTCTTCATGATAATGTCCAGCGTTAATTTCACCTGGAGCCATTCTGTGGAATAACTCACCTGGATAAAAAATAAATGTCGGGCTAGTACATCAGAGGCCGTAGATTTCGTCAACATCATACGCCATAAGTTTATTTAGTTAATAAATTAAATATAAATACAGAAAATGAGTCAGATTAAAACCAGAGCTTTATCGTCACTATTTATTTAAAGTGAGGGGAGATTCAACTCGCATTAAACCAAAAAAGAATGACTAATAGCTAAATAAGCTAATCACAGGTAGTGATAACAAAAATTTAGCTTATAACAAGAAGAAAAGCGGGCATTCGGGCAAGCTGGCGGGGAGGCTAAAATTAAAAACGCCGGCTTTCAAAAGCCAGCGTTCAGTCTGTCAGCATTACAGATTATCAGAGCTTTTCGCCATTGCTTGCAATCACGTCCTTATACCACTGGAAGGACTTTTTGCGGCTGCGGTTCAGGCTGCCGTTGCCTTCGTTGTCTTTATCAACATAGATAAAGCCATAACGTTTTTTCATCTCGCCCGTCCCGGCGGAAACCAGGTCGATACAGCCCCATGGGGTATAGCCCATCAGGTCAACGCCGTCTTCAACAACGGCTTTTTTCATCTCCGCAACGTGAGCGGACAGATAATCGATACGGTACTGGTCATCAACAAAACCGTCATTCTGCGCAACGTCAATCGCGCCAAAGCCGTTTTCCACGATAAACAGCGGCAGCTGGTAGTGATCCCAGAACCAGTTCAGGGAGTAACGCAGGCCCACCGGGTCAATCTGCCAGCCCCAGTCGGACTTCTGCACGTACGGGTTAGAGACCAGACTCTTAGACTCATCGTAATCAAACTGCGGGTTATCGGCGCTGGCTTTGGTCGCAAACGACATGTAGTAGCTGAAGCCGATATAATCGACGCAGCCTTCGGCAAGCGCGGCAAGATCTTCGTCGGTGATATCCAGATCAAAACCACGGCGCTCAAAGTAGTTCAGCAGGTGCTGCGGATATTTACCGCGAACGTGAACGTCGGTGAACCAGTAACGACGGTGCATCGCGTTCATCGCCATCATCATGTCGCCCGGCGCACAGGTCAGCGGGTAGATGGGACACATGGCAATCATACAGCCAACCTGCAGCGCAGGGTTGATTTCACGGGCGGCGCGAACAGCAAGAGCGCTGGCAACCAGCTCATAGTGTGAGGCCTGGTACATCACTGGCTCACGATCTTCGCCCGGCTGATACTTCAGGCCCGAGTTGGTGAACGGCGCGAAGTCTTCGTGATAGTTTGCCTGGTTGTTGATCTCGTTGAAGGTCATCCAGTACTTCACTTTGTGCTGGTAGCGGGTGAAGACCACTTTAGAGAAGCGCAGGAAGAAATCGATCAGCTTGCGGTTGCGCCAGCCGCCATATTCGGTCACCAGGTGATATGGCATTTCGAAGTGCGACAGCGTAATCACCGGCTCGATACCGCGCTTCAGGCACTCGTCAAACAGATCGTCATAGAACTGCAGCCCGGCCTCGTTCGGCTCCAGCTCGTCGCCCAATGGGAAAATTCGCGTCCAGGCAATCGAGGTGCGGAAGCATTTGAAGCCCATCTCGGCAAAAAGCTGGATATCCTCTTTATAGCGGTGATAGAAATCGATCGCTTCATGGTTGGGATAATTTTTCCCCGGCAGCACGCCGTCGGTAATTTCACGCCGGACACCATGGGCGCCGGCCGTCATCACATCAGCGACGCTAATCCCTTTGCCGCCCTCTTTCCAGCCACCTTCAAGCTGATGCGCCGCGACCGCGCCGCCCCACAGAAAACCTTCTTTGAATCCAGACATATTCTCTCCCTTAATTAGAGATCGCCTGCTGCGACCGATAGTGCTGATTAAAGTGGTAGACCGCGCCAATGAGTCCGGCATCGTTGCCGTGGCTGACGGTGTCGATATAGTCGTCGATGGTGAACCAGGTCAGGTGCTCGCGTAGCAATGCCAGGAAGCCAGGGCGTTCAACAATGCCGCCACCGAGCAGAATTTTTTCCGGGTCAAAGAGATTCACAAGATTATAAAGGCCGGTGCCAAGGTCGTTGAAGAACGCGGTCACCAGGCGCTGGCAGACCACATCTCCCTCGTCAAAACGGTCAAAAATCTCTTCTCCGCTGACGTCCTCAAGCTGTTTCCCGACATACTCAGCGTAGTCTTTGCGTAAGGTTCTCAGCGTACAGGTATCGTTCATGGTGTAGCGGCGAACATCACGCGGGCCTGGCCGCTCGGTCAGCATGTAGCCAAACTCGCCCGCCCGAAAGCGCGCGCCGTGTACCAGCTGGTTATTGCAGAAAATCGCGCCGCCGATGCCGGTGCCGATGGTAAGAACAAGAAAATTGCTCATCTCAGCCGCCTTGCCCCGCCAGCGTTCGGCAAGGAGTACGCAGTTGGCGTCATTTTCAATGGCAACGGGAAGCTGCGTGCGCTGTTCCAGCCACTCTTTGATGGCAAAATTGTCGAAGCGGCGGATAGCGCCGCCCATTTCAATAAATCCGCTATGCGGATTCACATAGCCAGGGGCGCTGATCGCCACCCCTCCACAGCCAGGGTGAGCGGTAATCCACGCCAGGATAGCCTTTAAGATTTGCTCGCCGTCGCTGTCGTTAATCGTCTCTTTGCCTTTTTCCAGCACCTCGCCCTGCGGGCTTATGATCCCCATTTTTAAGGCGGTACCACCGATATCGAATGCGGCGATATTCATACGGTTAATTCCTCCTGCATATTTCCGACACGGGATTTATTTCCGCTATAGCACAGAAATTATTTCTGTCCCGGTCATATACATGCCTGGTAAAAGGAGTGTAAGAAGATTGACGGTTCCAGTTTTTAATTTTCAGCTGCGATGACGAAGAAAATATTAATCAATGGCAGACGCATCAGGCAATAGGCGGGGCATCCCGGACTGAACAACTTTTGAACCTGTTAAAAATCAGGATATACAGCGAGTTAAATCCACTTTTCAGCCTGCAGGGGGAACAGGTTCACTTTAATGGATATTACTGAACCTCTTTTTAAAGCAGAACTGTGACCGACGTTGCGAATGAGCGACCCACAGCCCCCCTCTCTGACCCGGCACTGTGCCGCGGCAGACGGGCTTTTCGCCCGCAGCGGCTAGCCCGCCTTGCGGGGCAGGAAGTACTTCACCTGGAATTCGAACACGTTAGTGTAGAGGATCGAGTAATCAATCGGGCTGTGGCTTGCGTCAACGGACTGCGTTTCCATACGGATGATGGGATCGCGGGTGCTGATGTGCAGCATTTTGGCAATCTCGGTTGACGGGAGAACGGGCTGGAACGCCTCGTAGCAGCCGTGAATTTTTACGCCGCATTCGTCTTCAATGTAGGAAAATTTCGAGCGCTTCATGTGATTGACCGTCAGGTCAGGGAAGCGGTTCACTGACAGCCAGGTCTCCTCCAGCTGCATCGGCACATTGTCGATATGGCGCAATCTTTTGGCGTAATAAACCGGCTCGCCGATGGCCAGCTGCAGGCGGCTCGCGATCTCTTCCGATGCCTGCTGCAGCTCAAATCTCAGCACCTGGCTGGACGGTTTTTTCCCCTCACTTCTGGCAATCTCCGTAAAGCTGTCCAGGTGAGTGACCGAAGCCTGAAAATGCTTATTACGCACATAGGTACCAGAGCCATGCCTGCGCTCGATAAGTGCCTCATCCTCTAATACTTTCAGTGCCTTACGTAAAGTATTGCGAGAGACATTATAGAATTCAGCGAGCTCTTTTTCCGCAGGGAGGATGTCGCCGATACTGTAAGTCGGGCTGCTGATCCTGCTTTTTAGTAAGTTAACAACATCTTTGTAAACCACTTTTGAACCTCCTTAATGCCTTTATAAACAATCAATTACTATCTCATCCATATCAAAAGCTCAATACACGTTCATTTTTTTACTTATTTTTGCACCACTCGGGGGTGACTAACTGTGATCGAAATGGCAGATGAATAAATTGATATTCTTTAAGTTAGCCCCTGACTGATTATCAACAAAGCATTAAGGCGAAAAATGAAAAATATATTATTGGTTTGTGCGGCAGGCATGTCCACCAGTATGCTGGTTAAAAGAATGCAGGATCACGCAGCGGCGGGAAATATTGAGGTTAATATTAACGCCCTGGCGATTGCAGAAGCGAAAGAAAGAATAAAGAAAAATGAAGCCGATGTGATCCTGCTGGGTCCTCAGGTTCGTTTCCAAAAAAATGAAATCGAGGAAATTGCTCAGGGAAAAATTCCTGTGTCGGTAATCGATATGAAACATTATGGGCAAATGGATGGAAAGTTCGTGCTCGATACTGCTATAGGCCTGCTCAACGGCCACTAATTCTGTGCTATCAAAATAATAACTTACTGATAAATTGATGAGGTTTATCGTCGTATTTCCTTTCGTCAGCAAAGGGGATTGCTCGATAAATTTACATCTCCATCAATATCTCTCATTATAAAGGGCGCATCATGAGTATAATGAATGCCTTTGAGCGCGGCATGGAAAAACTTCTTGTTCCTGTTGCGATTAAATTAAACTCTCAGATACACGTCTCGGCCATCCGTGATGCTTTTATTTTATCTTTTCCTATCGTAATGGCCAGTTCGCTGATCGTACTGATCAACTTTGCCATTCTTTCCCCGGATGGTTTTATTGCTTCACTGCTCCATCTTGGCGTCCTTTTCCCTAATTTAGCGGAAGCCCAAAACATATTTTCACCGGTCATGAACGGGTCGGTTAATATTATGTCGATCATGATTGCCTTCCTGGTCGCACGTAATATCGCTATCAGCTATCAGCAGGACGACCTGCTATGCGGTCTGACCGCTATCGGCGCGTTCTTTGTCGTCTATACGCCTTATCAGATGATGGGTGGGCAATCGTACCTGACGACCCAGTATCTTGGGCCCCAGGGGCTATTTGTCGCGGTGATTGTGGCGCTGATTACCGGGGAAATTTTCTGCCGCCTGGCGCGCAACCCGAAAATTACCATCACCATGCCGGACGCCGTACCGCCTGCGGTAGCCCGCTCCTTTAAGGTGCTGATCCCTATTTTCTTCGTGATGATTTTCTTCTCGGTGCTGAACTACTGCCTGACGAAAATCTCGCCTAACGGCCTGAACGAGCTGATTTATACCCTGATTCAGGCGCCGCTGAAAAACATGGGCACCAATATCGTCGCGGTGCTGGTGCTTGGCGTCGTCACCAACTTCCTGTGGGTGCTGGGTATTCACGGGCCGAACACCACGGCGGCCATTCGCGAGACGATTTTCTCCGAAGCTAACCTCGAAAACCTCTCTTTTGCCGCCTCCAACGGCACCACGTGGGGCGCGCCATACCCTATCACCTGGGGCAGCATTAACGACGCCTTCGCCAACTACGGCGGCTCGGGGATGACGCTCGGCCTGCTGCTGGCCATTTTTATCGCCTCCCGCCGCGCCGACTACCGAGATCTGGCCAAAATGGCCTTCGTGCCCGGTCTGTTTAACATCAACGAACCGGTGATTTTCGGCCTGCCCATCGTGCTGAACCCGATCCTGATTATTCCGTTCATAATGGTGCCTTTCGTAAACTCTCTGGTCGGCTACACCTTCGTGACGCTGGAGATTATTCCGCCAATTGCCTACGCCGTTCCCTGGACAACGCCAGGACCGCTTATCGCCTTCTTTGGCACCGGGGGGAACTGGATGGCGCTGATTGTCGGGCTGCTGTGCCTGGCCATCTCCACGCTAATTTATTTACCGTTCGTTATGGCCGCCAATAAGGTAAATGCAGCGCAGGCGGCGCAGTAATAAATAAACCGATGATAGCAATTTAATTTTTACCCGCCTCCGTCTGTTCAAGCCGGAGGCAAATAATAATTATACTTCTGGGACATTCTATGAATTCAAGTTTATTGAAGGTTAGCTTATTGTCTTCATCCATCCTTCTGGCGTTATCCTCAACCAGCGTAATAGCGGCAAAATTAACGGTTGAGCAGCGTCTGGAGCTTCTTGAAAGACAATTATCAGAGAACAAATCAGAATTAACTAAAACGCAGAAAGAGTTAGCTGTTTATAAAGATAAGGTTGCTCAGCTGCAGCCTGCAGGCAATAGCGTCCAGTCCGCTTCGGCGCAGGTAAACCCGACGGTCTATTCTCCGGTAGCCGACAACATCGAGAATGAAAATAATCATCTCGGCACTAAACCGGCACCAACGCCGGTCAAAGGCACACAGAGAGTAGCCGTCGTCAATAACGAAGGGGGCAAAACCAGCGTACAAAACGTCACCCTGAAAGACATCAGCAAATACATTAAAGATGATATTGGCTTTAGCTACGAAGGCTATTTCCGCTCCGGCTGGGCAGCAGCAAACCGTGGTTCAGCGCAGACCTACGCCGCCGGGTCGCTCGGGCGTTTTGGTAACGAGATGAGTGGCTGGTTCGACCTGACGCTGAACCAGCGCGTCTACAACCAGGACGGGAAAACCGCCAACGCCATCGTGACCTACGACGGCAACGTCGGTGAGCAATATAACGACGCCTGGTTTGGGGATAACAGCGGCAACGAAAATATCATGCAGTTCAGCGATATTTTCCTGACGACCCGAGGTTTCCTGCCGTTTGCCCCGGAAGCAGACTTCTGGGTAGGTAAACACAAGCTGCCAGAATATGAAATCCAGATGCTCGACTGGAAATCTTTAACTACCCAGGTGGCCGCCGCCGTGGGGATCCAAAACTGGAACCTGGGCGTTGGCCAGCTTGACGCCTCCCTCAGCCGCAACGACGTTGACGTTTATTCCCGTGACTTCAGCCACACTACGCAAATGAACACCAACTCGGTTGACCTCCGCTACCGCAACATTCCGCTGTGGGAAAAAGGCTCGCTCTCTTTGATGGGTAAATACGCCTTTGCGAATAAAACCGACGACCAGAAATCCAATGAGGATAACGGCTCCTTCTTCAAGCTGAAGGATACCTGGATGGCGACGGCCATCATTCGTCAGGATCTGCCGCGTGACGCCTTCAACGAATTCACCCTGCAGGTCGCCAATAACTCTTATGCCAGCAGCTTCGCGAACTTCTCGGGTGCCAGCAACTCGATGGCGCCGGGTCGCTATTACTACGGCGACCAGACTGACGGCGTGGCCTGGCGTTTGATTTCGCAGGGCGAAATGTATCTCGCGGACAGGATAATCATGGCTAACGCGCTGGTTTACTCCCAGGGTGAAGATGTTTATAGCTATGAAAGTGGTGCCCACAGCGACTTCAACAGCATCCGCGCCGTTATCCGGCCGGCCTGGATTTGGGACACCTGGAACCAGACCGGCCTGGAGCTGAGCTGGTTTACCCAGAAAAACAAAACCGAGCAGGGCGTGAATCTGAAAGAGTCGGGTTACAAAACCACGCTCTACCATGCTCTAAAGGTTGGCCCGAGCCTGCTCGGCTCGCGTCCTGAAATTCGTTTCTACGGAACGTACCTGAATATCCTGGATAACGAGCTGTCAAACTTCCGCTTTAACGACGACAGTAAGACTGAGTTTATGGCGGGCGTTCAGGCTGAAGTTTGGTGGTAATTCTCGGCCGCTAAGCGCATAAAAAACCCGTCTACCAAGACGGGTTTTTCTTTTTCTGTCAGCTTGCGCCCGCGCAGCTGTCCGGCACGTTATTCAGCCCTTCAGCGCCGCGGGTGAAGGATTTAAAGCGCTGTTTATCATCCAGTTTGATGATGTAGAGCGAATCAAAATCACTGCCGGACCATTTTGGCACCACGGCAGGATCGCCGCCCGTTTTCGTCACCAGCTTTTGCGCCGCTATCACCAGGTTTTTATGCTCCCAGGAGACAAAGGTCAGGCGACCGCTGCTTTGGTTTTTCAGTAAGTCATCCACCAGCCCGTCCGTCTGCTCAGCGTGATAATGCAGGTCGATAGCCTGAGAAAGGCGAATAGCGGTCGGCGTGATGGTGGTTAGCGGGCGCAGCGAGCTGCCGGTTTTATTCTCTTTTGGCGCGGAGGCGTAGATAGCATCCGGTTTACCGTACTGGCTCAACAAAACCGACGGCAGCTGCAGCGCACGGTTTAGCCCTTTGCAGGTGAGCTGCCCGCTATTGTTAGCCGGCTTCTCTCCGTGGCGTAAGAACACTATCGTGCTGTCGGCCTTCGCTATCATCGGGGTCAATAAGGCACTGCTTAGCAATACCACAAGCGCTTTTTTGATCATCTTTTTCTCGTTTTTATCAGGGGACGAAGCGCCTAATATAAAGAATAAACCGTGCGATAAAACAAAACTTTGGTAAGCAGAAGTCACGCCAGCCGGGCCAGCTTCGCCGGTTAACAACCGGTTGCCGTTTTGCTATTCTGATGCCGCTTAACGCGATGATATATTCTATAAAAATCATTAAAAACAAATAATTAATAAGGAGCAGCCGTGAGTACCCAGAGCGAGATGTTTAACCAAGAGATTGCGTGGTCTACCCGCCACATGGTTCGCACCCTTAAACAGGTTCAGGCGCTGCCCGACTTAAGCCACGTACGCATTGCCTGCAATATGCATCTCGACCTGAAAATGATCCCTCTGGTTGAAGGCCTGCTGAAGAAAAATGCCAAAGTCTTCCTCACCACCTGCAACCCGACCACCGTGCAGGATGACGTTGTTGCTTACCTGGTCGCCGCCGGGGCAGAGGCCTGCGCATGGCGCAACATGAGTCATGCCGACTGGCATAACTCGTGGGAAAAAGCCATCGACTGGCGCCCAACCCATCTGTGCGAGATGGGCGCGGACATCACCACGCTACTGCACCAGCGCGGCGAATTTGGCGATGTGGTTGCCTGCCTGGAGGCCACCGGCTCCGGCGTCAACCGCCTCGCGGATCTGCGCCCCGGCTATCCGATTTTTAACTGGGACGATCTGCCGGTAAAAGAAGGCCTGCATAATCGCCATATGGTTGGCCTCACCGCATGGCAGACCTTCTTCCAGACCACCCACCTCACCCTGCACGAAAAGAGAGTGCTGGTGATTGGCTACGGCCTGGTAGGCCAGGGCGTTGCCGCCGCCGCCAAAGCCTACGGTGGCCAGGTGATGGTTGCCGAGTTAGATCCGGCCCGCCGCCTGCAGGCTGCCTACGACGGCTGGCACGTGGTTGATATTCATGACGTGATTGCCACCACCGACGTGATTGCTACCGCAACTGGCGCAAAAAAAGTCGTCAGCGCGGCGGTACTGGATAAAGCCAAAGACGGCGTGTTTGTGCTGAACGTGGGTCACGTTGCCGAAGAGATCGACTGCGGCTATCTGCAGCAATACCCGACCGAAGAGGTGATGCCGTTTATCAACGCTTACCACCTTAACGGCAAAACGCTTTACCTGATGGCGAACGGTTCAATGCTCAACCTGACCGCAGGCTTCGGCGACAGCCTTAACGCCTTCGACGTGACGCTCGCCGTGATGGCTAGCGGCATCAGGCACATCGTGACCGACGGACAGCACGCAGAAAAAGCCGTGTACTTGCTGCCGCAGTCGGTGTGGGAAAAAGCGCTGTAAGCCCTTATTTAGTCAGGCCTCTCAGGAGTGCCTGACTTTTTTTTCGTTTTCACCGAATAATTTCACCTCCCCGATTGTTTACTCCTTACAAGAACCTGAGGAAGAGACAATCATGAGTTACCTGCCCACCGAAGCTGCGCCGCCCCGCAAGCGCTACGACGCCTTTAGCATGGCCCTGCACTGGATCACCGCCTTCTGCGTGATATTTTTGTTCGCCAGCGCACACATCTGGGAAGCCCTTGAACGCGGAACCCCGCTGCGTAAAGGCCTGCAGTCACTGCACATCTCGTTCGGCATTTTGCTTGGCGCGGTGATGGTAGTCCGGCTGGTCTGGCGCATCAGCGCCGCTTTTTCACCGTCGAGAAAGCTTGAAAAAGTGCCGATGCCGGGCGCATTTCGCCTCGCCGCCCATGCTACCCACGGCGTGCTCTATATCCTGCTGCTGACGCAGGCCACGCTTGGCTTCCTGTTCCGCTGGGCGCAGGGCGAGCCGTTCTGGTTCTTCAACCTCTTTGAGGTCCCGGACGTATTTAACATCGATCCTACGCTGCGCCATACCCTGGCGATGCTGCACAACAATGTGGCCTGGGCTCTGATCCTGCTGGCCGGAGCGCATGCCGCTGCTGCCCTGCTTCACCACTATGTTCTGCGTGACGGCACGCTACGCCGCATGCTCCCCGCCTGCAAAGGCAACTCTCGCTAACCCTACAGGACAACACCATGAACACGCATTCACCTCGTAAACTGCTGCCTCTGCTGTGCCTGGTTGCCAGCGGGCTTTTCTATTCCGCCGCCGCCAGCGCCATGGGCGACGATGACGCTAAAACGCCGGACTGCCCGAAAGGTCAGGTGTACGACAGCAAAACGAAAACCTGCACGGTGGAAAAGAGCAGCATGTTGAGCGACGGCGATAAAACGCAATATGCTTACCATCTGGCAAAATCCGGCCGCTACCAGGAGGCATTAAACCTGCTGGATACCCTGCAGCAGCCCAACACGCGTGAAGCCTGGAATTATCGGGGTTACGCCACAAGAAAATTGGGGCGCACCGACGAAGGAATCGGCTATTATCAGCGTTCCATCGCCCTGGACCCGCACTATGCCAAAGTGCGCGAATACCTCGGTGAAGCGTGGATGATTAAGGGCCGCCCTGACCTGGCGAAAGCCCAGTTGTCTACCATTAAAACGCTCTGCGGAACCGGCTGCGAGGAGTATCGCGATTTAAAAGCCGCCATTGACGGGCACCCGGAGTCCTGAGACTGAGGACATAAAAATCACCGTCAACGAAGTTCGGTTACAGCTGGCACAGCACCTTGCCCGCCTCTGGCGTTACGGCATGGTGCTGTCCCGCAATCGCGACGTGGCTGAAGATTTGGTTCAGTCCACCTGCGTGCGCGCTCTGGAGCGCTGCAGCCAGTTTCAGTCCGGCACCCGGATCGACCGCTGGCTATTTGCGATTTTGTACTCTATCTGGATCAACGAAATTCGCGCCCTGCGCGTTCGCCAGGGGCAAGGCTTTGTCGACAGTGACGAACTCAGTCAGCTGGCAGACAGCGAAAGTACCGAAGACAAACATCAGTATCACGCCCTACTGATGCAGGTCAGCGAGTTGCCTGAAGCCCAGCGCAATACCGTGTTTTTGGTTTATGTTGAAGGTTTTACCTACCAGGAAGCCGCCGACACGCTGGCGATCCCCATTGGCACCGTGATGAGCCGCCTGGCCGCCGCACGCCTGACGCTGGCAAAACACCTGATGCCTACGATGAAGAAGGAGCTCAAATGACGCGTCAATCCTTCTCCGCTCCGTGGAGTGATGAGGCTATCGTAGCCTGGCTGGACGGCGAAATGCGCGACGATGAACGCAGCGCCTTTGAACGGCAGTTGAATAACGATGCAGACCTGGCCGCCCGCGTTGAACAGCTCATGCAAAGCAATCAGCCCTGGGAACAGGCTTTTGCTCCACTTCTGGAGGAAGCCCCCGTGAGCCGCATGCAGGAGAAGCTGAACGTTCTGCTACACCAGCCGGTGAACATCAATTCGCAGACTAAGGGCGTAAGCCGCCGCAGTCTGATAGCGGCTTCGCTCAGTTTTCTCGCCGTGGGCGTGCTGGCAGGCCGTTTTATTCACCCCGGTGAGCAAAAGCTCAGCGGTGAACCTGAGATTCGCGATCTGATTGCCCAGTACATGTCACTCTACAGCGCCGAAACGCTGGCCGACATCACCGTTACGCCCCAGGCGCTGCAAAATGGCCTGAACCGTATGCAGCAGGATATCGGCCTGACGCTCCAGCAGGTTAAAGTGGAGCTCCCGGAAGCCGAGCTAAAAAGCGTAAGAATGCTGCGCTACGACAGCACCTCCATCGCACAGATTGCTTATCTGCACGCCAGCTACGGGCCGATGGCGCTGTGTATTTCCCGCAGCAAAGGGGACGACAGCCCCACGCTGAAGCATGAAGTTCGCCGCGGCCTTAACCTGGTTTGGTGGCGCAGCAAAGGGTATGAATATGTGCTGATAGGCCGCAACCCGCAGCAGGATTTGCAGGAAAGTGGCGAGCTGCTGCTGCAGCGGCTAGTGTGAGGTTTCACAGATGTCGTTTTTTTATCTTCGTCCAGGTGCATTAGCTCTTGCTGCGCCCTGCTACCTGGTGAACAAATGCACCGCTATCCATGTGCAGAACACGATCGGCCGAGGCCAGCGTTTCCTGGCGGTGGGCTATCAGTAGAACCGCCGTCCCCGAGGCCCGGAGCGCCTGGCCAATGTGAATTTCACTCTCCACATCCAGGTGACTGGTTGCTTCATCAAGCAGTAAAAAACTGGGCCGTTTGTACAACGCCCGCGCCGTTATGGTCTTACATGCTGAGTAATCCGAAAATTTTTTTAACTAAAAATAATGACAATCTATAGCATGAGTGAATTACACAAATTCTAACTATTATATTTGCCAGCGATGATGGGATTGATATGATACCCCATGATTGATCAATGGAATGTAAAACCGTGGTAATGAACAAGACAGCAATGAAATAAGCAAGCACCTGATAGATAACTTCTTTCTTTTTTGATTTTAATTCTGAAGGTAAATGGTTCATAAACTCTCCGAAACCGATATTAATAGCTGTTCACAAAAAGGTGATCACACATATTACTGATTCACTCTTTAACGCCTACCAATCGCATTACCCGACCATGCCACTGGGATTTGTATCATGCCAGGAATAACCACCTCTGTTATTAAATAGCAATAACAAAGCTATACTTAAAACCTAAATCCCGGATTCTTTTAGTCATGCATCCTTTGAATGGACAATATGACTTGAGAGTGAGGAGACAATAAGTAGAAATTAATTTTCTTACTTTAAGTTATTTTTATCTCTTGTCAGTAGGGTATAAACCTTGATACCCCATCGGGTTGTGGCAATGAGTACAATTATCATGACGATAAACTTAGATATTCTCTCGCTCCGCGATGACGTGTCCAGGTCAAGAATATTTGCAAAATTTAAAATAGTGAAGCCAATAATAAAAAGAAACAAATAAACCAAAAAATAAATTACTTTTTTCATAAAAGATCCTTTTTCACTCAGGGGGAATGATTTGAGCCATATGGTGAAATCCCACTATGACAACATTACCTTATCAGTTAAGGTTATAACATTATCAGTAAAGGCAATTTAAGTGGGACATTGAAACTAACTACTTATCACCATCGACATTGGCCTGAAAAATCATTTGCTTTGTCCTTATTACCATTGTCAGCTTTATTGCTAAAGCTATCTCTGTTGCACTGACCACCTATCACCCCACCAACAATCCCAACAGCCATACCAAGAGGCCCCCCAAGAGAACCAACAACAAGTCCTCCCATGATTCCAGCTCCACAAGAGTCCACACCATCATAAATATTTCGACTTGCTGATTTACTAGTCCCTGATGTATTGCTATTACTTCTACGATCGGAGGGTTCAGAATTTCTTCCACCGCCGCTGACCATGGCGATTTCTTCAAAGTTTAGTTCTTTAATCTCAGACATAAAATCCCTCTATGTATGTTTGCTGTGTGTCTATTTTGGTTTTGTATAAAGTGCTATTTGTTTATCCCACAAATAAAACGTCACCAAAAATTATTTTATGTAAATGAATGTAAACTACGATATTTAACCAAACCTTGAAAACAATATAAAATAACGCAACCACTTAAATGTTACTTATTTTATTTCGAGCGCAATCAGAACCTAAAAATAACCTCCCGAGTTAACGCCTGTTATTTAATTCTCATATTAATTACTTGCATTAAACCATTAAACGAATCAATATTATTTTTTTGGCGAAAACGACTATGGCTATTATTTTTATAATATATATGTGGATATAAAAAAGGCCAGCGGATTGGCTGGCCTCACAGGCAATTAACGTTCAGGCTCATTAAGCGGCCAGGATTCAAAAAGGTAGCCGTCGAAGTTGATATCATCGACGTCAGACAGTTCCAGCAGCCGGTTTTTAACGTTTTCCAGATGCTGCCACATCGCGTGTTTTGCGGCTTTGGCGTCTTTCTTAATGAGTGCAGCAAGGATCTGTTTATGGTCCAGCAGCCACTCCTGCCGGTAGTGGTTATTTTCCAGATGGCTGTGCAGCTGGAGCCACATCGGGTTATTTTCACGCCACTGCCACGACTGTTTAAACAATTCCACCAGCATGCTGTTGTGGGTCGCTTCGGCAATCGCAAGGTGGAATAGCCTGTCACCGCTTTCGTTATCCCCGGAAGCCAGCTCCTGCTCCTCTATCTGTAACGCCTGGCGCATCTTCAGAATGTCTTCCCGCGTGGCCTGCTGGGCAGCAAACTCCGCGATATTGCTTTCCAGCAGCTGGCGCGCCTGCAGGAGCTCGAAAGGCCCGGCGTCATTGCACTGACCCACTGGCGCATTAACCGTTTGATGGGGCATCGCAACCACGAAGATTCCGGCGCCGCGGCGCACCTCCACAAGCCCTTCAATCTCCAGCATAATCAGCGCTTCACGCACCACCGTGCGGCTAACCGCCAGCAATGTCGCTATTTCACGCTCCGGAGGAAGCCTGTCGCCTAAGGCATACTGCTGGCGCGCAATCATCTCGCGCAGCATCACGCCAACCTCCTGATAAGGACGCTGTGGCTGAGTGGACGGTTTTTCATGGAGTTGTGGTTTCATTTTTTACACACAGCAATTCGGGGATGGGCCGGACTATAGCATAATGGGTTGACCCATTCCCCGCTCCGGCCTGTACTATTTGCCGAAGAACGCGCGCTGAATAGCCATCTCAACGCCGCGCACTTCCGCCAGCCCTTTCAGGCGACCAATCGCCGAATAACCGGGATTCACCTTTTTCTTCAGGTCATCCAGCATTTGGTGTCCATGGTCCGGACGCATAGGAATCAGCTCGTGCTGCCCCGTTTCTTCGCGGCGCCGCTCTTCCTCAACAATAGCTTTCACCACTTCATACATGTCCACGTCGCCGTAAAGATGTGCAGCCTCATGGAACGTCTTCGGATTTTCTTCCCGCAACGTCGAGCGCAGGTGCGTGAAGTAAATTCGCGGCCCAAAGCGTTTAATCATACCGACCAAATCGTTATCTTCCCGCACGCCGTAGGAGCCGGTACACATCGTAAAACCGTTTGCCGGGCTGTTGACGGTATCTACCATCCACTGCATATCTTCTACGGTAGAAACAATGCGCGGCAGGCCAAGGATTGGGCGCGGAGGATCGTCCGGGTGTACCGCCATTTTAATCCCTGCCTGCTCGGCAACGGGGATGATAGCCTTGAGGAAGTACGCAAAGTGTTCACGCAGCTTCGCTTTATTGATGTCTTTGTAGGTGTCCAGCCGGGCACGGAACTGGTCGAGCGTGTAGCCTTCTTCCGCCCCAGGCAGACCGGCGATGATGTTGCGGGTCAGCCGCACTTTCTCATCATCCCGCATTTCAGCGAAACGCCGGTTTGCCTGTTCAATTTCTTCCGCGCTGTAGTCGGCTTCTGCCCCTTTGCGCTTCAGAATATGCAGCTCAAAGGCGGCAAATTCGATTTGGTCAAATCGCAGAGCTTTGGAGCCGTCCGGCAGCGGATATTCCAGGTCGGTGCGCGTCCAGTCCAGCACCGGCATAAAGTTGTAGCACACGGTGTAGATGCCGCACTCTGCCAGATTACGCAGGCTTTGCCGGTAATTCTCTATCCATAAATCACATTGACCGCTATGGGTTTTGATCTCTTCATGAATAGGTACGCTTTCCACCACCGACCAGACCAGGCCCGCAGCCTCGACCACGGCTTTACGCTTTAGGATCTCTTCGACAGGCCAGACTTCACCGTTGGGAATGTGGTGCAGCGCGGTGACGATCCCTGTCGCCCCCGCCTGCCGGGCGTCGGCCAGAGTGACCGGATCGTTCGGACCATACCAGCGCCAGGTCTGCTTCATAATGTCCCCTCACAATTTTAATTGGTTGACCAATAAACGATAATGATTAGCACCCATTCAGGTGCGTAAGATAACGTCTAAGTTCAGCCAATTTGGCAACTGTGTCAATCCAGAGAGGACAATTGGTTAACCAAAATCACAATATGACACACAACATTGTGCAAAAAAGGGCGTAAGTTATAGGACATCTCTAAACCGCAGGCACAAAAAAACCCGCCGTAGCGGGTTTTTTCACTTCTGAAACGTCTGGGCTGAATTACAGCGCAACAACGTTAGCAGCAGCTGGGCCTTTAGCGCCGTTCTCGATAGAGAACTCAACTTTCTGGCCTTCGTCGAGAGTTTTGAAGCTATCGCTCTGGATTGCAGAGAAGTGTACGAATACATCTTTGCTGCCATCGGTAGGAGAGATGAAGCCGAAACCTTTCTCAGCGTTGAACCATTTTACCAAACCAGTCATTTTGTTAGACATAGATATTACCTTTTCAGTTTCTTGAGCCACTAAACGCGGCGAACATGGTCTGTTCAGCAGAGTTGGACTTATTCGGGCACTTAGGAGGAGACTCGAGAAGAAGGGATATCTAAGATAGCGCTTGAACTGAGGACTGCTTTACTAAAACTGCTTTCATAAGGTCTGTGTTCCAAACCGGGAGCTAATCTCTCACGTTCGTAATGATTTAGCAAGCGTTAAGGATAAATAAAAAAAATTCTCATTTAAGGGAGCGTGGCTTCCCCTCTCCCCACGGGGGAGAGAGAATTCATACAAAGAACGCTTAAATTCCCCCTCTCCCTTCCAGGGTGAGGGTTACCCTACTCCGCCACCTTCACAATCAGCTTGCCGAAGTTCTTCCCGGACAGCAGCCCCTGGAACGCCTCCACGGTATTCTCCAGCCCGTCGACGATATCTTCGCGAAATTCAATCTCTCCGGCGGCAATCCACTCACTCATCTGCATGTAGAATTCCGGGTAACGGTGGCCGTAATCCTGGAAAATGATAAACCCTTCCACACGCATACGTTTTTTCAGGATGGTAGCCATCAGCTCCGGCAGGCGGTCATGCTCAAAGGCGCTGTTGTTGCCGTTGTACTGGCTGACCATACCGCAAACCGGAATACGTGCCTTGGTATTCAGCAGCGGGAACACCGCGTCAAACACTGCGCCGCCGACGTTCTCAAAATAGACGTCGATGCCGTTCGGACAAGCTTTGGCCAGCTGTTCAGCAAAATCGCTGGCGCGGTGGTCGAGACACTCATCAAACTTCAGCGTCTCTTTTACATAGCGGCACTTGTCTTCACCGCCGGCAATGCCGATGACCTTCGCGCCACGCAGGCGAGCCGTCTGCCCGACAATAGAGCCCACCGCGCCACTGGCGGCCGCAACCACTACGGTTTCGCCCGGCTGCGGGTTACCAATATCGGTCAACCCCATGTAGCCGGTAAAACCCGGCATGCCGAGCAGCCCCAGCGCCCAGGAAGGATGAGACATGTTTTTATCCAGCTTCTGCAGGCCTTCGCCGCTGGAGATCGAATAATCCTGCCAGCCAGAGTCAGCCAGCACCAGGTCACCCGGCTGATAATCAGGATGCTGAGAGCTTTCCACGCGGCTGACGGTTCCCCCGACAATAACTTCCCCGATAGCAATCGGCGCCGAGTAGGATTTGGCGTCGCTCATGCGCCCGCGCATATAGGGGTCGAGAGACAGGAAAAGCGTGCGCAGCAGCAACTCACCTTTGCCAGGCGTGGGAACGGCCACTTCTTCCAGGCGGATATCTTCGCGGGTCGGCATGCCCTGCGGACGCTTAGCCAGCACAAAGCGGCGGTTTTTGTCTGTAGTCTGAGCCATGAGGTACTCCCTTTATTTTAAAAAGTGGAAACCTGAGCCTAGACAAAAACCCGCGGCGTTAGCATGAAATTCGTGCTGGATAGCTTCTACCCCGCAAGCAAGCTTCTGCTTAATCAAAAATCAGACAAGAAAGTTGCCAAGCACCAGCAGCGCCACCGAGACGTTGATCGCGCCGCCAATGCGGGTTGCAATCTGGGCGAACGGCATCAGCGACATACGGTTACCGGCGGTAAGAATGGCGACGTCGCCGGTACCGCCCTGCCCACTCTGGCAGCAGGAGACGATGGCCACGTCGACAGGATGCATGCCGATCTTTTTACCCACAAAGAAGCCGGTCGCCACCAGCGCGCTGACGGTGCTGACGATGACCAGCAGATTGGTTATGGTGAAGGCGTCTACCAGCTCGTTCCACGGGGTGATCGCGACGCCAACGGCAAACAGAATCGGGTAGGTTACGGCCGTCTGGAAGAATTTATAAACCACCTGAGAGCCCGCCAGCATGCGTGGCGATACGCCGTGACAGAGTTTGATTAACACCGCGACAAACAGCATACCAACCGGCGCAGGCAGCCCGATAAGCTTATGCAGCAGCATGCCAACCATGTAGAGCAGCACAGCCAGCAGCGCGCCAGAGGCAATAGTGGTCACATCCGCTTTGCCGCTGAATAGCGCAGCGGATTGTGCTTTTTCACCGTGGGTTGCTTTACCCGGCATCAGCTCGCCTTCGCCCGTCAGGTGCGGGAAGCGCTTACCCAGCTGGTTCAGGCAGCCGGAGATAACGATAGCCGTCAGGCTGCCCAGCATAACGATCGGCAGAATACGCCCCAGCGCCACGCCCTGATCCATGTGCAGCAGCGTGGCGTAGCCGATCGACAGCGGGATTGCCCCCTCGCCCACGCCTCCGGCCATGATCGGCAGGATCAGGAAGAAGAAGATCTGGAAGGGCTCAAGGCCCAACGCCAGGCCAACGCCCATGCCGACGATCATGCCAACCACTTCGCCGCACAGCATCGGGAAGAAGATGCGCAGAAAGCCCTGAATCAGCGTAGTGCGGTTCATACTCATGATGCTGCCGACGATGATGCAGCAGATGTAGAGGTAGAGAATATTGGTGGATTTATAGAATTTGGTGGTGGACTCCACGACCACATCCGGCAGCAGGCCGTAATAAACCAGCGCGGAAGGGATGAAGGTGGCGCAGATCGCGGCGGCGCCCATTTTGCCGACGATCGGCAAGCGCTTGCCAAACTCACCGCAGGCAAAGCCGAAGAAGGCCAGCGTCGCCACCATCACCACGATATCACTCGGCAATTTACCGCCGAGGCAGTCAATGGCGATCAGCGCCCCTGCCAGCACAAACAGCGGCAGCGGGATGATCCCGACTTTCCAGCTGTCGAGAATATGCCACCAGCGCTCCTTGAGCGTCGGTTTATTAATATCCAGTGATTCAGGAATGATGTTGCAGGAGTCATCGGTTGCGCTCATCTTCAAGCCCTTTATTTTAATTTGTCCGGGCAGACTAAAAGATTAAATACCTATGGAATGTGAGGCCTGGCAGATTAAAACCGTTAATTTAAAGGTCTCTATGGCGTTAATGGTTTTTATTCAGCTGTGGTTTTTATGGTTTTTATTCCTGACTTAGATAACTCTTAAATGCGTGAGTAACCTTCCATAAATTAACGAAAAGTGCCGTTGCGTGAGGTCGTTCAAACTTTCACTCAAAGCCGCGCAGCCAGCGGTTTATCGGTGTTAAGCTGCCGTTTTGCCTCACTGAATATACGCCTGGCCTATGAAAGTTTCCTTTCAGATACGATTATTTATCTACCTGGTCGCCTTTTTTTCCGTACTCTTTGCCATGCTTGGAACCTATTACTATTTCGACGTTGGCCGCCAGCTGTATCAGGAGATGAGCACCCGCGCGAGAATTCAGGCGGAAGAGATCGCCTTAATTCCCAATCTGCAGGAGTCGGTGGCCAAAAAAGATATTCCGGCCATCCACGACTTTATGCAAAAACTGGTCGTCCATAGCGATGCCAGTTTTATCGTGATCGGCGACGAACACGGGATCCATCTCTACCACTCCGTTCATGCCGACCGCGTGGGCAAAACCCTGGTCGGCGGCGATAATGAAGAGGTGCTGCAGGGAAAAAGTATCACCACGCTGCGCAAAGGCGGCCTCGGGCTGTCGCTACGCAGCAAAGCGCCGATTTTCGATCAGCACGGCAAGGTGATTGGGATTGTGTCGGTGGGCTACCTGAAGAGCTACCTCGATGATGTCACGTCCGGCAAGGTGATCAACATTCTGCTGGCGGCGATAATCCTGCTGCTGGCGCTGTTCATCTTCTCCTGGTACTTCACACGCAGCATCAAGAAACAGATGTTCTCGCTGGAACCCAGGCAAATCAGCCTGCTGGTACGTCAGCAAAAAGCGATAATGGAGTCTATTTATGAGGGAGTGATCGCCATCGACAGCCACTCGCAGATCGAGGTGATCAACAAGGCGGCGAAGAAACTGCTCGGCCTGGAGCAGCCCTCGCGCGAGATCCGTGGCAAGCAGATTTCAGCGGTGATTGAGCCGGTGACATTTTTTGATCCGCAGGTGATGCTGGCGCGCGACACTCACGATGAGATCTGCGTCTTTAACGATCTCAGCGTGCTCGCCAGTCGGGTCCGTATTGAGCTTGAGGGCGAGCTGCAGGGCTGGGTTATCACTTTCCGCGACCGCAAAGATATTGATAGCCTGAGTTTCCAGCTCAGCCAGGTGAAGCGCTACGTGGATAACCTGCGCATTATGCGGCACGAGCAGCTTAACCGCATGGCAACCCTGGCCGGGCTGCTGCATATGGCCCGCTATGACGAAGCAAAACGCTATATCAAGGCGCAGTCCGAGCACGCCCAGGAAGTGCTGGACTTCGTCTCCGCGCGCTTCTGCTCCGCCACGCTGTGCGGGCTGCTGCTGGGCAAGTATGCCAGAGCACGAGAAAAAGGCGTGTCGCTGGCATTCGACCCAGCCTGTAGCATGCCGCGCATGCCGTCTAACGTGCCGGAGTCTGAGCTGATTTCCATCATTGGTAATCTGCTGGATAACGCCATCGAAGCGACCCAGCGCGCCGAAGGTGAGCACCAGCCGGTTGAAGTTTATATCGTGATCAATGACCGGGAACTGGTTATTGAGGTGGCCGATCGCGGCGTCGGCATTGCGCCGGAGCTGCGCGATCATATATTTACGCCGGGCGTTACCACTAAAACCCACGGCGACCACGGGCTGGGCCTGCACCTTATCGCCAGCTACGTTGCGCTGGCGAAGGGCTCCGTGGAGGTTTCTGATAACCTGCCGAGCGGGACCGTATTCTCGGTATTTATTCCAGACGTTGTCGTTCCGGGGAGCGACCTCACCCCAACGTAAGGCTTTGAGTATGCAAAATGAAATGATTAACGTGCTTATCGTGGAGGACGAGAGCGAGCTGGCTGAGCTGCATGCTGAGCTGATTGATAAACATCCCCACCTTCACCTGGTTGGGATAGCCAACAGCCTGGCGAGCGCGCAGCGCCTGATGCAGGAGAAGCAGCCGCAGCTTATCCTGCTGGATAATTACCTGCCGGATGGTAAAGGCATTACGCTGTTTGGCAGCGAGCTTTTAAAACAGCACGCCTGCTCGGTGATTTTTATCACCGCCGCCAGCGACATGGACACCTGCAGCCAGGCGATTCGCAGCGGCGCGTTTGACTACATCCTAAAACCCGTCTCGTGGAAGCGCCTGAGCCACTCGCTGGAGCGTTTCGTCCAGTTCAGCCAGCAGCAGCGCGAATGGAAGGTGGTGGATCAGCAGAACGTCGATAAGCTTTACGAGCTTCAGGCGCGAAACGCCCCGCTGGATGCGGGCAGCAAAGGCATCGAGGAAAATACGCTGGAGCTGGTGCAGCGCCTTTTTCGCGAAGGCGAAGCCCAGCGCTGCTTCTCGGTTGACGACGTGGTCAGTGAAACCAAACTCAGCAAAACCACCGCTCGCCGCTACCTGGAACACTGCGTCGAGAAAGGCTTTCTCAGCGTCGAAATGCTGTACGGCAAGATTGGCCACCCTCGCCGCCTTTATAAGCGGAGCTAAGCGACCAGCGAGAACTCTCCTCGCCGAACGCTTTAGCCCAGAACCGTTACCGCATCCTGCAGCCGTGTTGCGCGGTGCTTCACCATCGCGGAGACCTGGGCGCTCTCTTCCACCAGCGCGGCGTTTTTCTGCGTAATGGCGTTCAGTTCAGCCACCGCGCGGGTAATATCCGCCAGACCATCCGCCTGTTCCGACGTCGCGTGGCTTATCTGCCCCAGTAGCTGGGTGACGTTCTGTACCTGAGCCACAATGTCCTGCATGGTGCGCCCCGCCTCATGAACCTGCACCGCGCCGGACTGCACCTTGCTGGCACTGGCGTCAATCAGCTTGCGAATATCGTTGGCCGCGCTGGCGCTTCGCTGCGCCAGGTTGCGCACTTCCCCGGCCACCACGGCAAACCCTTTGCCCTGCTCTCCGGCACGGGCGGCTTCCACCGCGGCGTTTAGCGCCAGGATGTTGGTCTGGAAGGCAATATCGTTTATCAGGCTGGTGATAGAGCCGATGCGCTGGGTGCTGTCGGCAATATCGTCCATTGTGGTCACCACGGTTTCCATCGCGTGCCCCCCCTGCGCCGCCGCATCGCTGGCGGAGCTGGAGAGTTTGTCCGCCGCAGACGCGGTTTCCGAGTTAGTTTGTACCGACGCCGCCATCTGATTCATGGTCGCCACCGTCTGCTGCACGTTGACCACCGTCTGGCGGGTACGCTCATTCAGATCGTCGTTGCCTTTCGCCATCGCCTCGCTGCCGCTGCGCACGTTCGCCACCTGGCTGCTGACGTCGTTTATCAGCCAGCGGCACATCAGCCCAAGCTGGCCGATGGAGCGAAGAATAATGCCAACTTCATCGCTGCGCTGAAGATGCTTCACGCGGTGACCGTTGCCGGTAGCCACTTCCAGCGCCTGTCGGGCAACGTTTTCCAGCGGACGAGCGATTTGCCCTTCCAGCAGCCCGCAGGCAAGTGCGGTAAATGCGGCGATAGCGAGCATTAGCAGCGGGCTTTGCCCGAGCGCAAACGCCGAGGCCATCAGCAAAACAAATAAGCCGCTCATTATCCCGCGGATGCGCCAGCGCAGAGACAGCGTCGGCAGCTTGCCAAACAGCCCCTTGCGCAGCACCAGTCCTTTATAAAGGATTTTGCTGCTGCGGCCTTCGTTCAGCGCCTTGTAGAGCGGCTCAGCGGCGGCAATCTCTTCCGCTGAGGCTTTGGTACGAATAGACATATAGCCGGTAGTTTTACCGTGGCGCACCACCGGCACCGCGTTAGCGCGAACCCAGTAATGGTCACCGTTTTTACGGCGGTTCTTCACGATGCCGGTCCAGGGTTCACCCTGCTGAAGCGTGAACCACATATCGGCAAAGGCGGCCTTAGGCATATCGGGATGCCGCACGAGTTTGTGCGCAGCGCCGCTCAGCTCATGTAGCGTGTAGCCACTGACCTGCACGAAGGTATCGTTAGCATGCGTGATGTAACTTTTAAGATCGGTGGTGGACATCAGGGTCGTATCGTCATCCAGCGTGTACTCACGCTGGGTAACCGGCACATGGGCGGACATAGCAACTCCCTTTGAGAGGTTATCCAGATGTTAATTCTTTGGTGGTATGCATGTTATTTCGGCGGGGGTAAATTTTACTTTAGTTTAAAAGTTTGATATTGATCACAGTTCTAAGTATTAGCCACATAATTGATGAGACTAGCTTAAGCATAACACTCCATATAGTTTCAATAGGTTATTACTTTTCCCTTTGCTTCGCTGTCGCCTCATCTGAGTGCTGCAGTTTTCGCCAGCGCTTCTTGTGCGGCGCACTACACTTACAGAGGGAATTTTTAACCCCGCAAGGAAAACTCGAGGATAAAAAATGCTAAAAAGGAAAAAAAAAGTCAGACCGATCAAGGTCAGTGACGTCACTATCATTGACGATGCGCGTCTGAAAAAAGCCATCACCGCCGCTTCACTCGGCAACGCGATGGAGTGGTTTGATTTTGGTGTTTACGGTTTTGTTGCTTACGCACTAGGTAAAGTCTTCTTCCCGGATGCCAGCCCGAGCGTTCAGATGATCGCCGCGCTGGGGACCTTCTCTGTTCCTTTCCTGATTCGCCCACTTGGCGGCCTGTTCTTCGGGATGTTAGGGGATAAATACGGTCGTCAGAAAATCCTGGCTATCACCATCGTCATCATGTCGCTCAGTACCTTTGCCATCGGGCTGATCCCGTCCTATGCCAGCATCGGCATCTGGGCACCGATCCTGCTGCTGCTGGCAAAAATGGCTCAGGGCTTCTCGGTAGGCGGCGAATACACCGGGGCATCTATCTTCGTTGCCGAGTACTCCCCCGACCGTAAGCGCGGCTTTATGGGCAGCTGGCTGGACTTTGGCTCCATTGCCGGGTTCGTCTGTGGCGCGGGCGTGGTGGTGCTGATCACGGCTATCGTCGGTGAAGAAAACTTCCTTGAGTGGGGCTGGCGTATTCCGTTCTTCCTCGCGCTGCCGTTAGGGATTATCGGCCTCTACCTGCGCCACGCGCTGGAAGAGACCCCGGCGTTCCAGCAGCACGTTGAGAAAATGGAACAGGGCGATCGCGAAGGCCTGGCAGAAGGTCCAAAAGTGTCGTTCAAGGAGATTGCGACTAAGCACTGGCGCAGCCTGCTGGTCTGTATCGGTCTGGTTATCTCGACCAACGTGACCTACTACATGCTGCTGACCTACATGCCGAGCTACCTTTCCCACAACCTGCATTACTCGGAAGAGCACGGGGTGCTGATCATCATCGCCATTATGGTGGGGATGCTGTTCGTGCAGCCGATGATCGGCCTGCTTAGCGACCGTTTTGGCCGTCGTCCGTTTATCTTCCTGGGCAGTATCGGCCTGTTCCTGCTGTCGATTCCGGCCTTTATGTTGATTAACAGCAACGAAATTGGGCTGATATTTGCCGGTCTTCTGGTGCTGGCGGTGGTGCTGAACTTCTTTATCGGCGTCATGGCCTCCACGCTGCCGGCGATGTTCCCGACCCATATTCGCTACAGCGCCCTCGCCAGCGCCTTTAACATTTCGGTGCTGGTCGCGGGCGTGACGCCTACGCTTGCTGCATGGCTGGTGGAAACCACGCAAAACCTGATGATGCCGGCTTACTACCTGATGGTGGTGGCAATTATCGGCTTTATTACCGCTATCACTATGAAAGAGACCGCCAACAAACCGCTGAAGGGCGCGACGCCGGCGGCCTCGGATATTGCGGAAGCGCGTGAAATTGTCCAGGAGCATCACGACAATATTGAGCAGAAAATTGAGGATCTGGATAAGGAAATCGAAAGTCTGCAGGAGAAACGGGCTCTGCTTGTGCAGCAGCATCCGAGGATTAACGAGTAGTTATCCCCCTCATCCTCTCTCCGCGGAGAGAGGAGATAAATAGAGAGAGCCTTCACCGTTGGGTGGGGGCTTTTTTTTGCTCTTTGCTTCTTCAAACCAGCGCTTAAATCCGTTCACCCACAGAGCTGCCCCTCCTGCACGCTAAGAGCACGGTGAGCTCATCGCCACCGCGGCGGCTACAGATGAAACTGTACCTGAGGTGAACGGAACCTTAGCCAATCCTGCATAGTCGTGGATATCTGCAAAAACAAAGTCCCCCGCTGGAAGTGAACCCGTCCTCGAGTTTTCATCACTTTATCGCATTGGATATATCGTATATTTATATGCAAAGCGCAATTTTGACTTTGTGAATTGAGATAACTCACCTAACGTAAATACACAGAGAAAAACCGATAAAAACACCATTACAGGGTACACACATGCAAAGAAAAGTCCTGCCATTACTGCTGCTGGCTGCGCTGTCTGCAGCTTCCCACGCTGCCACGCCACCGGATACCCTGGTGGTTGCACAAGGGCTGGACGATATCGTCAGCCTTGACCCGGCGGAAGCCAACGAACTCTCAAGCATCCAGACCGTACCAAGCCTTTATCAGCGCCTTGTGCAGGCAGACCGCACGGATCCGGCCAAAATCGTACCGATTCTGGCGGCAAGCTGGCAGGGCGATGCGGCGAATAAGAAGCTGACCATCAAGCTACGCCCGGATGCAAAATTTGCCTCCGGTAATCCGCTGCGCCCGGAAGACGTTATCTTCTCCTACACCCGCGCGGTGACGCTGAATAAATCCCCGGCCTTCATTCTGAACGTGCTGGGCTGGCAGCCGGATAATATCGCCAGCCAGTTGAAGAAAGTGGATGACCACACGCTGGAAGTGCACTGGACTGCGGACGTGAGCCCGGCGGTAGCCCTGAATATTCTCTCCACGCCAATCGCCTCCATCGTCGATGAAAAAGCGGTTGCGCCTAACGCGAAAGCGGGTGATTTCGGCAACGAATGGCTGAAAATGCATTCAGCAGGCAGCGGACCGTTTAAGATGCGCGTCTACCAGCCGCATCAGGCTATCGTCCTGGATGCCAACCCGACATCCCCTGGCGATACGCCAAAAGTGAAGAACATCATTATTAAAAACGTGCCCGATCCGGCCGCTCGCCGCCTGCTGATTCAGCAGGGCGACGCCGATATCGCCCGTGATTTGGGTGCGGACCAAACCAGCGCTCTTGAAGGCAAACAGGGCGTGAAGGTGTTGAGTATTCCTTCTGCCGAGCAAAACTATCTGGTGTTTAACGTCGGCAACAACGCCAACCCGCTGCTGAAAAATCCGGCGCTGTGGGAAGCGGCCCGTTACCTGGTGGATTATCAGGGCATCACCAAAGATCTGCTGAAAGGCCAGTACTTCGTTCACCAGAGCTTCCTGCCGGTCGGTTTCCCTGGCGCGCTGGAAAACACGCCGTTTAAATTCGACCCGGCGAAGGCAAAAGCGATCCTGGCGAAGGCGGGCATCAAGGATGCGCATTTCACCCTCGACGTTGAGAACAAACCGCCGTTTATCACCATCGCTCAGTCAATGCAGGCAAGCTTTGCCCAGGGCGGCGTGAAGGTAGATTTGCTGCCTGCAGCGGGTAGCCAGGTCTACGCCCGCGTTCGTGCGAAGCAGCACCAGGCCGCTATCCGCCTGTGGATCCCTGACTACTTCGACGCCCACTCCAACGCCAACGCCTTTGCCTATAACGACGGTAAAGGCGGCACCGTGGCAGGGCTGAACGGCTGGCAGATCCCGGAACTGAGCAAACAAACGCTTGCCGCCGTGGCGGAGGCCGACCCGGCCAAACGCAAAGATCTCTATACCAAACTGCAGGAAGAGCTGCAGCGTAGCTCCCCGTATGTCTTTGTCGACCAGGGTAAAACCCAGATCGTGGTACGCGATAACATCAAAGGCTATCAACAGGGCCTGAATGCGGATATGGTGTATTACGATAACGTCACTAAATAACTGAACGGCCCCTCGCTCTTACCTTTCCATGCAGAAAGATACCGGGCGAGGGGTTCATCACCATTCGCGCAAAAAGAGTTACCCATGTCCGAAGTTTCGCCTTCGTCGCAGCGCTTGCGGCGTCCGCTGCTTGCCCTGCTCCAGGGAATTTTCACCCTTGTCCTGACCCTTATCGGCCTACTGCTGATCACCTTTGCCTTGTCCGCACTTTCTCCGGTAGACAGGGTGCTACAGATAGTCGGCGATCACGCCAGCCAGTCAACCTACGATCAGGTTCGCCACCAGCTAGGGCTGGATCAATCGCTGCCGGTGCAGTTCTGGCATTACCTGGTTAACCTCGCTCACGGCGACCTGGGCATAGCCAGCTCAACCGGCCAGCCGGTGCTGCATGATTTACTCTCGGCTTTCCCCGCCACGCTGGAGCTCGCCACCCTCGCGCTGATCATCGGTAGCGTGCTTGGCGTGCTTTTTGGTGTGCTTTGCGCCCGGTTTGCCGGCTCACCGTGGGATCTCGCGGTACGTACCTTTACCCTGCTCGGTAACTCGGTACCCATTTTCTGGCTCGGTCTGCTGATGCTGGCGCTCTTTTATGCCCGCCTGCAGTGGAGCGCAGGGCCAGGAAGGCTCGATGATATTTACCAGTACAGCGTCGAAGCCAAAACGGGGTTTGTGCTGATTGATACCTGGCTTTCCGGCGATAAAGGCGCACTCCTCAACGCCGTGAACCACCTGATTCTGCCGGTGCTGCTGCTGGCCTATTATTCGCTGGCCAGCATCACCCGGCTGACGCGCACGGCCTGCCTCAGCGAAATGAACAAAGAGTACATTACCCTGGCTCGCGCAAAGGGCGCAGGCGACATGACGATTCTGCTTCGCCACGTGCTGCCGAACATTCGCGGCACGCTGTTCACCGTGATCGCGCTGGCTTACACCAGCATGCTGGAAGGCGCCGTACTGACGGAAACCGTCTTCTCCTGGCCGGGGATTGGCCGCTATCTCACCACCGCGCTGTTTGCCGGTGATACCACCGCAATTATGGGCGGCACGCTGCTGATTGGCGTATCGTTTGTGCTGATCAATAACCTGACCGACATACTGGTGCGCGCCACCGACCCGAGGATCCGCTAATGCCGTCTTCTCTTTTTCTGCGACGCATACTGCGCTCCCCGGCCGCCCTTAGCGGGCTGATTATCATTGCCGCGCTGGTGCTTATTGCGCTATTTGCTCCGCTATTGGCCCCGTTTGATCCCAACTGGCAGGACGCCGCCGCGCGCCTGCAGGCCCCTAACGGCCATCATCTGCTGGGTACCGACAGCTATGGCCGCGACCTGCTTTCTCGGCTGATCTACGGCACCCGCCCGGCGCTGGGCCTGGTGCTGCTGGTGACGGTGATCACCCTGCCGGTTGGGCTGCTGATCGGCATTCTTTCCGGCTATTACGGCGGCTGGCTGGAGCGCATTCTGATGCGTTTTACCGACGTGGTGATGTCGATGCCGCGCCTGATCCTCGCCTTTGCCTTTGTGGCGATGCTCGGTCCTGGGCTGGTTAACGGCGCGCTGGCGCTGGCGCTGACCACCTGGCCTGCCTATGCGCGCCAGGCAAGAAGCGAGATACAGAGGCTTCGTCACAGCGACTATCTCGCTGCCGCAGAAATGATGGGGATAAAAGGATTGCGGCTGCTGGGCGGCCACATCCTGCCGCTGTGTCTGCCTTCCGCCATCGTGCGCCTGGCGCTGGATCTTGCCGGGATTATTCTTGCCGCTGCCGGTCTGGGGTTCCTGGGCCTTGGCGCCCGGCCACCGATGTCCGAGTGGGGCGCGATGATTGCCGACGGTATGCAGGTGATTTTCGATCAGTGGTGGATAGCCGCCATTCCAGGCACCGCTATTCTGCTGAGCAGCCTGGCCTTTAACCTGCTGGGCGATGGCCTGCGCGACGTGCTGGAGCCGCAACATGACTAACAGAATTACCGTTTCCGGGCTGAATATCGACTACCCCGGCAGCCGGGTGGTCAGCAACCTTTCCTTCACGCTGGGCAATGAACGTCTGGCGCTGGTAGGTGAGTCCGGGTCAGGAAAGTCGATGACGGCGCGAGCCCTTATGGGACTTGTGCGTAAACCTGGCAAGGTGAGCGCAGAGCAGCTCAACGTACTGGGGCACGATCTGCTGGAGATGAATGCCCGAAGCTGGAACCAGCTGCGCGGGAGCGACATCGCCATGGTGCTTCAGGACCCGCGCTATGCGCTGAACCCGGTGAAAAACGTCCTTCAGCAAATTGACGAGGCGCTCCGCCTGCACCAGAAGCTGTCCACTGCCGAACGCCGTGAACGCTGCCGTGAACTGCTGCAGTCCGTTGGCTTGCCGGACGCGGTGCTGCTGCGCTACCCCGGCGAGCTATCCGGCGGCATGGGCCAACGCGTGATGATCGCCATCGCCCTCGCCAATAACCCTAAAGTGTTGATTGCCGATGAACCAACCTCGGCGCTGGACGCCCGCCTGCGCAACCAAATCCTTGAGCTGCTGGTGGCGCAGTGCGAGCAAAGGCAGATGGCGCTGCTGCTGATTAGCCACGATCTGCCGCTGGTGGCTGAACATTGCCACCGCGTGCTGGTGATGTATCACGGCCAGAAAGTCGATGAAATGGCCGCCAACGAACTGGCGCAGGCCACCCATCCCTATACGCGAACGCTCTGGACCTGCCGCCCAAATGCCGACACCTATGGGCAGATGCTGCCGACGCTGAACCGCAGCGAATTCCAGCAAGGAGAGAGTCATGGCGATCGTTAAGATTGATGATCTGAGCGTGCAGTTTGCCGCAAAGGGCGGCGTAAAAACCGCCGTCGCAGGGGCCAGCTTTGCGATTGAGCAGGGCGAAACCTTTAGCCTGATTGGCGCCTCTGGCTGCGGAAAATCGACGATTTTGCGCGTGCTCGCCGGCCTGCAGCGTGACTGGCGGGGCCGCGTGGAACTCTTAGGCAATAATATTCCTGCGGGCAAACGCTATCAGGGGGCTTTACGCCGCGAAGTACAGATGGTATTTCAGGATCCCTACGCCTCGCTGCACCCAAACCACACGATCTGGCGCACGCTGGCTGAACCGCTAAAAATTCATGGCGAAAGCAATATCGAGGCCCGCGTTAATGAGGCGTTAAGCCAGGTTGGGCTACCGGCCGATTCGGCCAGACGCTATCCGCACCAGCTTTCCGGTGGCCAGCGGCAGCGAGTGGCGATTGCTCGTGCGCTGCTGCTGCGCCCGAAAATCCTGCTGCTCGACGAGCCGACCTCCGCGCTGGATATGTCGGTGCAGGCCGAGATCCTCAACCTGCTCAACCGCCTGAAGCAGCAGCACGGCATGACCTACCTGCTGGTAAGCCACGATGCCGACGTGATTGCCCATATGTCCGACCGTGCGGCGTTTATGGCCAACGGCGTGATCGAGTGCGGCTTCGATCGTGCCGCGCTGGTTAACGGTGAGCACCGAATGGCGCACGCATAACGGCTTATTCCAGCGTCACCATTTCCTGGTCAGACAAGGCCAGAATACAGCGATTACGGCCGGTATTTTTTCCGTAATACATGGCCTTGTCTGCCCGCCCGATGGCGCTGTGCAAAGAGTCATCAGCAGAGACAAGGGTCAACCCCCCGGTGACGGTAACCTTAATGTTCTGGTCATCTACGCTCACCGGATGGCTGGCTAAGTGCTGGCAAATACGCTTGCCGGCACGCTCTGCCTGCTCCCTGCTGCTCGCCTCCAGCAGCATAATAAACTCTTCGCCGCCGAAGCGGTAAATGCGTTCCTCATTGCGGGTTGCCTCTTTCAAAATAGACGCGACGCTGCGCAGAACGTCATCCCCCGCGTTGTGCCCCCAGGTGTCATTGATCGTCTTAAAACGATCAATATCCATGATCAGCAAATAAAGACTACGCTCAACGCGTTCGCTACGGGAACGGATCAGCGGGAATTCCTGATACAGCAAATGGCGCAGCGGCAGACCGGTTAAAGCATCGTATAAATTACGGTAGGAAAAAAGATATTCTTTATATTTATCGATACTGGAAATAAACTTTTGCTGCGCTTCATTGTAATCATTTAGTAATTCTTCGCTAACCTTCCCCGCAATAATTGATAACATTAATACCCGAGCCGCAACGTGCATTGCAGCGTGCTGTCGGTCAATCAGCAGAATTAATTCTCTGTCGAGGTTGGCTCCCTGCATACGCTGGTTTAGCCAATGGCTAAAGCGGCAGTGCTGATGGGCATCTGAATCATTGACGTCTTTATCCGGCTCACCGCCTAACAGGCTGAGACGCAGGCATTTATTTGCCCAGTTATAATGATCGCGGATGGCGATATTTAGCTCCAGCAAAGAGCTATCGATATCTTTAATATTAATTGTCACGTTAAGCTCACACTGTGTTTAATAGGTTAAGTTACTCTCCACCATCGGATACTCACGAATATTGGGGGTCATCTTCACGCCGAATCATAACTTAAACAATCCCTAAACGAGCAATCTATATTGTAAACTTTATGGTCAAGTCGGTTTATTCCTACACAGTATTTAACAATAAATAAGCCGCCATGCGTCATTAAGAAAGACTAAACAATAATATATGTGGCTTTTCTTTTCTTTTTGCGCCAACGGGAAACATTTCGCCCTAAAAAAGTGCACCCTCCCTCATGGCGAAGAGATTTTCCTCCGTCAGCCTGCAGCATTAAAGTGCGCAAAATGTAATCTATTGTGATTAATTATTGCACAGCCGCTGTCCTGAGGGCGTTTATCCTGATTTCACTGACGGAGCGCTGCCTGGCGCAATCCCTGCAATACTTATTTTGTGTATCGCGTGATACGCCACATCCAGGAGCACATTTTGAACAGGTCACCTTCCAGCGCCTCAGCCCTTGCCTGTACGGCGCACGCACTGAACATTATTGAAAAGAAGTCACTCACCCATGAGGAGATGAAAGCGCTGAACCGGGAGGTTATCGATAGCTTCCAGCAGCATGTAAATCCGGGTTTTCTTGAGTACCGCAAGTCCGTTACCGCCGGCGGGGATTACGGAGCCGTAGAGTGGCAAGCGAGCAGCCTGAATACGCTTGTCGACACCCAGGGCAAAGAGTACATCGACTGCCTGGGTGGGTTCGGCATCTTTAACGTAGGGCACCGTAATCCAGTCGTTGTTTCCGCCGTCCAGCATCAGCTGGAAAAGCAGCCCTTACATAGCCAGGAGCTGCTGGATCCCCTGAGAGCGATGCTTGCTAAAACGCTTGCCGCACTCACTCCGGGCAAACTCAAATACAGCTTCTTCAGCAACAGCGGTACCGAATCCGTTGAAGCGGCCATAAAGTTGGCGAAGGCTTATCAGTCGCCGCGCGGGAAATTCACCTTTATCGCCACCAGCGGCGCTTTCCACGGTAAATCTCTGGGCGCGCTTTCGGCCACGGCGAAATCAACATTCCGCAAACCGTTTATGCCTCTGCTGCCGGGCTTCCGCCACGTGCCGTTCGGCAATATCGGCGCGCTGCGCACCCAGTTCAGCGAATGCCGTAAAACCGGCGATGACGTGGCGGCGCTTATCCTGGAGCCCATCCAGGGCGAAGGCGGCGTGATCCTGCCGCCACCGGGCTACCTGCCTGCTGTGCGCCAGCTGTGCGACGAATTCGGCGTGCTGCTGATTCTGGATGAGGTGCAAACCGGGATGGGACGTACCGGTAAGATGTTTGCCTGTGAGCACGAAAATGTGCAGCCGGACATTCTCTGCCTTGCAAAAGCGCTTGGCGGCGGCGTGATGCCGATAGGCGCAACTGTCGCCACGGAAGAGGTCTTTTCCGTACTGTTCGATAATCCGTTCCTGCACACCACGACCTTCGGCGGTAATCCACTGGCCTGCGCAGCCGCGCTGGCGACCATCCACTACCTGCTGGAAGAAAACCTGCCTGCCCAGGCGGCGCAGAAGGGGCAATTGCTGCTGGATGGCTTCCGGGCGCTGGCCCGTGAATTCCCGGACCTTATCGTTGAGGCTCGCGGCCAGGGGCTGCTCATGGCAATTGAGTTCTGCGACAACGACATCGGCTACAGATTTGCCAGCCAGATGTTCCGCCAGCAGGTGCTGGTAGCCGGTACGCTGAATAACTCAAAAACCATTCGCGTGGAGCCGCCGCTGACCCTGACGATTGAGCAGTGTGAGCACGTGCTGGAGTGCGCTAAACGTGCGCTTTACCGGCTGAGAGTGACGCAGGATGAGACGGCAGAGGCGCAGGAAAGCTGATTGACCCTCCCCCCAACCCTCTCCCGTGTGGGGAGAGGGAGTTTTCCCCGTTCACGCCTTTGTTTTTATCCCTCCTCCCGTGTGGGGAGAGGGAGTTTTCCCCGTTCACACCTTTGTTTTTATCCCCTCTCCCCTGTGGGGAGAGGGTCAGGGTGAGGGGAAATCCCTACGGCAACAGCCCGATAAAGCTCCGCTTCTTGCGCGGCTCAGACATCATCTCATCCAGCTTCTCAACGCAGGCGAGGTAGTGCGGCGTTTTCTTGTGCGCCAGCACCGCGGCCTCATCCTGGTAAGCCTCATAGATGAAAAATCGCGTAGCGACATCCGGGTCCTGCAGCACGTCGAAGCGCAAATTGCCGGGTTCTTTGATGGCGCCTTCGTGATTGGCCCGAAACACCTCCAGAAACTCGTCGACGCGCTCCGGTTTAATGTTAATTTCCACCAGCGTTACGTTCATGCCTTACCTCCCTGCTGTTTCGCTTCGAGCCAGAACTGATAAGCTTCGCGGGCAGACATATTGTCGTGCACCACTTTTTTCACCGCCTGCAGCATCGCCAGCGGCGCTTCTGACTGGAAGATGTTGCGCCCCATATCCACCCCAGACGCGCCCTGGTCTATCGCTTTAAAACACATCTCCAGCGCTTCCTGTTCAGGCAGCTTTTTGCCTCCGGCGATGACAATCGGCACCGGGCAGCTGGCGGCCACTTTCTCAAATCCCTCCTCCACGAAGTAGGTTTTGACAAACTGTGCTCCAAGCTCGGCGGCGATACGACTTGCCAGCGAGAAATAGCGGGCGTCGCGAGCCATCTCTTTGCCCACGCCGGTTACCGCAAGCGTAGGAATGCCGTAGCGCGTGCCTTCGTCCACCAGCTTGATAATGTTGTTGATCGACTGGTGCTCATACTCGCTGCCGATATAAATCTGCGCGGCCACCGCGCAGGCGTTGAGGCGTAAGGCATCCTCCATCGTCACCGCGACGCTTTCGCGAGAGAGTTCGCTGAGGATCGAGTTGCCGCCGGACGCTCGCAGCACCACGGGTTTATTGGTGGCCGGAGGTACGACGCTGCGCAGAATGCCGCGAGTACACATCAGGACATCTGTTTCAGGAAATAGCGGCGCAATCGAGAGATCGATACGCTCAAGCCCGGTCGTTGGGCCTTGAAAATAGCCGTGATCGAAGGCCAGCATCACGGTTCGCCCGGTATTTGGGTTAAAGATCCTGGCAAGACGCGACTGCATCCCCCAGTCCAGCGCCCCGCTACCCTTCAGATAAAAAGCCCGATTCTCCTGCGGCTGACCAATACCGAAATCCTTCCCGTCTTTAATGTCATCCAGATCTGCCATGACGTCTTCTCCCGGATCCGTTGGTGAATAAGAGATTGTGTTCAAAAAGTTAGTCAGCGATCGGCGATTGCAACCGTGCAGCGCTCACAAAACACTCAAATAGATCGACCAGATCGCCCGCGATGGCTAAGAGTTTATTTATTGAACGGACGAAGGAAGGGGGCTGCTGATGAGCTATTTACTTGCGCTGGACGCCGGAACGGGCAGTATCCGCGCCGTCATTTTCGACACCGATGGTCACCAGATCGCCGTTGGCCAGGCCGAATGGAAGCACTTAAGCGTGGCTGACGTCCCGGGATCGATGGAGTTCGATCTCGCCGTCAACTGGCAGCTCACCTGTCGCTGCATCCGTGAGGCTTTGCACAGGGCAAATCTCTCCGCTTCAGCGATCGCCGCCGTTTCCTGCTGCTCGATGCGTGAAGGAATCGTTCTTTACGATCGTAACGGCGATCCTATCTGGGCCTGCGCTAACGTGGACGCCCGCGCCAGCCGCGAGGTCAGCGAACTTAAAGAGATCCACGACTTTCAGTTTGAGTCCGAGGTATACCAGGTTTCAGGCCAGACGCTGGCGCTGAGCGCTATGCCTCGTCTGCTTTGGCTGGCGCATCATCGCCCGGACATCTACCGCAAAGCCGCCACCATCACCATGATCAGCGACTGGCTTGCCGCCAGACTTTCCGGCGAGCTGGCGGTTGATCCTTCTAACGCCGGCACCACCGGCATGCTGGATTTGGCGACCCGCGACTGGCGCCCTTCTCTGCTCGATATGGCCGGGCTTCGCGCCGATATTCTTTCCCCGGTAAAAGAGACCGGCACCGTGCTGGGTGGCGTTACGCAGGCGGCTGCCGAAGAAAGCGGGCTGCTGAAAGGCACGCCGGTCGTGATGGGCGGCGGCGACGTCCAGCTCGGCTGCCTGGGGCTTGGCATCGTCAGAGCCGGGCAAACGGCGGTGCTGGGCGGCACGTTCTGGCAGCAGGTGGTCAACCTGCCGACCCTCAAAACTGACCCAGAAATGAACATCCGTATTAATCCGCACGTGATTCACAACATGGTACAGGCGGAGTCCATCAGCTTCTTTACTGGCCTGACGATGCGCTGGTTCCGCGACGCCTTCTGTGCGGAAGAAAAACTGCTTGCCGGGCGCCTCGGCGTGGATACCTATGCGCTTATGGAAGAGATGGCAGGCCGGGTGCCCGCGGGCTCCCACGGCGTGATGCCGATTTTCTCCGACGCCATGCATTTCAAGCAGTGGTACCACGCCGCGCCGTCGTTTATTAACCTCTCTATCGACCCGGAAAAGTGCAACAAAGCGACGCTGTTTCGGGCGTTAGAGGAGAATGCGGCGATGGTGTCAGCCTGTAATCTGGAACAGATCTCCGGCTTTTCGGGCGTGAAGTTCGACTCACTCGTCTTTGCGGGTGGCGGCTCAAAAGGCGTGCTATGGAGCCAGATCCTCAGCGATGTGACCGGACTGCCGGTTCGTGTTCCGGTGGTGAAAGAGGCAACGGCGCTGGGCTGCGCCATTGCCGCAGGGGTTGGCGCCGGACTTTTCGATTCGCTGACCAATACCGGCGAGCGTCTGGTGCAGTGGCAGCGAGAGTTCACGCCGAATCCGGCGCACCGCGAGCTTTACGACGAGATGAAGCGCAAATGGCTGAAAGTTTATGCCGACCAGCTAACGCTGGTCGATAGCGGCCTGACGACCTCGATGTGGCAGGCTCCGGGGCTTGTGCCGAGAGTGGTAGGATAATTTTCCCCTCACCCCGGCCCTCTCCCCAGAGGGGAGAGGGGGATTAGTTAAGTGAGTGGTTTTTTATCCCCTCTCCCTTCCAGGGAGAGATACCGTCTTGTCGGCTATCCGGCAAGCGGTATTTCGGCGTCAAATTCACGCCCTGATTTCACCACGCCATAAGCCAGCTGCAGTAGCTTTCTCATTCCTGCACATACTCGCTCTTTTCCTGCCTTACCTCTACTCTCCAGCCGCCTCATCAGGTCTTTCACCACTTCATTACACCTTCCCGCCACCACCGCAGGCATATACAGTACGCTACGCAGCTCACGGCTCCCCACTTTCGACAACCTGCTTTTTCCTTTCCACATCCCGGATTCACAACGTCGTGGGTTCAGGCCTGCATAAGCCACCAGAGCCTTACTGCTGCTAAATCGCCTCAGGTTTCCCGCGAAGGCCAGAAGATTCGTACTCAGCACATCTCCCACACCCGGGATACTCTCCAGCAGCGCCTTGTCTTTTCTCAGGTCCGGGTCATCGTCGATATGCTGTCTGATTTTCTTTTTTGTTTCTTTTATCAGTTCGTCCAGCGTGGCGATGTGTTCTTTTAACGAACCGGTTATGACCTCATCTGCGGCCTCCAGCCTGTTCTCTTCCATCTGTCGCATCTCTTCAAGATTTTTAAGATGCCGTACCAGCGCGGTCAGCTGTCGCTGGCTGAGAGGGGCCGGATGCCATTGTGCTGGCTGATACAGGGCACAATACCGCGCTATCAGTGCGGCATCGCTTTTATCCGTTTTATTTCGGGCCAGTTCGGTATGACTGAAGGCATGAATACGGGCAGGGTTTTCCAGACTGACTCGATAGCCGCCATCGGACAATGCCGTGGCGAGTTCCGTGCTGTAGCTGCCGGTAGCCTCCATACAGACGTGACAGTCTCCAAAACGGGCCAGCCAGTGAATAAACTCACGGCATCCCGCATGCGTGTTAGCAAACTTTTTAGTTTTGTATTTCTGATTAGGCAGCAGGACAGCGACATCAAATTTTAGCTTAGCAATATCAACGCCGACAGAAGTGAGGGTCATATGATTCTCCGTAACCTTATGAATAATATCGCCAGACCATCCTTATGTGTGGGTGCTCAGAGGCACAGGATACCGTTCGGTCTTGAGGCGACAGGGAGAAAGGCTGCCGGGGCATAATCTCTCCCGCGGGCTCAGGGGCACCAGGGCTAGGGGATGCTCACCGGCAACCTCCCGATGATCAGTCGGGGATCTTCCCCGCACTGGCGGGGAGGATCAAGACATAAGGGCTAGGGTGAGGGTGAGGGTGAGGGTGAGGGTGAGGGTAAAACAAGCCACTTTGTATCACACTGTATCCACAGCACGGCCAGATACGCCACCATGCAAAAAGGGCGGTTTGTAAAACATGCCCCCTACAATCTCATGATGAGATAGCCGAACATTTTATTAGGGCTTCGGAGAAAACATCATGTTCAACAAACTCACCCTGTCTGCACTGATTGCGCCGCTTTCTCTCTCTGTAGTCTTCGCCTGCCAGGCTGAAGCGGCGGGCTTTGGCGAAGGGCAAATAAAGCAGATTAACGCGGGCGTGCTGAACGTCGGCTACGTCGATCTTGGCCCGAAAGACGGGCAGCCGGTGATCCTGCTGCACGGCTGGCCCTATGATATCAACAGCTTTGAGACGGTTGCGCCGGAGCTGGCAAAACAGGGTTACCGGGTCATCGTCCCTAATCTGCGGGGGTTCGGCAGCACTCGCTTCCTTTCTGCCTCCACGCCTCGCAACGGCGAACCTGCGGCGCTGGCTCAGGATACGGTTGCGCTGATGAATGCATTACACATCAAACAGGCCATTTTCGCCGGGTATGACTGGGGGGCGCGCACCGCGGATATCGTGGCGGCGCTGCACCCGGATCGTGTGAAAGCGCTGGTGTCCGTCAGCGGCTATCTGATTAGCAGCCAGGAGGCGGGGAAAAAGCCGCTGCCGCCGAAGGCCGAGCTGCAGTGGTGGTATCAGTTTTACTTCGCTACTCCGCGCGGCGCGGCGGGCTATGAGAAGAACACCCATGAGTTCGCCAGATTAATCTGGCAGCAGGCTTCGCCGGGCTGGAAGTTTAGCGATGAAACCTTTAACAGCAGCGCCAAATCGCTGGATAATCCGGACCACGTGGCCATTACGCTAAGCAACTATCGCTGGCGTCAGGGGCTGGAAAAAGGCGAGCAAAAGTACGCCGCAGATGAGAAAAAGCTGGCGGAGCTACCGAATATCACCGTGCCAACCATCACCATCGAAGGTGATAACAACGGCGCTCCGCATCCTGAACCCTCTGCCTATGCCGCGAAATTTACCGGCAAATACGAACACCGAACCTTCAGCGGCAACATCGGCCATAACCCGCCGCAGGAAGCGCCTGAAGCGTTTGTTAAGGCAGTGGTAGATGCCGGTAAGCTGTAGTAAAAAAGCTATGCTAGTTTGACCCTTCACTTTTAGCGCCGGGAGCACCAGGTGGAACACATCGATCATATTCTCGTGGTGGACGACGACCGCGACATTCGCGAGCTTGTCGTCAGCTATCTGGAAAAATCAGGCTACCGGGCAAGCGGCGCTGCAAACGGCAAAGAGATGCGCGCCGTGCTGGACAAGCAGCACGTCGACTTAGTGGTGCTGGACGTGATGATGCCCGGCGACGACGGGCTGACGCTGTGCCGCCAGCTGCGCAGCGACAAACACAAAGACCTGCCCATTCTGATGCTGACCGCCAGAAACGAAGATACCGACAGGATCCTCGGCCTGGAGATGGGTGCGGATGATTACGTGGTAAAGCCCTTTGTCGCCCGCGAGCTGCTCGCGCGGATCAAAGCGATCCTCCGCCGCTTCCGCGCATTACCGCCAAATTTACAGGTGACCGAAGCCGGAAGGATCATCGCTTTCGGCGAATGGAAGCTTGATACTTCTGCGCGTCACCTTCTTGATTTACAAGGAACGATCGTTGCGCTGAGCGGCGCGGAATACCGCCTGCTGCGCGTGTTTTTGGATCATCCGCAGCGCGTGCTGACGCGAGATCAGCTGCTGAATCTGACCCAGGGACGCGACGCCGAGCTGTTCGAACGCTCTATCGATCTGCTGGTCAGCCGCGTGCGCCAGCGCCTGAACGAAGATGCCCGCACCCCGGCCTACATCAAAACCGTGCGTAGTGAGGGCTATGTGCTTTCCGTTCCCGTCACCATCGTTGAGGCGCGAGAATGAGGCTGTGGCCCCGTTCCCTGCTTTCCCGGCTGTTTCTTATCGTCCTCGTCGGCCTGCTGCTGGCTAACGGTCTGACCCTCGCGCTGACCACCTTCGAGCGGATGAACAGCGCCCGCAGCGTGATGCTGGATAACCTGCAGAACAACGTCTCCACCAGCGTGGCTATCCTCGATAAACTCCCGCCGGAGGAGCGCCCGGCCTGGCTGGACAGGCTGGCGCGGGAAAACTATCACTATATTCTTGGACCCGGTACGCCGGGAAAACCGCCCTCCGATGAACGCTCGAAAGATGCCATTGTTTCCCTGAAAGAGGCTCTGGGCGGCAACTATAAGCTCGATTTCACAGATGTTCCCGGCATGCGTTCCCATATTCAGGCCCACTTAACGCTGGCTGACGGCTCGCCGCTGACTATCGATCTCACGCCCCGCATGCCGCCAATCGAAAGCTGGCTACCGGTCGTCATTGCAATTCAGCTGGTGCTGCTCGCGCTTTGTGCATGGTTTGCCGTGCGCCAGGTGGTGCTGCCGCTTACTCGTTTCACCCGTGCCGTTGAAGCGTTGGAGCCTGCCAGCGCTAACCCGACGGCAATGCAGGAAAGCGGCCCGGTTGAAGTTGAACATGCAGCAAAAGCGTTTAACTCGATGCAGGCGCGAATCCAGGGGCATCTGAAAGAGCGCACGCAGATTCTGGCGTCTATTTCGCATGACCTGCAGACGCCCATCACCCGCATGAAGCTGCGCCTTGAGATGAGCGATGAGCCGGAACTGCGCGACAAACTGATGCAGGATCTGGATAACATGACGCATCTGGTTCGTGAGGGAATTGCCTACGCGCGGTCGTCAGAAAGCCTGGAAGAAACGCCGCAGCGTATTGAGCTGAGAGCGTTTGTTGACAGCATAGTCTGCGACTACCAGGACGTCGGCAAAGCCGTGACGTTTGCCGCGCCACCGTCAGCGCACCCGCTGCCTACTCGCCCTCAGGCGCTGCGCCGCATCCTCACGAATTTGCTGGATAATGCGCTGAAGTTCGGCACCGCCGCTGAAGTCAGCCTGATTAAGGAGCCAAATCAGGTGACGCTGGTAGTTGCAGATAACGGTCCGGGGATCCCCGAAGAGGAGCTGGACGCCGTGTTACAGCCTTTCTATCGCGTGGAAAGCTCCAGAAACCGCGACACCGGCGGCACCGGGCTTGGGCTGGCGATTGCCGCCCAGCTTGTCGGCCAGCTTGGGGGGAAATTAACGCTCACCAACCAGCCGCAGGGCGGATTAAAAGCCAGCATCACGCTGCCGGCCTCCTGATTGTATCGCTCTGTATGCGGCTGAGCGGCCGACAAACAAACTGACAATCGGGACGGTTTTCCCACACATCACGAACACATCAGGCGGGTTAAATACCCTGGAATCATCCTGTAACCGTGAGGTGTGTTATGCCCGTTCTGATTGCCTTTCTTGGCGGAATGCTGAGTTTATTAAGCCCCTGTACGCTGCCCGTCATTCCCCTGCTTTTCGCCGCATTTCGCGGCAAAAAACGCCAAATCATCGCCCTGCTCACCGGCATGGTGACCATGTTTACCGTCGTCGCTTTGCTGGTAGGCGCTGCCGGGGAGTGGATCGTGCAGGCTACGCTCGTTGGCCGCTGGATTGCGCTGGCGATGCTGGCGCTTGCCGCGTTGACGCTTATCTTCCCCGCGCTTGCTGAGCGCCTGATGCGACCTGCGGTGCAGCTAGGAAACGCAATCAACAACCAAAGCAACCGCGCTCGCGGCATGCTGTCTGCGTTTTTGGCCGGGCTTGCGGTGGGGCTGCTATGGTCCCCCTGCGCAGGGCCGATTTTGGGTGCCATTCTTGGCATCGGCCTGTCCGGTTCTTCGGCGGTCACCACCGGCCTGCTGCTGGCGGCCTACGGTAGCGGCTGCGCGCTGATGCTGGCGCTGCTGTGGTTCAGCGGCTACAGCCTGCTGGCCCGCCTGCGTGAAAAAATGGCGCTGATGGCGCAGCTTCGGCGTGTGGCGGGCGTAGCGATGCTGGCCACGGTGGCGTTTATCGCCTCCGGCACCACGGCGGTGCTGCAAAATGCCAACGGCTTGGGCGCGAAGCTGGAACAGCGCCTGCTGGCGCTTTCCCCAACCACTTCGCCAGCGCCAAAGCTGCAGCCTGTCGTGGATACCACGCCTACCAGCGCAATGCCGCCGCTTTCCGGAGGAACCGCCTGGATTAACAGCCCGCCGCTGACGCCCGAGGCGCTAAAAGGCAAGGTGGTGCTCATCGACTTCTGGACCTTCGACTGCATTAACTGCCAGCACGCGCTGCCGCACGTTCGCGAATGGGCCAGCAAATATAAAGATCAGGGTCTGGTGGTCATTGGCGTTCATACGCCGGAGTATCCGTGGGAGAAAGATCTCGATTCGGTGAAAAAGGCGGTCGGCAAATGGCACCTGCCTTACCCGATCGTCACCGACAACAACTACCAGATCTGGAACGCCTTCGGTAACCAGTACTGGCCTGCCCATTACTATTTTGATGCTCGCGGACAGCTGCGCAATGTCTCGTTCGGCGAGGGCAACTACGAGCAGCAGGAACAGCTTATCCAGAAGCTGCTGAAGGAGGCTCGCGCCTGATTTTGCTTTCGGGGAGGTGGGAATATGACTCTCATCACATTCACCGCACTCCCCTTTTCCCTTTTGCCTCCAGGCAGCTAAATTATAACTCATCCGACCACATAACAATAACGCTACATTCTGGATACAATTATGAGCTATTCGTCGCTGCTTGCCCCGCTGGATCTCGGCTTCACCACTTTGAAAAATCGCGTGCTGATGGGCTCGATGCACACCGGACTGGAAGAGCTGCCGGACGGCGCTGAGCGCCTCGCGGCGTTCTATGCCGAGCGTGCCCGCCACGGCGTAGCGCTGATTGTCACCGGCGGGATTGCCCCTTCGGCCTCCGGCGTGACCGTTGCCCACGGCGCGGTGCTGAACGCCAGAAGCCAACTTGCTCATCACCAGATTGTGACCGATGCGGTTCACCGCGAAGGCGGCAAAATTGCCCTGCAAATCCTGCATACCGGCCGCTATAGCTATCAGCCTAAACTGGTCGCCCCTTCGGCCATTCAGGCGCCGATTAACCCGTTTAAACCCCACGAACTCAGCCACCAGGAGGTTTTAACGCTGATCGAGGACTTCGCCCACTGCGCCAGCCTCGCGCGGGAGGCCGGGTATGACGGCGTGGAGATCATGGGGTCAGAAGGCTATCTGATTAACCAGTTTTTGGCCGCGCGCACCAACCAGCGCGACGACGAGTGGGGCGGCGACTATGAGCGCAGAATGCGCTTTGCCGTTGAAGTCGTGCGTGCCGTAAGAGAACGCGTTGGCCAAGAGTTTATTATTATCTACCGCCTGTCGCTGCTCGACCTGGTGGAAGGCGGCGGCAACTTTGACCAGGCCGTCACACTCGCCAAAGCGATAGAAAAAGCGGGCGCTACGCTTATCAATACCGGCATCGGCTGGCATGAAGCCCGTATTCCCACCATTGCGACGTCCGTTCCACGCGGCGCGTTTAGCTGGGTAACTAAAAAACTGAAAGGTCACGTTGCGCTGCCGCTGGTGACCACCAACCGTATCAATACCCCGGAAACCGCCGAGCAGATCCTGGCCGACGGCGACGCGGATATGGTCTCGATGGCGCGCCCTTTCCTTGCCGATCCTGAATTTGTCTCCAAGGCCGCCGCGAACCGCGCCGATGAAATCAATACCTGTATTGGCTGCAACCAGGCCTGCCTGGATCAGATTTTTGCGGGTAAAGTGACCTCCTGCCTCGTCAACCCCCGCGCCTGCCATGAAACCACAATGCCCGTTATTCCTGCTACGCAGGCGAAGCGCATCGCGGTTGTTGGTGCAGGTCCTGCAGGACTGGCCTTTGCGGTTAACGCCGCCGGACGTGGCCACAGCGTCACGCTGTTTGACGCCGCGGCGGAGATCGGCGGGCAGTTTAATATCGCCAAACAGATCCCCGGCAAAGAAGAGTTTTTCGAAACGCTGCGCTACTACCGCCGGATGCTTGCTCTTACCGGCGTGGACGTGCGCCTTAATCAGTACATTTCCCCCGAGAAGCTGAGCGACTACGACGAGGTAGTTCTGGCCTGCGGCATTGAACCACGCCTGCCGGAAATTGACGGCATCGGCCACCCGAAGGTGCTGAGCTATATCGACGTACTGCGCGACAAAGCGCCGGTAGGCAAACGCGTGGCGGTGATTGGCGCTGGCGGCATTGGCTTTGATACTTCGATGTACCTGAGCCAGGAAGGAGCCTCCACCAGCCAGAGCATCGCTGAGTTCTGCGTGGAATGGGGAATTGATACCAGCCTGCAAACCTCAGGTGGCCTGCGCCCGGAGGGCCCGCACCTGCATAAAAGTCCGCGCAGCATCTTCCTGCTGCAGCGTAAAACCAGCAAACCAGGCGAAGGCCTGGGCAAAACTACCGGCTGGATCCACCGCACCACGCTGCTGGCGCGCGGCGTGAAAATGATGGCGGGCGTGAGCTACGAACGCATTGACGATGCCGGGCTGCACATCACCGTAGGCGGAGAGCCGCAGCTGCTGGAAGTGGACAACGTGATTATTTGTGCCGGGCAGAACTCTCGCCGCGAGCTGCTGGAGCCGCTACAGGAAATGGGCAAAACCGTGCATTTAATTGGCGGTGCCGATGTGGCAATGGAGCTGGATGCCCGACGCGCTATCGCGCAGGGCACCCGTTTAGCGCTGGAGATTTAGCTACGACGACCTAACTTCACCGCTTTGAGCACCACGAACTTGCTGTTCGTCGCAACGGTGGTGCAGTTGCCGAAGATCTTCTTCAGCTTGCGGAAGTAGTCGAGGTGGCGGTTAGCCACGATGTAAAGCTCGCCGTTGATCTTCAGGCAGCGGCGGGCGTGATGGAACATCTCCCACGCAATCTGGTCGGTTAGCGCATGCTGCTGATGGAACGGTGGGTTACACAGTACCGCATTGAAACGGAACGGCTCCACGCCGGACAGACCGTTATTGATCATAAACTCACAGCGATCGATATCGCCCGGCAGGTTAGTCTCAACGTTCAGGCGGCTGGACGCGACGGCCATCGGCGACTCATCCACAAACACCACCTGCGCCAGCGGATTTTTCTCCAGCAGCGTCAGGCCAATCACCCCGTTGCCGCAGCCGAGATCGACAATTTCGCCTTCCAGATCGGACGGTAAATGCTCAATAAAGAAACGTGCGCCGATATCCAGCCCGGTGCGGGAGAAGACGTTCGCATGGTTGTGAATCGTCCAGTCGGTTCCTTCCAGCTTCCAGCTCAGCGTCTCCGGCGCGTCGGCCAGATCCGGCTTAGTGAAAGTCGGGTTAACCAAACGCGCTTTTTTCCACGCCAGCGTGGTCGTGGTTGGCCCTAAAATCTTTTCAAACAGCTCAAGCGTGGAGTTGTGAATATCACGCGCTTTCGCGCCCGCGATGATGCGGGTTTCCGGCGTGACCACCTTACGCAGCGCACGCAGCTGCTGCTCAAGCAATGCCAGCGTTTTAGGGATTTTGATCAGCACCAGTCCCGGCGCCTGCGGGTAAGCCGCGGTGCTGTCGAGGAAGGTGACGCTGTTTTCCGGAATTTCGTTCTCGCGCAGGTTTTCACGCGTTGCCAGCTCGCTTAAATACGAGTCGCCGATGCTGTAAGGCTTGTGTTCGGCCAGTACGCAGGCCAGCGCGCCGAACGTGTCGTTAAGAACAAGAACGGGGCCGACTGGCTCAAGTTCGTCTACCTGCTGCAACAGGTAGTCATCTGCCGCTTCCCACGCCTGCAGTGGGTTAACGTCGTCCGTTGCCGGAAAACGCTTCAGCGTCAGTGAACGAAAACCGTTGTCTAATTGGCTCATCGGCCCTCCTGGATGGTAAAGTTTGGTGATATCCCCGTAGCGGGGGCGAGAGTATACCTTTTTTTCCTTCAACCTGAGACAAGCATGAGCGAACTGATTTATTTAAGCGGCTATCCGGAGCATTTGCTTTCGCAGGTGCGCACCCTGATTCGCGAGCAGCGCCTCGGCGAGGTGCTGGAAAAGCGCTACCCGCAGGGCCACAACATCGCGACCGATAAAGCGCTTTATGGCTACACTCAGGAGCTGAAAAGCCAGTTCCTGCGCAATGCCCCGCCGATAAATAAAGTTGCTTATGACAGCAAAATCCACGTGCTTAACAACGCGCTCGGGCTACATACCGCCATTTCACGCGTGCAGGGAAATAAGCTAAAAGCTAAAGCCGAAATTCGCGTAGCGACCGTGTTTCGCACTGCGCCCGAAGCCTTTCTACGCATGATCGTGGTCCACGAACTGGCGCATCTTAAGGAGAAAGATCACAACAAAGCTTTTTACTCCTTGTGCTGTCATATGGAACCGCAGTATCACCAGTTAGAATTCGATACACGACTTTGGCTTACGCAGCTGGCGCTTAACGGCGCGGCCTGATTAGGCCCCAACCCTATTGACTATCGACTTCCGGAGAACGCACCCGTTTATGATACGTTTCGCTGTGATTGGAACTAACTGGATCACCCGCCAGTTCGTGGATGCCGCCCATGAGAGCGGCAAATATAAGCTGACCGCGGTCTACTCCCGCAGCCTGGAGCAGGCGCAAACTTTCGCTAACGATTACCCGGTTGAGCACCTCTTTACCTCGCTGGATGAGCTGGCGAAGAGCGATGTTATCGACGCGGTGTATATCGCCAGCCCGAACTCACTGCACGGCCCGCAGAGCCAGCTGTTCCTTAGCCACAAAAAACACGTTATCTGCGAGAAACCGCTGGCCTCTAATCTTGCGGAAGTGGAAGCGGCTATAGCCTGCGCACGTGCTAACCAGGTGGTGCTGTTCGAGGCATTTAAAACCGCCAGCCTGCCAAACTTTATCGCGCTGCAGCAGGCGCTGCCCAAAGTCGGTAAAATCCGCAAGGTGCTGCTCAACTACTGCCAGTACTCTTCCCGCTACCAGCGCTACCTGGACGGCGAAAACCCAAACACCTTTAACCCGGCGTTTTCTAACGGTTCGATCATGGACATCGGTTTCTACGTGCTGGCCTCGGCGGCCGCATTGTGGGGCGAACCGCACTCCGTTCACGCCACGGCTTCCCTGCTGGACAGCGGGGTGGACGCTCACGGCACCGTTCAGCTGAACTACGGTGATTTTGACGTCACCCTCATGCATTCCAAGGTGAGCGACTCGACGATCCCAAGCGAAATTCAGGGCGAAGCCGGGTCGCTGGTGATCGAGAAGATCTCCGAATGCCAGCGGGTAACCTTTATCCCGCGCGGCGGCAAACCTCAGGATCTGAGCCAGCCGCAGCATATCAATACTATGCTGTACGAAGCGGAGACGTTTGCCCGCCTGGTGGAAGAAAACGAGGTGAATCACGCGGGGCTGGTGACCTCACGCATCACGTCGGCGCTGGCAACCGAGATTCGCCGCCAGACCGGCGTTAAGTTCCCGGCCGACAATGTTGGCCAGCAGGCCACGGCATAAAGAAAAAACGGCTGATAATTCAGCCGTTTTTTTTACTCGATATCAGCGTGGCGCCGCTTCATACTTTGCCCGCTTTCACCCAGATCGTTCATCAACGTTAGCACAATGCTGTCATAAACCAGCAGCGAAGCCTGTTCAAACAGCGTGCCCATTGGCTGCTCTGAGTCCCCCCCCGCGGGAAGCGTGACAACGCAATCTGCAAGCTGCCCAAGCGTAGAGCCTGCGCTGCAGGTGATCAGCGCCAGCCGAACCAGATTCTGCCGCGCGATCTTCGCCTGATTGACCAGACGCTGCGTTTCCCCCGAGCGGGAGCCAATGATCATCAGATCGCCAGGTTTAGAGTGCGGAGAACTGATTTCACCAACAACGCTGACCGAAAAACCCAGATGCATCAGCCGATTGGCAAAGGCATTGATCATCAGTCCTGAACGCCCTGCTCCCGCAAGAAAAATGTGACTTGCCTGTTTGATCTCCGCCACCAGCGGCTGGAGCTGGGATCCGTCAATCGCCTGCTCCAGCGCTTTAATTTCCTTCACTATTTTTGCAAGATTCGTCATCACATGGGTTACCTTTTTGGGGCGCGCGTACCCCTCGAATTACTCGATGTTGAGCTGCTGCTTAATAAATGCGACGGTAGTCTGCTCATCAAGCGTTCGGCAGCGGCTGACAAATTCCGCCTCCTGGAACAGCGTAAACAGTCTGCGCAGGATAGCCATATGCTGATCGCTGGTAGCGAATGCGAGGTTAAACAGCATGCTACACTTCACCGTGAGATCCGCATCTTCCATCTGACCAAACGCGATGGGTTTTGCAAACCGCACGATGCTAATGCTGTTAGTATTGACCAGTTGGTAATCCGCATGGGGGATAGCGAGCCCTTCGCCGTTAGCCATCATCAGCCCAGTTGGGTAGCTTTTTTCGCGAGTCAGGCAGGCGGAGATGTACTCAGGCTGAATGTACCCGCGCTCCAGCAGTTGCTTTCCAGCGAAGGTAATCGCCTGCTCACAGGTGGCAATCTCCTGCCCAACGTCATTGACCAGAATTTCAAACTTCATCATGCGTCCTTTTTTTCCAGCTCTTCTTTTACTGCCGCGAAAATTTCTTCTTCACCGAGGCCCGTGAGCAGCCCGGCCCCGACAATGACGCGGGTAGTGATTTCCGGGTTATCCAGCTTAGTGGAGGAAACTACCAGGTCGTAGCTGTTAAACGTGTCGGCTGTACAGGCCATCAGGGAGGATTTATCCACCTGCACGTCCATGCGTTCTTCTTTCAGGAAGTCCTGAAGGATTGAGACCATGATGGATGAAGAGGCAATACCGTTCCCGCAAACAACGAGGATCTTTTTCATTGGTTATCTCCAGATTTTAACTGTTTATTCTGCGCCCGCCTGAAGCTGGCGGCGGGATTTCTGTTTCAGCAAATAGCCCACCGAAATCAAAAGCACGCCAACCAGCGCGTAACCGACGATGCCGACGTGGCTCATGGCAGCGAATAGTCCGGTGAACGGGTTCGCTGACGGGTTCAAGGAGGTGTACATCACGCTGGCATCCGGGTTGGTGCCGAATTTCTGGAACACTTCGTTGGTCGCCGGTGCCATCCAGGACGCGATGTACAGGCCGCCGCCAAACAGGAAAATGGAAGTCACCCAGGTGCGGATAATGTTGCCTTTAAATACCGGCACCATGCAGGCGATGAAAAACACAAACTGCGACAGATCGCCAAGCGGCATCACGCGGTTGCCCGGCAAGATCACCGCCAGAATGACAATCACCGGGATCAGCAGCAGCGCCGGAGCGATGACCGAAGGATGGCCAACGATCAGCGCCGTATCCATGCCCACCGTGATTTCGCGGTTCGGGAAACGCTTGACCAGTTTTTTACGCGCGACGTTGGAGAGCGGCACCAGCCCTTCCATCATGATGGACGTCATGCGCGGCAGCAGCAGCATCACGGCGGCCAGGTACATCCCCAGCTGCAGGCTGGCGATGATAGTGTGATATGGGCTTTCCCAACCGTAGCCACAGAAACCCAGCAGAATACCAATCATAAACCCAACAATCGTTGGGTCGCCCAGCACGCCAAAGCGCTTCTGGATGGATTCGGCGGTCACATTCAGGTTACGGAAGCCGGGAATACGGTCGTAAACCCAGTTAAAGGGATAAGCGAACAGCAGATAAGTGTTTGCCACCGGGTGTGAAATCGCCACGCCTTTCGGTAGATTAAAGAACTGTTCGTTATTCTTCGCGCCGATATCCGCGGCGATCAGCGCCCAAACGTGGAACAGCGCGGCGGTTAGTACGCCGTAGAAGAAGTTGCCGGAATAGGCCGCGACAATCGCGCCCATTGAGGCATTTTGGTGGAGGTTGAAAACATCCACGTTGACGCAGTCGGTCAGGCGAGCAATCAGCATAATGACGTTGACTGCCACGCAAAGTGGAATAATGATCGCCCCCATGCTGGAGCCGAAGCCCATCACTGCGGTGGCCGCACCGCCCACGTCAATAGCGCTGAGCGATGAGCCAGTGGCCTCTGCCAGGCCCGTCACCGCAGGCTGCATCTTCTCCAGCATAAATTTAATGGTCATGGTCAGGGCGATAAAACCGATCCCGACCTTGATCGCCGATGAAATGCATTCCGACAGCGGTCGCCCAAGCAGCGCCATTAGCCCGAGAAAGATCGCCGGAATAAAAATGAAGTTTCCTAAATCATTGATAAATTGCGTTATCATTTCCATGATTAGCGTGTCCCAGGGTTATCAGTATCGGGTTTGAACCCCATGTTCCAGGCAACAAACGACGGCCTGGTCAGTAAAGCGTTGTCGCTGCGTTCGGCTTCCAGCAGGTTTTTCTTTGAGTTTTCACGGGCGGAGGCAAAATCAAACGAGTTGTCATACCAGGCGTCGACGATCATTTTGGTGTATTCGAGATCGTTAACCCGGCAGCCCAGGCCGATGATTTGCGCGTTGTTGCTTAACCGCGCCCGTTTGGCAGAGTAAGGGTTAGTCACCGCCACCGCGCGGATCCCCCAGTGTTTGTTGGCCTGGCAGGTGAAGCCGATGCCGGTGCCGCAAATGTAAATCCCCAGCCGGCAGGCATCTTTCTGGATCAGCTCCGCCATTTCATCCGCCAGAGAAGCAAAGGTATTCACCCCGTCCTGCGGCGTTTTCACCGGATCAAAGACCACTTCGGCCTGTTTCTCCTCTTCCAGGTAGCGTTTGATCGCCTCTTTGCGTTCAAAGCCAATATCATCACAAGCGATAGCAATTTTGGTTTTCATCTTCATTCCACTCTCCAACCTCAACATAAGCCAATTATTAAGTTGGTAAATATTGGTTGTCAATTGTGATTAAAATCACAATTTTCATAATTAATTGATTTTATTGAAATAAAAAACCAATAAAAACAAATAAAATGATATTTAGATCGCAAAAATATCGCTCATTTCGCCACAGAGAGGCACCTTAATCGAGTAGAATCCAGGCTTACAAGCCTTAAAATACAAGCATTACCAATCAAAACAAACCTGATATGTTGCCAGCGCCGTAGAGCAACATATATGATTGAGCCATATCATTTTTTACGCGCCCGTCTCCGGCTGGCCACTTACGAGGATCGAAATGTTGCTGATTGATGAGAGGCGAAAGCTGATTTTTGAAGAGCTGGTTACCGAAGGCACCGTGTATGTCAGCAAGCTGGCAAAGCAATACGACGTGACCTACGAAACGATCCGCAAAGATCTCACTTATCTGGAGCAAAAAGGGCTGCTGATCAAAAGCCACGGCGGCGCCACGCTGAAGCAGGGCGCTATCGAAAACCCGTTCCACGTGCGTGAAAAAGAGAACATCAGCTACAAGAAAGCGATAGCTAAAAAAGCGCTGGAGCTGATTCCTGCGGGCAGCTCAATGATCGTGGGCACCGGCAGCAGCACGCTGGAGCTTGCCAATCTGCTAAGCTTGAGATCGGGCTTTAAGATCTTCACCGATTCACTGCCCGTAGCCAGCGTGCTGCTGCAGTCGGATAACCAGGTATTCCTGTTCGGCGGCGAGTTGCGTAAGAAAAGTTCGTCAGTATTTGGCGGTTGGGCGGTGTCGATGATTCAGGATGTGAAGGTCGACATGTGCTTTCTCGGCACCGACGGCTTTAGCAATCTGAGCGGGCCTTCCACGCCCTCTTCGTCCGATGCCTTTGTGGATAAGACGATCATTGCCCATGCCGAAAAGAAATACATTCTCGGCGATCACACCAAGTTCCAGCGCAGCAGCCTGTTTAAAATCTGCGACTGGGCGGAAATCACCGCGCTGATCACCAACCCAGCGGCCGATGCTGAAGGCGTTTCGCGCGTTGCGCTGCAGACTTCAGTACTGTTCAGCGAGTAAACGCGTAAATCTGGGTAAACTTTAGCAGGAAGACAATTGACGCCAGCAACGGCTTGTCATATTTTGTTACCTGCAAAGGGGAGTAACTTCATTGCCGGTTAATCGTCATTACGATGCGCAAGCATCCGGTTGCCGGGCGACGTGAAAACGTCGTAAGTGAGACCTTGCCGGAAGGCGAGATCCCTGTTGCAAGCGAAAGCGGCTGGCGTCTTCTGATGTTGGCCGTTTTTGTTTTCAAGGAATCTTATTATGCATACTGTCGGTACCCCGCTGCTCTGGGGCAGCTTCGCCGTCGTGGTCGCCATCATGCTGGCGATCGATCTGCTGGTTCAGGGCCGTCGCGGCTCGCAAACCATGTCAATGAAACAGGCGGCCGTCTGGTCGCTGGTCTGGGTTTCACTTTCCCTGCTGTTTAACCTCGCTTTCTGGTGGTATCTCAGCGGTACCGCCGGTCGCGAAGTGGCGGATACCCAGGCGCTCGCCTTCCTCACCGGCTATCTGATTGAAAAAGCCCTCGCGGTCGATAACGTGTTCGTCTGGCTGATGCTGTTCAGCTACTTTTCCGTCCCTGCTGCTCTGCAGCGGCGCGTGCTGGTTTACGGCGTACTTGGCGCTATCATTCTCAGAACCATCATGATCTTCGGCGGCAGCTGGCTGATTACCCAGTTCGAGTGGCTACTGTACGTGTTTGGCGCTTTCCTGCTGTTCACCGGGATCAAAATGGCGCTGGCGAAAGAAGATGACGCCGGCGTCGGCGACAAACCTTTAGTGCGCTGGCTACGCGGCCACCTGCGCATGACGGACAAAATCGAGAACGAGCGCTTCTTCGTGCGCCAGAACGGCCTGCTGTACGCCACGCCGCTGCTGCTGGTGCTAATCCTGGTCGAGCTGAGCGACGTAATTTTCGCGCTAGACAGCATTCCGGCGATCTTCGCGGTGACCACCGATCCGTTCATCGTGCTGACCTCTAACCTGTTCGCGATCCTCGGCCTGCGCGCCATGTACTTCCTGCTGGCAGGCGTAGCGGAGCGCTTCTCAATGCTGAAATATGGCCTGTCGGTTATCCTGGTGTTTATCGGCGTGAAGATGCTGATCGTCGATTTCTATCATATTCCGATTGCCGTTTCGCTGGGCGTAGTGGGCGGTATCCTGGCCGGTACGCTGGTGATTAACGCCTGGGTGAACTACCGTAACGACCAGAAGAAGTCGGCGGAATAAGGCGCATCTCTATTCCTTCAGGGGCGTAATGCCCCTTTTTGATTCTGGCAAACCGCTCTCTCACCGAATTGCTGAATATGTCACACAGATGTTAATCAACAGTTGTGAAACCTAACGCTGAGCGCAATTCCAGCGCAAAATGCTTTTTCCTTCGCCGCTTTTCCTTATACTCAGCGGGCAAACACATTTTCTTACAACCGCACAGACGCAGCCCACTGCGCACGCGGAACGGCACGACATCACTGAAACACAGGAAGGTATTCATGAGTTCGCAAGCTTCTGGACTACTGCAGCGCTTTGCCCGCGGCAGCCTTGTAAAACAAATTCTTATTGGCCTGGTGCTGGGCATTCTGCTCGCGCTGGTCTCAAAACCTGCCGCTATCGCAACCGGCCTGCTCGGCACGCTGTTCGTCGGCGCACTTAAAGCCGTGGCGCCGGTGCTGGTGCTGACGCTGGTGATGGCCTCCATCGCAAACCACCAGCACGGCCAAAAAACCAATATTCGCCCGATACTGGTGCTTTACCTGCTGGGGACGTTTTCCGCAGCGCTGACGGCGGTCGTCGTCAGCTTTATGTTCCCTTCCACGCTTCACCTGACCAGCAGCGCCACGGATATCACGCCGCCGTCGGGAATCGTCGAGGTCGTTCATGGCTTACTGATGAGCATCATTGCTAACCCCATCCACGCCCTGCTGAACGCCAACTACATCGGTATTCTGGTGTGGGCGATAGGTCTGGGCTTTGCGCTGCGCCACGGGAATGAAAGCACCAAAAACCTGGTCAATGACCTGTCTGATGCGGTGACCTTTATCGTGAAGGTGGTGATCCGCTTCGCGCCCATCGGCATCTTTGGTCTGGTTGCCTCTACGCTTGCCACCACCGGCTTCTCCACGCTCTGGAGCTATGCCCAGCTGCTGCTGGTGCTGCTGGGCTGTATGTTCGGCGTGGCGTTTATCATCAATCCGCTGCTGGTGTTTATCACCACCCGCCGTAACCCTTATCCGCTGGTGCTGGCCTGCCTGCGTGAAAGCGGGGTGACCGCGTTCTTCACCCGTAGCTCGGCGGCAAACATTCCTGTCAACATGAGCATGTGCCAGAAGATGAACCTGGATCGCGATACTTATTCAGTGTCGATTCCGCTGGGGGCGACCATCAATATGGCCGGGGCCGCTATTACCATAACGGTGCTGACGCTGGCTGCAGTTCACACGCTGGGCGTGCCGGTCGATCTGCCCACCGCGCTGCTGCTGAGCGTAGTGGCTTCGCTTTGCGCCTGCGGGGCTTCAGGCGTGGCGGGCGGTTCGCTGCTGCTTATTCCGCTGGCCTGCGGCATGTTTGGCATCCCGAATGAGATTGCCATGCAGGTGGTTGCGGTAGGCTTCATCATCGGCGTATTGCAGGACTCCTGCGAAACCGCGCTGAACTCTTCTACCGACGTTATCTTTACCGCCGCCGTTTGTCAGGCAGAGGACGCCCGCCTGGCGAAGGCCGACCCGCTTCGCGGTTAAGCGTGATACTCCCTGTTTAACGCAGGGAATTCATAGTGTTACCCCACTCTAAAACAGCGGGGGCTTGTTGGCTTTGGCCTGGTGGTTTGAATACAGAACGTCGGACAGGCCTCCCGTGAACGCGAAACAGACCCTCTGCAGGCACAACTTGATATGCTGACTGGTCGGGTGGGCGACCCGGCAGTGTAGCGCCCGCTGCGTCAGACCTGCTAACGGACATTTCGGTGGTTCCGGCGTAGAGCCCCATTGAAGAACGGCCACAGCAAGTGCGGTATGGTGAAGGTGATATCTGGTCAGGGCGGAGGTCACTCTCCGCCCTTTTATCCAATCAGCTCGGTGTAGGGATACCGAACTGCTTCAGCGTCGGATCGACGTTATGATCAAAGGTTTTCTGGTCTTTGTGTTTATTGATCGCATCAATAATCGCCTTTATGCCAAATCCGATTCCCAGCGCAGCGTCTATCACCCAACCTACGGGTCCTGCCGTCGCCCCAATCGTTTCAGCTGCAGCAAAACCGGCAGCCTCACCGGCGACAGCACCAATGACTCTTCCGGTCACCGCCCCAGCCATTCTGCCCAGCCCTACTGTTGCATCTTTTGACAGCGCTTTCGCGGCGGCGTTAAAGCCTAATTTACCTAACTCGGCAGACCCTTTAACCCCGTCATAAATCGTTTTAGCCGCCCCGGCCTTATCGCCCGACTTTAACTGTTCAGCGACGGTGGCCAGGCTGGCAACGCCGAGAGCGCTGCTGCCCACAAGCTTGCTCTTGTCGAGATTTCTCAGGCCCATAGCACTGGTTTTTTCCTCAACCCCTTCACGCAGCTGGTTATACATCTCCTTACCGGTCATTTTCTTCAGGTCACTCTCTTTCGGCAGTGTCCCTGCTTCTTTTAGGGTATTTAAAAAATCCATCCCCTTTTTAGTGGTGGTCAATGCTTTCATGGTTGCCTGAGCATAACCATCTTCTCCGGCAGCGGTGACACTCTCAGGGATGGCCGCTTGATAGGCCGCTTTTTTCTGATCAACCTCGGCCAATATTTGACCAGCATCCGTTTTTGTGTTGTTCTTCAGCCCGCTTTCTACGGCCTTACCCTGGACGAAATTTTCATTCCAGGAGCGTTCAATTTCCCCTTTAAGGTCGGGGCGGCTCTTCATCACGTCCCCGAGAGATGGCACTGCTGCATTTTTACCCTGAATATCTCCTTGTAGCTGCAGCTCTGCATCCAGGTTTCCAATCGCGCTGCTATAGTCAACCGGTATCCTGTCTTCCGGCTTTTTACCTTTGTTAGCTTTATCGGCAGCCTCACGCGCGGTCTGCATATCCTGCTGCAGCGCCTTACCCGATTTCACATCATCATATCGCTGACTTACCGCCCGGCTGAGCGCAGGATCAGCGGAAATCATATTTTTTTCCGTCGCCGGTACCGCTTTATCAAGGTAACTTTTTACATCAGGATCGTTCTGTAGCTGGGCAATTTTTTCCTGTAGAGCCTGGGAGGTTTTATCCACTTTCCGCAACGAGGAGCCACCTTCAACCTGCCCTTCAGTCTGCTGCAGTTTCACCATCACCGCCGCTTTTTGTTCCCCGGTATAATTTTGTGGGTTTGCAAAAATATCGGCTCCCAGCTTACTGATATCCACATGAGCCACCGAATTGAGCGTAGCGGCATCACTCATCATGCTGGAAAACTCACCGCCGTTAGTCGGTGCCTGGGTTTTTATCCAATCATCAATATTTTTCGCACTTATCTTCTTATCCGGGCTGTGCAACGCCAGATCTTTTCCCTTCAGCCCCCCTTGATCGAGCAAATTCAGAAAACCTGGCTGAGAGAAGGTCTTGGTTGATTGCCGCAGCAAAGATGAAAGCCCGGGGTTTTTGTCCTGGATCCCTTTGAGCGCATCAGCGGTAATACAGGAGTCAACCTTGCCGTCTTTATCCAGCGCGCCGCACTTGATCAGCGGCTCGTTGGCCCTTAGCGTCGCGGCAGAAATAACCATTTGCATTGACTGCGGGTCAGCGTTTGGATGTGCTTTCTGATAATCGGTAACATCCTTTGTTGCCGCGTCTCTTGCCTTCTCCATATTTTTTGCAAAGGCGCTGTAGTCACCCGTGGTGGTTTTACCATCCGGCTTACCGCCATGTTTTCCTACATCAGCCGCCGCTTTCAATGCTGGATTAGCATCAATAAACGCTTTCGCATGATCGGCATCCGGCCCTCCGGCTGCCGCCATTTTGGCGGCTGCAATCGGGCGGTTCATCTCTTTCTCAGCCTGCAGTCGCTGGTCAGGGGGTAAGTTAGCCACCAGAGCATCATATTTCTTTAGCTCGTCGGGAGAAGAGTATTTTGAGTTATCAATGGCATCAGTGTCAGCAGAGTGCGCTGCCGTATCGACGGCAGGTGTAGCTGAGCCAGGAGCTGGCGGAGCAGCAGCAACAGGTGCAGCCGGGGTGAAGGCTGGTGGAGAAGCAGCAGGTGAAGCCGAGGTAGACACTAGCGAAGGAGCGACCGCATCCTGATTTGCCCCGGACATAGATGCCGGACCGTTGCTTTGAGTAGGTAATGGCGGCATGGCGGCCCCATTCGAGCGGCCCGGTTCGCCCATTTTTTTCAGCAATCCGCTAATCAACGCTGCCAGCTCATTCATCAACTCACCGGATTCAGCACCAACGCTACGATTATCAGCATCGGGCACATTTAGCTGCCCAAAATTAATATGACGACTGGTGTCCGAACGGCTAGCGTTAATTAGCGCCGAGCGAGTATTTAAAGCAGCCAGTCCGGCGTCTGGCTCACTGTAACCGCCGGGACCGGGCTGAGAAGATGTAATGCGCATATGAACCACTCTCAATCAACCTATGGGTGATTGAGTGGATAAAAGCGCCGGATGAGTTCCAATCGACCCCGTTTAAAGCGCCCACTGATGGCCGTGGCTTTACGCCGCTGAAATGCGAAAGTCGATGTCCGCCTGGCGAAGGCCGACCCGCTGCGCGGTTAATTACGACGCTCCACACTCTGTGCGGGGAATTCAGAGCGTTACCCCACTCTTAAACAGCGCCAGCTCGCGGAAATCATTTTTCTCGTTGCAGGTTGGCGCTCCGTTCACCTTTTCAACAATCATCCCGATAAACTGCTCAAGCAAATCGGGCATAGCGCTGCCGTGCAGCAGCTTACCTGCGTCAAAATCGATCCAGCGCGGTTTCTTTGCCGCCAGCTCGCTGTTGGTGGCAATTTTCACCGTCGGCACAAAGCCGCCGTATGGCGTACCGCGCCCGGTGCTGAACAACACCATATGGCACCCCGCCCCCGCTAAAGCGCTGGTGGCGACAGCGTCGTTGCCCGGCGCGCTCAGCAGGTTTAATCCTGCGTGTTTCAACCTTTCGCCATAGCGAAGAACGTCGACAATCTGGCTCTCACCCGCCTTCTGCGTACAGCCGAGCGATTTCTCTTCGAGCGTCGTGATCCCACCGGCTTTGTTCCCCGGTGACGGGTTCTCGTAGATAGGCTGATGGTGTTCAATAAAGTAGCGTTTGAAGTCGTTGATCATCGCCACCGTTTTTTCAAACGTCGCTTCGTCACGGCAGTGGCTCATCAATAGCCTCTCGGCACCAAACATTTCCGGTACCTCCGTCAGCACCGTGGTGCCACCGTTCGCCACTAAATAATCAGAGAAGCGGCCCAGCATCGGGTTCGCGGTAATGCCGGAGAGGCCATCTGAACCGCCGCATTCCAGGCCGAATTTCAGCTCGCTCAGCCTGCCCGGCTCACGCCTGTCGTGGCGGATTTCTTCATACAAAGCGTGCAGGTGCTCCAGCCCCGCTTCAACCTCGTCTTCATGCTGCTGCAGGGCCATAAAGCGGACACGGCTTTGGTCATAATCACCTAAGGTTTCGCGGAACGCGCTAATCTGGTTATTCTCGCAGCCCAGGCCGACCACCAGCACCGCGCCCGCGTTCGGGTGATGCACCATATTTTGCAGCATCGTTCGGGTGTTGAGATGATCGTCACCCAGCTGGGAGCAGCCAAACTGATGGCTGAACAACCAGGCTCCGTCGATATCCGGGGCATTGCCCGTCTGCTGCAAAAACCGGTTCAACATCTGCCGTGCAATGCCGTTAACACAGCCCACCGTAGGCAGGATCCACAGCTCGTTGCGGACGCCAACCGCGCCGTTACTGCGGCGATAGATATTTACCTCGCGGTCGCCAAAAGGCGTTGCCGCCGAAGCTCTTTCAGGCTGATAGCGATAATCATGGACATCGTTCAGGTTAGTGCGCAGGTTATGGGAGTGGAGATGCTCCCCGGCGGCAACATCACAGAACACGTGGCCTATCGGCAGGCCATACTTCACAACGTTTTCACCTGCGGCAAGGGCCTGGAGCGCAAACTTATGGCCGCGGGCAACCGGCTGGAGCAGCCTGAAGGATCCCGGCATAACCTCAATCGCCTCCCCCTCTGCCAGGTCCACCAGAGCAACCGCAACGTTATCCTGCTCATGGATCCTGATGTATCGCATCTCAACCTCAGTTCAGCTCAATGGCGAAGTAGTCGCGGGCGTTGTTGAAGCAGATGTTTTTCACCATCTCACCCAGCATCGGCAAATCATCTGGTACTTCGCCCGCCTGCACCCAATGGCCAAGCATGCGGCACAAAATGCGGCGGAAATATTCGTGGCGCGTGTAGGAGAGGAAGCTGCGGCTGTCGGTCAGCATGCCGACGAAACGGCTTAGCAGGCCGAGCTGCGCAAGCTGGGTCATCTGCCGCTCCATGCCGTCCTTCTGATCGTTAAACCACCAGCCGGAGCCGAACTGCATTTTTCCCGCTATCCCTTCGCCCTGGAAGTTACCGACCATCGTGCCAATCACCTCGTTATCACGCGGGTTGAGGCAGTAGAGGATAGTTTTAGGCAGCAGGTTTTCTTCATTCTGTTTGTTCAGCAGCCTCGACAGCGGCTCTGCCAGCGGGCGATCGTTGATGGAGTCAAAACCAACGTCAGGCCCCAGCAGGCGGAACTGGCGCTGGTTGTTATTGCGCAGCGCGCCGATGTGGTACTGCTGCACCCAGCCGCGACGGGCGTATTCGGTGCCCAGCCACACCAGCACCGCCGTTTTAAACTGCGCGGCTTCGGTTTCGCTGACTGCTTCCCCCCCAAGGCGACGTTCAAGGATAGCGTCCAGCGTTGCCTCATCCGCTTCAGCAAAGACCACCACGTCCAGCGCATGGTCGGCAACTTTGCAGCCGTGGGCGGCAAAATGATCCAGCCTTTTGCCCAGCGCGGTCAGAAGATCGCTGAAGCGGCGAATATCGATATCCGCGACCGCGGACAGCGTAGAAAGGTAGTCGCAAAACGTGGCCTGTTCGATATTAAAAGCTTTATCAGGACGCCAGCTCGGTAGCACCTTGATATCAAAGGTGCCGTCATTGGCGATGGCGGCGTGGTGCTCGAGAGAGTCCACCGGGTCGTCCGTCGTTCCGACCATTTTCACGTTCATCTGCTGCATGATGCCGCGGGCGGTGAACGAGCTCTGCTCCAGCAGCGCGTTGCACCGATGCCAGATTTCATCCGCCGTCGACGGAGACAGAGATTTTCCGACGATCCCAAACGGGCGGCGCAGCTCCAGGTGCGTCCAGTGATACAGCGGATTCCCCAGGGTATGCGGCACCGTTGCGGCCCAGGCGTCAAATTTTTCACGGTCGCTGGCGTCGCCGGTGCATAGCCGCTCTGCAACGCCGTTAGTACGCATCGCTCGCCACTTGTAGTGATCTCCTTTCAGCCAGATGTCACACAGATTCTTGAAGCGATAATTCTCGGCTATTTGCTGCGGCGGCAGATGGCAGTGGTAGTCGAAAATGGGCTGCGATTTCGCGTAGTCGTGGTAAAGCCGGCGGGCGTATCGGGTATCAAGAAGAAAATCATCGTTCATAAACTGGGCCATAGCGTGGCGTCCTCAGCAGATAGCGGGTCGATGCTTGCGCATGATGGCCCAAAGTTATCACACCAATTTTCGCACAACGACCTCAATTTTGAGTTGAAGCTCACAAAACAGACAGATAAATCCCTCTTACCCGTACCTGCATTGGCCTATAACCCGCGTCAAACCTGACCTCCAGCCCCGATATGGCGGGGTACAACCTGAAAATGCTTTTGTGATATCACTCAACTTATAAAGATGTATGACAAGTTATCGTTTGACCCGTCGCAGTACCTCCTGCCGGGCAACGCCTGCCGCGGCCCATGGGTGACAAGAACAGGAACGGAGGCCGGTTTACCTGGATCAACGTTCACAATAAAGACGGGATGGGGTGAGAAATGCGAAAAATAAAAGGTTTGCGCTGGTATATGATAGCGCTGGTGACGCTGGGCACCGTGCTGGGCTATCTGACCCGTAACACGGTGGCCGTTGCGGCCCCCACGCTGATGAGCGAGCTGAATATCACCACTCAGCAGTATTCGTGGATTATCGCCGCATATTCAGCCTGTTATACCATTATGCAGCCGGTTGCCGGCTATGTACTTGACGTACTGGGGACGAAAGTGGGCTACGCGGTGTTTGCCGTGGCCTGGGCGATTTTCTGTGGCGCAACCGCCCTGGCGGGAAGCTGGGGCGGGCTGGCGCTTGCTCGTGGTGCCGTCGGCGCCGCCGAAGCGGCGATGATCCCCGCAGGGTTAAAGGCCAGCAGCGAGTGGTTCCCGGCTAAAGAGCGATCTATTGCCGTGGGCTACTTCAACGTGGGCTCTTCCATTGGAGCCATGATTGCGCCCCCGCTGGTCGTCTGGGCCATTGTGATGCACAGCTGGCAGATGGCGTTTATGTTAACCGGCGTGCTGAGCTTTATCTGGGCGATGGCATGGCTGTGGTTCTACAAAAATCCGCGCGATCAGAAAAAGCTTTCCAGCGAAGAACGCGAGTACATCATCAGCGGCCAGGAAGCACAGCACCAGACCGACAACACGAAAAAGATGCCGGCCTGGAAAATCCTGCGCAATCGCCAGTTCTGGGGCATCGCCCTGCCGCGTTTTCTGGCAGAGCCCGCCTGGGGGACCTTCAACGCCTGGATCCCGCTGTTCATGTTTAAAGCCTACGGCTTCAACCTGAAAGAGATCGCGATGTTCGCGTGGATGCCGATGCTGTTTGCCGACTTTGGCTGCGTGCTTGGGGGCTATTTACCGCCGCTGTTCCAGCGCTGGTTCGGCGTTAACCTGATTGTTTCGCGCAAGCTGGTGGTCACTCTGGGCGCGGTACTGATGATTGGGCCAGGCACGATAGGCCTGTTTACCAGCCCCTACGTCGCGATAGCCCTGCTGTGTATCGGTGGTTTTGCCCATCAGGCGCTGTCCGGCGCGCTAATCACCCTGTCCTCAGACGTTTTCGGGCGCAATGAAGTGGCGACGGCTAACGGGCTGACGGGTATGGCGGCGTGGACCGCCAGCACGCTGTTCGCGCTGGTAGTAGGCGCGCTGGCCGACACGCTGGGCTTCAGCCCGCTCTTCGCGGCGCTTGCGGTATTCGATCTTCTCGGCGCGATAGTTATCTGGACCGTACTGAAAAACCAGTCCGCCAGCGAACTTGCGGCTGATAACGCCGTGCCTGACGGCGTTACGCAGTCTTGAGCAAAAGCCGTCTTCGGGCGGTATTTCTCCATTCGGTTGCTAGAGCCCTCCCGGAAAAAGTGGTATAACAAATCTACTCACGCCGCAGCCTTCCGGAGTCGCTTATGGATAACCTTGAACCCCGCCGCCTTTACCAGCAGCTTGCCGCCGAACTTAAGCAACGTATTGAAACAGGTGTTTACCGGGTCGGGGAGAAACTGCCCGCCGAGCGTTATATTGCGGAAGAGAAAAACGTAAGCCGCACCGTGGTGCGCGAGGCCATTATCATGCTGGAGGTTGAGGGCTACGTTGAGGTGCGCAAAGGCTCAGGCATTCACGTTATATCCAGCCAGGCGAAGTACATGACGGTGCCGGATGAACGCTTTGAGTTTGCGAATTATGGCCCTTTCGAACTTCTGCAGGCTCGTCAGCTTATAGAGAGCAATATCGCCGAGTTTGCCGCGACCCAGGTCACCAAGCAGGACATTGTGAAGCTCATGGAGATCCAGGAAAAGGCGCGTAATGAGCAAACGTTCCGGGATTCTGAGTGGGATCTCCAGTTCCATGTTCAGGTCGCGCTGGCGACACAAAATGGGGCGCTGGCTACTATCGTTGAAAAAATGTGGAGCCATCGTATTCACAACCCCTACTGGAAAAAACTGCACGAACACATCGACATTCGCACGATGGACAACTGGTGTGATGACCACGATCAGATTCTTAAGGCACTGATCAGAAAAGATTCTCATGCGGCAAAACTGGCCATGTGGCAGCATCTCGAAAATACCCGCCAGATGCTGTTTAACGCCACCAGCGACGATTTCGAATTCAACGCCGATCGTTATTTATTTGCTGAAAATCCGGTGGTTCACCTCGATACAGCGGTAAACGGTCAAAAATAGTCATTTTTCCCGCCGAGGGTAAGCAAACCATTAATAGTGTCAGCGTTTGTAAATACCCTCGCCAGCCTCCTCCCCAGTAAGCAAAATCATTGCTCAACAAACTGCAAATACTGTGACGTATAACGCGTAGTTTTGTTACAATTAGATGCAATTTCACCGCCTGTGTGGGTTTCGCGCCCTCCCGCTGTCGTTTCAGGAGATGTTATTTCGACGCAGCAGCACGGGCAGTGGGTTGTAGCCAGCGAATGAGAATAAAAACCATGCTGCATTCTGCTCACCCGTTTACACCGGCGACCTAAACGAAGTGCCAGGAACCCTGAATGGAACTACTGACTCAACTGCTTTCCGCTCTCTGGAGCCAGGATTTTGAAACGCTCTCCAATCCTTCGATGATGGGGATGCTCTATTTTGTGCTGTTCATGATCCTATTTCTTGAAAACGGCCTGCTTCCAGCTGCATTTTTACCGGGCGATAGCCTGCTGGTGCTGGTCGGCGTACTGATCGCCAAGGGGACGATGGGGTTCCCGGAAACCATCGCGCTGCTCACCATTGCCGCAAGCCTCGGCAGCTGGCTGGGCTATATCCAGGGACGCTGGCTGGGGAACACCCGTATCGTGCAGAACTGGCTTTCGCACCTGCCGGCTCATTACCACCAGCGTTCGCACCAGCTCTTCCATAAACACGGGCTGTCGGCGCTGCTGATTGGCCGCTTTATCGCTTTTGTACGCACGCTGTTGCCAACGATTGCCGGATTATCGGGTCTCAGCAGTACCCGCTTCCAGTTCTTTAACTGGATGAGTGGCCTGCTGTGGATACTGATTTTGACTACCCTGGGCTATTTACTGGGCAAAACCCCCGTCTTCCTGAAGTACGAAGACGCTTTGATGTCGTGCCTGATGCTGATCCCGGTGGTGCTGCTGATCATCGGTCTCGTGGGTTCGTTAATTGTGCTTTGGCGTAAAAAACGCAGCCAAAGTCACTAGAGGGATTCGATGAAATTCACGTTCACACGCCGCCTGAAGGCGGCGCTGCTTGTTGGTGCCCTGGCGATAGCTTCGCTGATGGTGTGGTCCGGCATGCAGACCCAGGACTCAACCCTCGAAATTCGTGCTTCCCGGCAGGGCGGAAGCGTTCCCGACGGTTTTTATGTCTGGCACCACCTCGATGCCAACGGTATACGCTTCAAAAGCATTACGCCGCTCAACAACACGCTGCTGGTGACGTTTGATTCCAGCGCCCAGAGCGAGGCGGCGAAAGAGGTGCTGAATCGCACGCTGCCGCAAGGCTACGTGATTGCCCAGCAGGAGGGCGATAAAGACGCGCTCGCCTGGCTCTCTATTCTGCGGCCAGACCACAATCACCTCGGCTAGTCTCCCTTCTTTTAGTCTGAATTTGCTATCATCTTCTGGGTTTCTGGTCGATTCATGACTATGCTTTACCTGTTTTTATCGCCGTTGAATGGCGCTTTTCTCAATACCAGGACCGAAGCATAAAGTATGATCGTCTGATACTTTTATGCTTCGTCTTACAATGGAAGGTTACACCATGAATTACCGCACCGTACTGGCTCTTGCTTTACTCACCCTGACCTCTGCCGCGCAGGCTAATACCCTTTGCAGCGAAAAAGAGCAGGATATTCAACGCGAGATTGGCTATGCGGAAAAACACAATAATCAGCACCGTATTGATGGCCTGAAAAAAGCCCTCAGCGAAGTTCGCGAAAACTGTAGCGACGCGAGCCTGCGCGCTGAACACCAAAAGAAAATCGCCAAACAGAAAGCGGAAATCGAAGAGCGCAAAGCCGATCTTATCGAAGCCCGCCAGAAGGGTGACGCGGAAAAAATCACCAAACGCAAAAAGAAACTTGCAGAAGCGGAAGATAGCCTCAAAGCTTTAGAGAAGCGTGATTACTGATTGTGTAGTCGCAGACTTTAAGGATCCACCCCAAACACTCGGAGAGAACTATGTCAAAAGATACTACGTCAGAACATTTACGCGCTGAGTTGAAATCCCTGGCAGATACCCTTGAAGAAGTCCTGAGTGCTTCCACGGACAAGTCGAAAACCGAACTGGACAAATTGCGTAACAAAGCGGAAAAAGCGCTGAAAGAGAGCCGTGACCGCCTCGGTGATGCCAGCGACGCGATCGCCAGGCAAACGCGTGAGGCGGCCTCGAAAGCGGATGATTACGTTCGCGAGAATCCGTGGACCGGCGTGGGGATTGGTGCGGCGGTAGGCGTCGTGCTGGGCGTGCTGCTGGCCCGTCGTTAAGATGGCTGATTCTCACCAAAGCCAGGGGCCGGGCAAAAGCGTGCTCGGCATAGGTCAGCGGCTGGTCACCATTCTGGTTGGGATGGTCGAAACGCGCCTTCGCCTTGCGGTGGTCGAGCTGGAAGAGGAAAAAGCCCACCTCGTACAGCTGCTGCTGATGCTCGGCCTGACCATGCTGTTCGCCGCGTTTGGCTTGATGAGCCTGATGGTCCTGATTATCTGGGCCGTTGATGCCCAGTATCGCCTTAACGCCATGATTGCTACCACGGCCGTGCTGCTGTCGCTGGCGCTGATTGGCGGTATTTGGACGCTGCGAAAATCCCGTCAATCCACCCTGCTACGCCATACCCGGCGCGAGCTGGAGAATGACAGGGCTTTGCTGGAAGAGGATAAGTAATGAGCGATGCGGATCGTACAAAGCGTAAAGCGTATCTGCTTAGCCAGGTTCAGCAGCAGCGGCTTGATCTTAGCGCGGCAAGGCGCGACTGGCTACAGGTCACTAGCCCTTACGATCGCGGCTGGAACACGCTGCTCAGCCTGCGCAGCTACGCCATGATAGCCAGTAGCGTGTTGGCTATCTGGACGGTGAGGCATCCGGGCCGGTTTATGCGCTGGGCAAAACGGGGATTTGGCGCCTGGAGTACCTGGCGGCTTATTCGTAATACGCTCAATTAGAAACACGTAAACTCGAACACCGCTTTAAGCGGTGTTCAGGCTGATGACAAACTTCAATAAAGAGAAGAAGCATCAGATAGCACCTATAAATAAACCAGGAAAATCAATTCGTTGATTTTCGGCTGCTTACCACAAAGAGGGAAAAACCACGCTTTTTCCCTCTTTGTTAGCAATATAAACACCGCTTTAAGCGGTGTTTTTTTCATCACCCAAGCCCTTTTCACCTCGTGGTTTTCATTTTTCCCGCTTAGTTTCCTCAGGATATTTGAAGAACTTAGACAGTTTTCCTTGCTAACAATCCTTTTTCACCCCGTCTATTATCCTCTCCATCGACGGCAAGCACCGGTAACCGCTGGAGTTTGCGCCCCTTTTAAGTCCTGGCAAAGAATGCCGGAAAAAAAGAACCGCTGGAGAGTAAAATGAAAAAATTAGAAGATGTTGGCGTACTGGTTGCTCGTATTCTGATGCCAATCCTGTTTATCACTGCGGGCTGGGGAAAAATCACCGGCTACGCGGGAACCCAGCAGTACATGGAGGCGATGGGCGTGCCGGGCGCACTGCTGCCGCTGACCATCCTGCTTGAGTTCGGCGGCGGTCTGGCTATTTTGTTCGGCCTGCTGACCCGCACCACCGCGCTGATCACCGCGCTGTTTACCCTGCTGACGGCGTTCCTGTTCCACAGCAACTTCGCTGAAGGCGTAAACTCCATTATGTTTATGAAGAACTTTACCATCGCGGGTGGCTACCTGCTGCTGGCAGTCTTCGGCCCTGGCGCAATCAGCCTCGACCGCGTGCTGAATAAGAAGTGGTAAGGGTTCTCTATTGATGAACACCGAAAAAGCGAAGACTCTGTCTTCGCTTTTTTGCTATTGAGGAGCAGAAAAAATGGGACAACTCATCGACGGCGTCTGGCATGACGTCTGGTACGACACAAAATCGACCGGCGGCCGCTTTAAACGTTCGGAATCCGCCTTCCGTAACTGGCTCACCGCAGACGGTTCCGCTGGCCCAACGGGAAAAGAGGGATTTGCCGCTGAGAAAGACCGCTACCATCTGTACGTTTCTCTCGCCTGTCCGTGGGCGCACCGCACGCTGATCGTTCACAAGCTCAAAGGCCTGGAGCCATTTATCTCTGTTTCCGTCGTCAACCCGCTGATGCTGCAAAACGGCTGGACATTTGCGAAGGATTTCCCGGAGGCCACCGGCGATACGCTTTATCACCATGACTTCCTTTATCAGCTTTACCTGCAGGCCAATCCTCATTACACCGGGCGAGTGACCGTTCCTGTCCTCTGGGATAAGAAAAACCGGACGATTGTCAGCAATGAGTCTGCGGAAATCATTCGCATGTTTAATACGGCCTTTGATGCCCTGGGCGCGCGAGCGGGGGATTATTACCCTGATGCCTTAAAAAGCGAGATCGATGAGCTGAACGGCTGGATTTATGACACCGTGAACAACGGCGTCTACAAAGCAGGTTTTGCCACCTCTCAGGAAGCCTATGACGACGCCGTGGAGAAACTCTTTATTTCCCTGGCACGCCTGGAGCAACTCCTCGGACAACATCGTTACTTAACCGGCCAACAGCTTACCGAAGCGGATATTCGCCTGTGGACTACGCTGGTGCGCTTTGATCCGGTGTACGTCACCCACTTCAAGTGCGATAAATACCGTATCAGCGACTACCCGAATCTTTACGGCTTCCTGCGCGATATTTACCAGCTCCCCGGCGTTCGTGAAACGGTGAGTTTCCCGCATATCCGTACTCACTATTATTGCAGCCATAAAACCCTCAACCCGACGGGCATTATTTCCATCGGCCCGGCTCAAGATTTAGACGAGCCTCATGGCCGCGATGAGCGGTTTAGAAAGAGTTAAGAATATTCATCACAACAACGATTTACGGCCAATGTATTCGCGTCTATCCTTGAATCGATCGCTTACCGTTGAGGTGATTGTCGGATAATCAAGGCAGGGCTTAAATGGATTGGTATTTCAAAGTATTAAGCAATTATATTGGGTTTGGCGGACGGGCGCGCCGCAAAGAGTACTGGATGTTCCATCTGGTGAATTTCGTTCTGGCGGCGGTGCTAAGCGTGCTGGATAAGATGCTTGGGCTGCACATTTATAAAGATGAAGGGGCGTTTACCACGATTTATAGCGTTCTGATTTTCCTGCCGCTCTGGGCAGTGCAGTTCCGTCGCCTGCATGACACCGATCGCTCTGCCTGGTGGCTGCTGCTGCTGTTAATCCCGATTGTTGGCTGGCTGATCATTCTGGCGTTCAACTGCCAGGACGGCACGCCTGCCATCAACCGTTACGGGCCAGATCCTAAAGCTCCGGAACTCTACTAAAGAAAAAGGGCGTACCCTGAGGTGCGCCCTTTTTGTATCCGGCTGACTCGCTTAAAAAGCGTTTTCGTTCTGCTGTTTAGCTTTCTTCGCCAGGCCATCCAGCAGCTTCTGATGAATACCGCCGAAACCGCCGTTGCTCATGACCAGAATGTGGTCGCCCGGCTGCGCCGTTTTCACCACCATCTCCGCCAGCGTATCCACATCCGCGCTCCAGTAAGCTGGCTGCACGCAGGCTTCGGCGACTTCCGCTACCTGCCAGGGAATATGCTGCGGCTGGAGCAGGAAAACTTCATCCGCGCGCCCAAGCGACGGGGCGAGATCGTCTTTGCAGATCCCCATTTTCATGGTGTTAGAGCGGGGCTCCAGCACGGCCAGGATGCGGGCGGTGCCGCCCACTTTACCGCGCAGGGCGGCCAGCGTTGCCAGGATCGCCGTCGGGTGATGCGCGAAGTCGTCGTAAACCGTTACGCCATTCGCTTCGCCGCGCAGTTCAAGACGGCGGCGGGCGTTGACAAAGCTCCCCAGCGCCTGGGCGGCGTCAGCCGGGGTCACACCAACATGGCGGGCGGCGGCAATCGCCATCAGGCCGTTGTGCATGTTGTGTTCGCCCACTAGCTGCCAGTTCACGGTGCCCACGCACTCCCCGTCGAGATAAACTTCCCACTGGGAAGCGTCGGTCGTGAGCTTTTTGGCCTGCCAGTGGCCCTGCTCACCGACCAGCTCCTGCTCGCTCCAGCAGCCCATCGCCAGCGTTTGCTTAAGGTTAGCGTCGTTTTCCGGCCAGATAATTTTGCCCTGGCCCGGAACGATGCGCACCAGGTGGTGGAACTGCTTCTGAATAGCTTTCAGGTCGTCAAAGATATCGGCGTGATCGAACTCAAGGTTGTTGAGGATCAGCGTTCTTGGGCAGTAATGCACAAATTTGGAACGCTTGTCGAAGAACGCACAGTCATATTCATCGGCTTCAATCACGAAGAAGGGGCTGTCGCCCAGGCGAGCGGAAACGTCAAAGTTGCCCGGAACGCCGCCAATAACAAAGCCTGGCTTATAGCCGCAGGCTTCAAGAATCCAGGTGGCCATGCCGGCCGTCGTGGTTTTGCCGTGCGTCCCCGCAACCGCAATCACCCAGCGATCGCGCAGCACAAAATCGTGCAGCCACTGAGGGCCGGACATATACGGAATGCCCTGCTCCAGCACGGCTTCCACGCACGGGTTTCCGCGCGTCATCGCGTTGCCGATAATCACCAGATCCGGGTGCGAAGCCAGCTGGCTGGCGTCATAACCTTCAATTAGCGAGATACCCTGTTCTTCAAGCAGCGTGCTCATCGGCGGGTAAACGTTGGCGTCGGAGCCGGTCACTTCATGCCCTAAAGAGCGTGCCAGCATCGCCAGACCGCCCATAAAGGTGCCACAGATCCCTAGAATATGAATGCGCATAGGAATTTCCTTTCTTGGTTTGGCGCACATTCTAACCGCATGGCTCCGGGGACGAAACGCATTTCAGGATATTCCTTATCTTGCTGGCGCGATTCACCTGTGCGCGACTTTTTGAAAGTTTGTTAAGATTGTTGCGATCGCTTTATCCAACATATGATGCAGGGAAAGTGTTATGAAAACGTTAGGTGAATTTATTGTCGAAAAGCAGCATGAGTTCTCTCATGCTACCGGTGAGCTCACGGCTTTACTGTCGGCAATAAAGCTGGGCGCTAAAATCATCCACCGCGATATCAACAAGGCCGGACTGGTCGATATCCTGGGGGCGAGCGGTGCCGAAAACGTGCAGGGCGAAGAGCAGCAGAAGCTCGACCTGTTTGCGAACGAAAAACTCAAGGCAGCGCTGAAAGCGCGCGGCATTGTGGCCGGTATCGCCTCCGAAGAAGAAGACGAGATCGTGGTCTTTGAAGGCGCTGAGCAGGCCAAATATGTCGTGCTGATGGACCCGCTTGACGGCTCTTCTAACATCGATGTCAACGTCTCCGTTGGCACCATCTTCTCTATCTACCGCCGCATTACGCCGGTCGGCACGCCGGTCACCGAGGAGGATTTCCTCCAGCCGGGCAATCAGCAGGTTGCCGCAGGCTATGTGGTTTACGGTTCATCGACCATGCTGGTTTACACCACCGGCTGCGGCGTGCACGCCTTCACCTACGACCCTTCTCTCGGCGTGTTCTGCCTGAGCCAGGAGCGTATGCGCTTCCCGGAGAGAGGCAACACTTACTCCATCAACGAAGGCAACTACATTAAGTTCCCGAACGGCGTGAAGAAGTACATTAAGTTCTGCCAGGAAGAAGATACCGCCAGCAAGCGCCCGTACACCTCGCGCTATATTGGCTCCCTGGTGGCGGACTTCCACCGTAACCTGCTGAAGGGCGGAATTTATCTCTACCCAAGTACCGCAAGCCACCCGGAAGGTAAGCTGCGTTTGCTGTATGAAGGTAACCCGATGGCGTTCCTGGCGGAACAGGCCGGCGGTAAGGCCAGCGACGGTAAAGAGAGAATTCTGGATATCATCCCAACCACCCTGCATCAGCGCCGCCCGTTCTTCGTCGGCACTAAGCATATGGTCGATGACGTTGAGCGTTTTATTCGCGAATACCCGGACGCCTGATTTATCAGCCTGACACGCCTCTCCTTTAAAGGGAGAGGCGTTACGCCAGCCTTAATAGCGGAACGAGGCCATAGCGGCCACCAGCTGCTGAGACTGCTCTTCCAGCGAATGTGTCGCGGCGGTAGACTGCTCGACTAATGCCGCATTCTGCTGCGCCGCCTCATCCATCTGGCTTACCGCAATATTCACCTGCTCGATACCGTGGCTCTGTTCGTTAGAGGCATTGGCAATCTCCCGAACCAGCTTAGTCATGCGCATAATTTCTTCGGCAATTTCATCCATGGTTTCCCCGGCCTGCTGCGCCAGCTCGCCGCCCTCGCCCACGTGGGTCTGAGAGGCGGTAATTAGCGTGCGGATCTCTTTCGCCGCTTCGGCGCTGCGGCTTGCCAGAGTGCGAACTTCACCGGCCACCACGGCAAAACCACGCCCCTGCTCACCCGCACGGGCCGCTTCAACAGAGGCGTTAAGCGCCAGGATATTGGTCTGGAAAGCGATACCGTCGATAACGCTGAGGATGTCAGCGATACGCCCTGCGCTGCCGGAAATGTCGCGCATTTTTTCAATCACGTAGCAAACCATTTCGCTGCCGCGATCGGCGGTATCGGAGACCACTTTCGCCAGCTTGTGGGCCTGCTCGGCGTTGTCGGCGTTTTGTTTTACCGTCGCGGTAATCTGCTCCATGCTTGCCGCCGTTTCCTCCAGCGACGTTGCCGTAGCTTCCGTGCGCTGGGAGAGATTGAGGTTGCCTGCAGCCAGTTCACGGCTGCCGGTATCAATCTGGGAAGAGGCATCACGAACGCGGCTTACCGAGTCTACCAGCGACGTTCGCATCGCCACAATCGCGCTGGCCAGACGGCCAAATTCATTATTGCCCGTTTGCGGCAGCGGCTGGGTTAAGTCCCCTTCGGCCACATACTCCAGCTGATGAATGGCCTCATCCAGCGGCTTCAGCAGCAGGTGACGCAGCGCCAGCCAGACCAGCACAATAATCGCGGCGGTCAGCAGCGCGGCGAGAATAATAAAGCCGAGGACAATTTTTTTGTGCAGCTGAACGGCAGCGACTTCGCTGTTACCCCGGATTTCCCCCCAGCGCTGGAACGCCTGGACGTCATTATCAAACTTCAATCCTAACGGGATCAGACTTTTTTCCAGCAGATCGTAATAGTCATCCGGGCTTTGTTTCTGCAGCGCGGCCAGCATCGGGGTAATCCCCTGCGCCTGATAGGCGCCAAAGCTTTGCGCAAGGCTGGCAAGCAGGGCGTTGCCCTGGTCGTCATTCACGCCGCTGTCGATAACGGATTTGAGGTTTTGCTGCGCCAGGCTAACTTCTCCGGCGATGTTTTTCGTGGCTTTTGTTGCATCGTCCAGCATGCCGATTTCCATCTGGCGTACCGCCTGGCTGGCCCCGTTGCGGGCACGAAGCAGCAGAATATAACCATCGCTAAGGCGCACCATTTGCTCCCCCTGAAGGCGGTTAATACGCTCCAGAGAAGAGGAACTTTGCTGCAAGGCATAAATGCCGATGCCGCTTACAACCAACAGCAGGAACGTCATAACCGCTAACAGCGTCAGCAGCCCCGTGCGAATCGACAAATTTCTCAACATGCTTAATTCCCGGTTTAACGATGGCGAATGAATAGAGTCGTCTGCGTGTTATCGGCAATTTTCGGAAAATGTTTAACCAGTTTGCGTTATTGATGCTCGTTAAGTGCTTGTTGCGGTAGTGTTTGCCCCAGCCGTGGCCAATAGGTTATTTGACGCGGGGCAGACCTGAAAAGGAGGGTTTAGGCGCTCAGAAGGGCAACTGTCCAAAAACAGCAAAAGACATTTAACCGCAGTTGGCTATAATATCGGGCACTTGAAATACACCAGGTTAAAGGAAACAGACATGAGCTTACTCAACGTCCCAGCGGGTAAAGATCTGCCGGAAGATATCTACGTTGTTATCGAAATCCCTGCTAACGCTGACCCAATCAAATACGAAGTAGACAAAGAGAGCGGCGCGCTGTTTGTTGACCGTTTCATGTCCACTGCGATGTTCTATCCGTGCAACTACGGCTACATCAACCACACCCTGTCTCTGGACGGTGACCCGGTTGACGTACTGGTCCCAACGCCGTACCCACTGGAGCCAGGTAGCGTGATCCGTTGCCGTCCAGTTGGCGTTCTGAAAATGACCGATGAGTCTGGCGAAGATGCGAAGCTGGTTGCCGTTCCGCACACCAAACTGAGCAAAGAGTACGATCACATTAAAGACGTGAACGACCTGCCAGAACTGCTGAAAGCGCAGATCACTCACTTCTTCGAGCACTACAAAGATCTCGAGAAAGGCAAATGGGTGAAAGTTGACGGCTGGGACAACGCCGAAGCGGCTAAAGCTGAAATCATCGCCTCTTTCGAACGCGCTGCTAAGAAGTAAGTTAGCCAGTCCGAAAGAAAAAACACCGCCTGAAGGCGGTGTTTTTGTTTCTGTCGCTCACCTCACCGGGTGGCGGGCAGGTAAAAGAGGACCACGTGTTGGCGTGGCCGCTTAGGTGTGCTTAGTGCTTTTCTCGATCCAGCCAGTTACCGCTATCGATGCGGGTTAACCCCTCCACCGGACGCTGGTAAACGTACATCCACGCGCCGCCGTAAGGCGTCTGAATCAGCTGACGGCTGTATTCACCCCCTTTGGTGCGCAGCGCGTCAAGCTCGGAAAGGGTGGAGGCATCTATCCGGTAGACTTCCCCCGAGACCACTCCCTCTCCCGGCACGGCGCCTGGATAATGCCCAAGGCTATACAACACGTAGTTTTCCTGCGTGTGGTCGCCCAGCCACTGGGCGTTAGTCATCCAGTGGCTGTTGCCTTGTTTGCGTCGTAAACTGCCGTAAACAAATATTCGCATTGCTAAAACTCAAACTGATAGAGCAGATCTAGTGCCTGATCTACGCCAGACACCGCTTCCAGATACAGCTTAGGCATCAGACGATAACGTAGCGTTAACGTCGCCAGAGAGTCAAAAATACCTACGCCATACTTAACCTGTAGACCCGGCAAGACATAGCCGCTCACCACCACCTGAGAGGAATCCCCTACCCCTGCGGTATCAAGCGCCAGATTGCTTACGCCAAACGTCTCGCCGATTTTACCCACAACCTGACCACTTTGTGCAACCCCCAGACCGACAAGCATTGAGGTCATCGCGTCGCCATCGTTGCCAGACGTACTCAAACCCTGGCCGCGAAGCAGGTAGGACAAGGCTTCCTGCTGCGACATCGCCGGGTCAGAGAATATCTCGGCTTTTGGCTCATCGGCCGGGCCGGTGACGCGCACGCCGGCCGTAACGTTGTTTTCGGTCGCGTCCGGGTTGCGAATAGCCTCAATATTCAGGTACGGGTTGTCCGGCGGGCCGGAGAACAGCAGATCGCCTTTACGGACGATAAGATCCTGACCGTAGGCGTGGAAACGCCCCTGAGGAATGCTTATCTGGCCGTTCAGCCCCAGCCCCTGTTTGTCCTGAACCATTTTCAGGTCACCCGTCAGGCGCGCCTTCAGGCCAAAGGCATTGAGCCGCACGTCGTTGCCAACGTGAATCGTCAAATTGCTGTTAACAGGGATCGCCGTGGATTTTGGATTGACCGGCTTGAGCTCTTTGTCCAGCATCACTTCGTCGCTGGAGACGCCGACGGCGCTTTCCGGCACGTCATGCACCACAATACGCGCCCACGGCACGTCCACGTTTCCGTTAAGAGTAAACAGGCTCGGCGTCGCCACAAACTCGATATCCGGCGAGACGTCCAGCCTCACCATCGGAGGGACAGTAATGCGCACCTTGCTGCCCTTCGCGGCAATGCGCGCGCGCCAGTTGTCGATCTGTGCCCAGTCGGCATCGCCGCTTAACACAATCTGCCCCTGTTTCGTCCGCACCACGCCCTGCAGCGTGGAGTTCATCCCGTTGAAGTTCATGGCAACCTGGCTCGGCTGCATATCGAACGGCATGAAGTTACCTTCGACATCGAGGCCGTTAAGCTGCATTTGACCGAACATCTGCGGCCGCTCGAGGTTCCCTCCCAGGCGCAGGTTAGCGTTCAGCGTGCCGTCCGCCTTTTCCCCCTTCGAGAAGATAGCGTTGACAATGGCCAGAGAGAAGTTGCGAACGTTAACGTTGCCGCCGAGGTTACGTCTCCCCTGCGGGTCAGTAATCTGAACCTGACCATCAAACTGCCCGTTATTCGCCACCTTCACCAGCCAGCCAAGCTGGGCGCGGTTATTGTTCAGGTCAGCATTGAGATTCAGCGTGTCGAAGGCTACCGGCAAAGTATTGCCGTTGACGGCCTGCGCCACCTTCACCCCGCGCCCGCTGAGCGTTACCTGGCCCTGAGGCAGGCCCCCGGCCTCGCTGTCCCAGCTTACGTCAGCCTTGCCGGTAAACACGCCGCTGGCCTGAGTATCCGCCGGCATAACCGGTTTGAGCATGGCCAGATCGAAGCGATTAAGGTTAACCACCGCGCGGCCTTTCGCTCCGGCGTCGATAGTTTGCGGCACGCAAAGCTCGGCGTTCGGGTTTACCCAGCAGTGCGGGCCAATGGCGATTTTCTGTTCTTTATTGCGGAAGTCCAGCGCCAGCTCACGGTTGAGCGCCCACGGTCCAACCGGCGTATCAAAGCGAGTATCGCTTAGCTTACCGCGCCAGCGCTCTTCATTGCGGTCAAAGCTGCCGCTCAGGTTAAGACGCCCGGAAACGGGCTCCCCCTGGATACGCAGCTGGAGCTGATGCTGTTTCTCATCCCCTTTAGCGTCCAGAGTGACGAGGTCAACATTTATGCCCGGCTGAGCGACGCGCTCAACGCGCAGGTTGAGGTTACCGGCGATTTGGTCGGCCGATTTCACGTCACCTTTCAGCAGCACGCGGGCAATCGTCAGTTCCTGCCAGCGCAGGCCGTTTGCCGTCAGGTCAGCCAGCATCTGCGGGGCTTTCACGTCACCGCGGATCTTCACGACGCCTTTCGCCGTACCGCCAAGCCCCGGCAGGGCGTTGTCCAGGTTCGGTGCATTAATGTTGGCGTCCAGGTTCAGCTCTTTCTCACCCAGCTCCCCTTTAACGTCCACGGTATTGCGGCCCAGCTCCAGATGCAGCCCCGGAACCTTCCACTGCATGTAATTGTTGCCCTGCAGGGTGCCCTGAACGTTGACCTTATTCTGCTTCACGTTACCGGCAAGCTTCAGCTCAGGAATATCCAGCTGCCAGCTTCCGCCATACAGGCTGCCGCGCGTTTTGATATTACCGTCAAGCTTTGCGGGCCAGTCAGGAAACTGTTTCGCGGTGTTGATCCCGGCAAGGGTTAACTCCCCGCGCCAGCTAATAGCTTTGCTCCAGTCCACCAGCGCTTTCAGGTCCGTGTTGCCCTGCAGCGCGGCAACCCGCAGCTTATCGAGGCTGAACTGCTGCTCGTTACCTTTACCGTCCAGCGTGATGGTGGCAGGCGGAACCTGATCGCCCTTCACGGCGGTGCTAAAGGCGAGCTTGTAGTCGGTTATTTTGCCGGTCAGGCGAAGCTTAAGATTATCGGCCTGATATTGCTTTTCGCCGGTCAGCGGCCAGTACAGCTGCTTACTGTCGAGCTCGACGTTCAGCGGTAACCCTGCCTCGGCCAGTCTGGCGTTAGCATTGAGCTGTAAGCCAACCGGTCCGGAAAGATTGACGCCCACTTTCAGCTCGTTCCGCAGCGCACCGCCAACCGTCATCTTCACCTTTTCGCCTTTCAGCGGATCGAGATTCAGCGTGCTGTTCAGCGTCAGATCTACCGGCCAGTTATCGCGCAGCTGTGCGCTGCCCGTGGCGTTCACCAGCCCCTGAGAGGAGTCCACATCCAGCGCATCCAGCTTCAGGTTACCGTCGATGCTGCTTACTTTGAGCAGCAGCGAGTTGACCGTCAGGTCGGTGTCGCCGGTCAGGCGCAGCCGCGCCCCGCGAAATTCCTGAATATTCAGATTTACCGGCAGGTTAACGTCGGTCATTTCCGGCAGCAGCGGCTTCTCAAACAACTTTTTCAGCGTTTCGCCCAGCGGCGCTTCTTCCGGCTGTGGGTTCTGGATCTTCGGCTCAACAATCTCTTCTTTTGCCACCTGCGCTGCCTTCGGCAGGGCAATCAGCAGGCCTTCCAGGTGGGTAGGCGTCAGCGTCAGGTTGCGCTGCTCCCAGCTCAGCCCGCTGGAGAAATCCATCACCGAAACGGTGGTGTCATCGATTTTCACGTTGACGTTGTTCAGCGCCACGCGGCTGAGAGTAATCGGATACGGCGTGGAGAGGTTCAGCGGACCGCTCTCCTCTTCCTGGACCGGCGCAGACGGCGGCATTTTCTTCGTGTCGACCGCGACATCCACCTCTTTCAGCGAGAAATCATCTACGCACAGGCTGCTGTGCCACAGGCAGTTAAGCTCGACGGCGAGATGAACCTCGCCAGCCCGTACCGCAACGCCCGGCTGCTCATAGCGCAGATTTTTTAGCGTGAGATTTCGCCACCCGCCCTCAACCTGAGCAATATTCAGCCCCGGCACCCAACGATTAGCGCCTTTAAACAACAGATGCAGGCCCGGCGTGGTGCCGACCAGCAAACCTACCGCCGCGATGAGCAGCACAATGACAGCCAGCACCGCGAGGCTTATTTTCTTCCAGCGACTCATAGTTCAGGCCCCAAACCGATGTAAAACTGTAATCCGTGCTCTTCCTTGTCACCTACCGGTACCGCAAAATCGAGCTTGATAGGCCCGACCGGGACTGCCAGCGCACGCCAACGCCCGCGCCGGTTTTGAAGTTGCTTCGTTTGATGTCGTTCACCGCTTCACCAGAGTCAACGAACGCCGCGCCCCACCATTTTCCGCTCACGTTGTACTGGTACTCCAGCGATCCGGTCGCCAGCTTCGAGGCGCCGGTTAGCTTGCCGTTGCTGTCTTCTGGCGAAATAGATTTGTATTTATAGCCGCGAATGCTGCGGTCACCCCCGGCGAAGAAGCGCAGGTCCGGCGGCACTTTTTTTAAAGTTATTGGTTTCTATCCACCCGAGGTTGCCGCGCACCACAAAGCGATGCTTCTCGTACAGCGAGCGGATCCAGACGTTTTGTGCCTGGAATACGCCGAAATCAACATCTGAGCCCCAGGTCGTATTGGAGACATCGATCGAATAGCGCTGAGAGTCGCCCCACGTGGGCATCAGGCCGCCGCGGGAGCGAGTACGGTTCAGGCTGACGCCGGATAAAGCAGCATCGTCGTGTTGGTGACGTCCGCCTGTGTAAAGTGGTCGAGGCTCCAGCGCAGGTTCACCGCACGCTGCCAGCCGCTCGACATATCCCAATAGCGGGAGAGCGCCACGGTGGTGGAGTCTGATTTGGTGTCGTTGAGATCGGTGCGCTTAAAACCGCCCTGCACCAGGTAATACTGCTCAAGAGGACTTTTTAACAGCGGCACTTTATAGCTGAAGTCGAGCGTCTGCTCAGGCCCGGAGAGGCTGGTGCTGGTCGTCAGGCTGTGGCCATAGGAGTTCATCCACGGCTTTTTCCAGCTCGCCTTTAAGCGCGGCCCAACGTCCGTGGAGTAACCCACACCGGTTTCAATGGTATTCTCGGTGCGCGGCGTCACCACGCCCTGCAGCGGCAGCACTTTCGTCTGGCGGGATTTTTCAAACTCGGGCGCCACCACGACGGAGTTAAACCAGCCCGTGGCCGACAGGCGACGGTTCAGCTCGGCCAGATCGCTTGACTGGTAATAGTCCCCCTGCTTAAAAGGCACCAGGTTTTGCAGGTACTCTTCGCGAATCTGCGACCCTTCAAAGGTCACCGCGCCAAAACGGTAGCGCTCGCCGCTGTCATAGTCGATATCCCAGAAAGCCTGGTGCCTCTCAAGAGAAACACCCAGCTGGCTTTTACGGAAATCGCTGTCGAAATAGCCTTTGCGCAGCGCAATGCCGGAGAGGCCTTTTTTAAAGTTATCGTAGTCCGCATGGTCAAGGACGGTGCCAATTTTTGGCCGCGTCGGCAGCAGCGCCAGATAGTCTTTATCGGTGCGCGCTCCGCCACGCAAAATCACGTCGGTGCCGCCAATCAAGATCGGCTGCCCGGCATCAACTTTAGCAAGCAGAACCTGGCGGCCCCCTTTTTGCGGAGGCGGCTGCAATGTGAAATTAATGGTTGGCTCGTAGTAGCCAAGCGCCTTAAGTCCCGCGCGAATCGCATCGTCGACGCGTGCCTGAAAGCGGCGATCCGGCGTCACTTCGTCGCTGCTAATGGTAGACAACTGCGCACGGACGTTTTTTTGCAGTTCGCCGCTGAGCCCCTCAACCTGCAAACGCACGCTCGCGGCGTTGGCCCATGCGCTCGCCACACACAGGCTTGTAATACATAAAGTACGGATTACTGGCACGCTTTCTCCTGAATATCCTTGTTTCCACCCCTGGAAGGAAACGTCGTTACCGCTCCGCGGATTAACAAAACCCTAACATTAAGGGTTGAAAATAACTCACTAGCCTAAATATTTCTTATATGTAATGTAGTCTCTAACCTGCGTGTATTGTCTGAAATTGCACGACTGATGACAACCGCTCGCTTTTTTGCCGATTTTCGGGAGATCCAACACCATGCCATTGTTCGAAAAAACTCACTCTGTGGCGCAGGCTGATGCCCTGCCAGGGCGCAATACGCCGATGCCGGTAGCCACGCTTCACGCGGTTAACGAACACTCAATGACCAATGTACCAGATGGGATGGAAGTCGCGCTCTTTGCGATGGGATGTTTCTGGGGCGTTGAGCGTTTGTACTGGGAAATTCCCGGGGTTTACAGCACGGCAGCGGGCTACAGCGGCGGCTATACGCCAAACCCAACCTACCGTGAAGTGTGCAGCGGTCAGACCGGCCACGCGGAAGCCGTGCGGGTGGTTTACGATCCGAAAGTGGTCAGCTACGGGCAGCTCCTGCAGGTGTTCTGGGAAAATCACGATCCGGCTCAGGGCATGCGCCAGGGCGGTGACGTCGGGACCCAGTATCGCTCCGCCATTTACCCGCTGACGCCGGAGCAGGATAAAGCCGCGCGCGCCAGCCTTGAGCGTTTCCAGGCTGCGATGGATGCGGCTGGCGATAAGCGTAAGGTCACGACAGAAATTGCCAACGCGGGCCCGTTCTATTACGCAGAAGACGACCACCAGCAGTATCTGTATAAAAATCCGCAAGGCTACTGCGGCATCGGCGGAATCGGGGTTTGCCTGCCGCCTCAGTAAGTTTTCTCATCAAAGCCAGTCAGCGACTGGCTTTATCTTTAGCGTTGTTAGCCAAAGCCGACCCAGGCCTTCTGATTATTCACATCAAGCGTCGCCGATGTATGCCCGTTCCCCAGGCTCGCCATGCTGATGTTGTCTGCCACCCCGTGCTTGTTTAGCGCGGCCAGCATCGCCCGCACATTACCGGCCGACCCCTGATCGTTAGCCCCCCACCAGAAATACCTCCGTTTTTCGTGCCGAAGGGTGTAAATGCCGGGACAGCATATCTTCCAGAGGAATGCCGCCGGAGCCACTGCGCTGCGGGTTATCCATATGTAACGCCAGGCTTTTCCCATCCTGCACGATCATCGCCGCCAGGCAGGGCGCCAGGTCGGTCGTGAACAGCGCGGTTTTTTGGCGAGGCGGCTGATGGATCACCTGGGCACGATTATTCCCCTGGGCAAAGAACTGCAATTTGTAGCCTTCATCGGCAAAGCGTTCGTGGGAGCGGCGAAACGGCACGCCGTGGTTTTCCTTATTCATCGCCAGCTGAAGGGTTTGCAGCGAACCTAGCTGCATAATCGCTTTGGCCGGAAAAGCCTGCAGCGGATTCCCCGTCAAATTCAGATGTTTGAGATGCGTCAGCGCCCCCCAGCGCATCAGGTAATGCCGTCAACCCACGCTCGCTTAGATCTAACGTCTCGTTATGGCACTGAAAATTATTCATTATTTCGCTGCACGCGGCGGCACGCGCCTTGCCCTCTTCTGGCGTAGGCGCAGCGGCGGCCCAATTTTTGAGATCGCCGTTAAGATCGCTTGCGTGCAGGCCGGGCGAAGCGGTTTTCACCGCTGCCGGAGCAGATGTATTGGCCAGAGACGACATCCCCGAAGGGCGTATCGTCGTAGAATTAATATGCATAATCAGACTCCGCGATAGACTGCCAGTATGTGGACTTAACGGACCCACCGGTTCCCCTGGCGAAGGCGATCTTTATGCCTGCCGCTCAGCCGCATTAAGGGAGGCGGCTGGCTGGCGATTTAAAGCGGCCTGGAGCTGATGCCCAACCCAGCCTGCGGCCGAGTTAATCGCCGCAGGAACCTTCTCCTGGAGCGTTTGCGTCATCTTGTCCGCTACCGCGTCTGCTACGATCTCTGCCGCCGGCACAGCAAAGAATACCGGCGCAGAGGCAACAACGTTTGCCGCATGGCTAATGGCGCTTATCGAGGCGGCGTTCATGCTGTGGCTGGCAAGCGCCACGCTAATGGCGCTGCGCAAAGCAATGACGCCAGCAAAACCGCCGGCAAGCATGGCGGTTTTCCCTAAGCCAGGCGCAGAAATGACGTTTGCCGCCGCTTTGAGGCTATCTGTCGCAATATCCAGGGGCAGCTTAGCTACCCGCTGGGCGGCATTTTTTAAGGTATGGCTCGCCACATGCGTATTTTTAAGCTCGGTAAATTTCTGCTGCCAGTCGTTGCGCCCCAGTAAATATTCCGGCCCCGTCCGCCCCTTATTTTCATCCACCGCATGAAGGATAGCGCTCATCGCGCCGCCGGCCACCAGGCCTCCCCCGGCAGAAAGCCAGGTATCGGCCTCTGCGGCCACTTTCGGCCCGGCAAAATACGTGAGCGTTGCAGCCGTAGCCAGCCGCGCCAGATTGCGTGCCGAATAGGTCTGGATAGCCAGCCCGGTTTCTGCCACCGTCGTCATCAGGTCAGGCTTTGTCTCTTTTACCGCTTCGCGCATCGTCGGGTGGAGGTCGCTGTCTTTAGCAGACAGCCAGGGGCTGGTCGCCGTTGCGCGATTAAGCAACGTAGTGCCGATAGTGTCGGCAATACTGGACTGCAGGCCGGCATGGAGGCCAATTTCTGCAGCCGTGTGGGCAAAAGCGCTTAGCATCGGCACTTTGTCGTAGGCGACGGATGCCACAGCAAACGGAATAGCCCTCACCGCGCCTCGCGCCACCTGCCCTAATCTGTCCAGCTGATGGCCTTTGGTTAGCACCGACTCAATGGAGGCCGGCGTTTCCCCCATTTTGTGCAGCTCGCGGGTTCTCGACTCAATCAGAGCGTGCATTTCCGCATGGTTATCACCGCTGGTATGCTTGCCAAACAGCGCGCCGAGCTTGTGATGAATAGCGGCCTCATTTGCCGAGCCATAAACGCTATCGCCGACAAAATGCAGGCTTTCGTGCGCGCTAACAGCGGCGGAAGTGGCGACAGAGGTGCTGGAAGCCATCGACGCAGGGCGGTGGCCGCCATGTTCCGGCAAGGGGGGAAGCTCCGCAGCATGCCTGTGCGCGGAAGTGACGGAATTGACCATGTGAACGCTCTCCTGATAGTGGGCTAACCAATCGGGTGAGTGGCCAAAAGAAGGAAAGAGTTCCAGGAGAGTGACAGGCAGATTCCACCGCAAGATAAGCCAAATGTTGGCACCCTTGAGCAAAAATCAGATGAAGAAAAATATCGCTTTCGGCCGGCTAAATAACCGCCTCTGGCAGCACCTCCCCTCCTTACGCTATACTACCCGTTGAATTTGCTGGCTCGTTCACAAAAGCGACCGGCAATTCTTGTGTATGACCCCTTTGATTTATCCACTTTTCCCTTCCGAGGACCTGGCCACAACAGCCAGATAAATTATGTTAAACAGTATTTTGATAATACTTATCCTTATTGCTATTAGTGCCTTTTTCTCAATCTCTGAGATCTCGCTTGCCGCCTCTCGTAAAATCAAACTGAAACTGTTGGCCGATGAAGGCAACGTCAACGCGCAGCGCGTCCTGAAGATGCAGGAAACGCCGGGCATGTTCTTTACCGTGGTGCAAATTGGGCTGAACGCCGTGGCTATTCTCGGCGGTATCGTCGGCGATGCGGCCTTCTCCCCGGCGTTTAAAATGCTGCTGGAGCGCTTTCTGTCCCCGGAGCTTGCCGACCAGCTCAGCTTTATTATCTCCTTCACCCTCGTCACCAGCCTGTTTATTCTGTTTGCAGACCTCACCCCGAAACGCATCGGTATGATTTCTCCCGAAACGGTTGCTTTGCGTATTATCAACCCGATGCGCTTCTGTCTGTTTATTTTCAGACCTCTGGTATGGTTCTTCAACGGCCTGGCGAACGTTATCTTCCGTATCTTCAAGCTGCCGATGGTGCGTAAAGACGACATCACGTCCGACGACGTTTATGCGGTGTTTGAAGCCGGTGCTCTGGCGGGCGTGCTGCGTAAGCAGGAGCACGAGCTGATTGAGAACGTGTTTGAGCTGGAATCCCGTACCGTGCCGTCATCGATGACCTCGCGCGAAAACGTGATTTGGTTCGACCTGCACGCCGACGAGCAAAGCCTGAAGTCCACCATCGCCGAACACCCGCACTCCAAGTTTCTGGTCTGTAATGGCGATATTGACCACGTGGTCGGCTACGTGGATTCCAAAGAGCTGCTGAACCGCGTGCTGGGCAACCAGAGTATGGCGCTTAACAGCGGCGTGCATCTGCGTAACGCCCTGATTGTGCCAGACACGTTGACGCTCTCCGAAGCGCTGGAGAGCTTTAAAACCGCCGGTGAAGACTTCGCGGTGATTATGAATGAATACGCGCTGGTGGTGGGCATCATCACCCTGAACGACGTGATGACCACGCTGATGGGCGACCTGGTCGGCCAGGGCATGGAAGAGCAAATCGTTGCCCGTGACGAAAATTCATGGCTGGTTGAAGGCGGTACGCCGATTGATGACGTCATGCGAGTGCTGGATATCGACGAATTCCCGCAGTCCGGCAACTACGAAACCATCGGCGGGTTCATGATGTTTATGCTGCGTAAGATCCCGAAACGTACCGACTCGGTGAAGTTCTCCGGCTACAAGTTCGAGGTGGTGGATATTGATAACTACCGCATCGACCAGCTGCTGGTCACGCGTATTGACAATAAGCCCGTGGCGTTGACGCCAAAGCTGCCTGACGGTGAAGAGCCGCAGGAGCAGTAAGCAAGCTCCAGAAACACTAACGGCCCCTTCAGGGGCCGTTTTATTTACTTTGCTTTATGGGCTTAACCCATATCCGCCTGCAAGCGCATAACCTGGCGGTTCACCTCGGACATCACCGAGTAGTGCTGCTTATCCTTAACCTTCGGGATAAGGATTTTGCCCTTATCAAATTCGAAAGCGCCAACGTCCTTAATATACAACCGTCCACGGAACAGGATCTTCACGTACTTCGCCACCTGAAGGGGGTTGTAACGTTGGAAAATTTTCATTGTTCTTTACTCCTGCATGTTAACGCCTCTGCGAGCTACATTTGGCTCGACAAAATGAGGCGAAAAAGTTTGGTGCACGAAAACTATAGTCCAGATATCGAAGGTCACCTAGTGTGTAGAAGTTTTTTTACTAAAAGATTACAAAGTTGCAGAACAATATATTTAATTGTAAAAAACGGCAGCGTAAGCCTTCAAATTTCAGGGTTATGTGCGTCAGCCCGCAAACTGGCATTTTCATTGCGGGACAGATGCTTATTCACCACATATGCTTAAATCATCGACTCAAGTGGTCGGATCACCTGCTAACAACAATAAGGAGTCACCTATGACGTTGCGCGGAACGCTGGCGCTGTCCCTTCTGCTGCTGCCGCTAATGGCCTCGGCCCACAACTTTGAAAACAACCAGCGGGTTTCCCCTATTGGCATTACCGATAAGGGCGAGCTGGTGCTGGATAACAATAAGTTTAGTTATAAAAACTGGAATAGCGCGCAGCTCCCCGGAAAAGTGAGAGTCCTGCAGCATATTGCCGGTCGTTCGAGCGCAAAAGAAGAAAATGCGGCGATGGTCGAGGCGATAAAAGCGGCGAAATTCCCGCACGATAAGTACCAGACCACGACTATCGTGAATACCGATGACGCTATCGTCGGTACCGGCATGTTCGTGCGCAGCAGCATTGAAAGCAATAAGAAAGAGTTTCCGTGGTCGCAGTTTATCGTCGACAGCAATGGCGTCGCGGCTAAAGCGTGGAAGCTGGAACAGGGCGGTTCGGCCATCGTGGTGCTGGATAAAGAAGGACGGGTGCAGTTCGCCAAAGATGGTCCGTTAACCCAGCAGGAAGTGCAGCAGGTGATTGGCCTGCTGCAGGGGCTGCTTAGTAAATAGAGACGCGGAAGCCGGGATTAAGGAACGACTCGCGCGGGGTATAGTCCAGCGGCTTGCCCTGCCAGTCGTGAACATGCGCCCCGGCGGCAACCGCCACGGCATGCCCTGCGGCGGTATCCCAAATGTTGGTCGGCCCAAAACGCGGGTAAAGCTGGGCCTGGCCGTCGGCCACCAGGCAGAACTTCAGCGATGAACCGATGGCCGTGGTCTGGTGCTCCCCCAGTTGCTGGAGATACTCTTTCAGCTCGCTGTCGCTGGCGGCGTGGGAACGGCTCACCACCACACGCGGTGGACGAGCGTCCCGCACGTGAATTTGGTTGCGAACGCCGCACTCTTCCTTCCAGGCCTTTCCTTCCGCCGCGCTGTACATGACCTTCAGCACAGGCGCGAACACCACGCCCATCACCGCCTTCCCGCCTTCGATAAGCGCGATATTCACCGTGAACTCGCCGTTACGCTTCAGAAACTCTTTGGTGCCGTCTAACGGGTCCACCAGCCAATAGCGCTGCCAGCTTTGACGGGTATCCCACGACTGAGGATCTTCTTCCGACAGAACGGGGATCTCCGGCGTCAGCGCATTCAGCCCTTTCAAAATAATATCGTGTGCGGCAAGATCTGCCGCCGTCACTGGGGAATCATCGATCTTATGAGTGGCTTCGAGCGGCTTCTCCCCCTCATAGACCTGCATAATCGCGGCCCCGGCCTCCCGGGCCAGCTGGCAAATTTGTTCTAACATTCTCCACCTCGTGTTGTGTCTCGGCGCTGCAACGAGCAATTAACCTATTGTTTTACTTATATCTCATTGCACCGCGATGCGCTATCTGTGAAGCATTTCCGGTTTAATGGCCTCATTTTCTGGCAGACTTCACAAAATTGTAAGCAACAGTCTGTATATACATTGCCCTTTGTGGCTTAGCTCAAAAAAGGATATTCCAACATGATTAAGTTTAGCGCAACGCTTCTGGCAACGCTGATTGCCGCCAGCGTTAATGCGGCCACCGTTGACCTGCGGATCATGGAAACGACCGATCTGCACAGCAATATGATGGACTTTGATTACTACAAAGATACGCCTACCGAAAAGTTCGGTCTGGTACGCACAGCAAGTTTAATCAATGCCGCCCGCGGCGAAGTCACCAACAGCGTGCTGGTAGATAACGGCGATATTATTCAGGGCAGCCCGCTGGGTGATTATGCGGCCGCAAAGGGCCTGAAGGCCGGGGAGATCCATCCGGTCTATAAGGCGCTGAATACGCTCGACTATACCGTCGGCAATCTCGGCAACCACGAATTCAACTACGGCCTCGACTTTCTGCATAAAGCCCTCGCAGGCGCGAAGTTCCCTTACGTTAACGCCAATATCATCGACGTGAAAACCCAGAAGCCGATGTTCACGCCGTATCTGATAAAAGAGACCGAAGTCAAAGACAAAGACGGCAAAACGCAGACGCTGCGCGTCGGCTACATCGGCTTCGTGCCGCCGCAAATCATGACCTGGGATAAAGCGAACCTGACCGGCAAAGTGACGGTCAACGACATTACCGAAACCGCACGGAAATATGTGCCGGAGATGCGCAAACAGGGCGCGGATGTGGTCGTGGTGATCGCCCACTCGGGGCTTTCCAGCGAGCCTTATCAGGCGATGGCGGAAAACTCAGTCTACTACCTCAGCCAGGTGCCTGGCGTGGACGCCATTATGTTTGGCCATGCCCATGCCGTGTTCCCGGGCAAAGACTTTGCCAATATTAAAGGGGCAGATATAGAAAAAGGGACGCTGAACGGCGTTCCGTCGGTAATGCCGGGCATGTGGGGAGATCACCTTGGCGTGGTCGACCTGGTGCTGAGCAACGACTCCGGCAGCTGGAAAGTGACCAGCGGAAAAGCCGAAGCGCGCCCAATTTATGACAGCGTGGCTAAGAAATCGCTGGCGGCAGAAGACGAGAAGCTGGTTAAGGTTCTGCTGGAGGACCACAAAGGAACCCGCGAATTTGTCAGCAAACCTGTCGGCAAGTCGGCAGACAACATGTACAGCTATCTGGCGCTGGTACAGGATGACCCAACCGTTCAGGTGGTGAATAACGCGCAGAAGGCCTACGTCGAGAAATTTATTCAGGGCGACCCCGACCTGGCGAAGCTGCCTGTGCTCTCCGCCGCAGCGCCGTTCAAAGTCGGTGGACGTAAAAACGACCCGGCGAGCTTCGTTGAAGTGGAAAAAGGCCAGCTCACCTTCCGCAACGCCGCAGACCTCTACCTCTACCCGAACACGCTGGTGGTGGTTAAAGCCACCGGCAAAGAAGTCAAAGAGTGGCTGGAATGCTCCGCCGGGCAGTTCAACCAGATTGACGTGAACAGCGCCAAACCACAGGAATTGATCAACTGGGACGGCTTCCGTACCTATAACTTCGACGTGATTGACGGCGTTAACTACCAGATCGACGTCAGCCAGCCGGCCCGCTACGACGGCGAATGCCAGATGGTGAACCCGAAGGCCGAACGCATCAAAGATTTGACCTTCAAGGGTAAACCTATCGACCCGAACGCGGTCTTCCTGGTCGCGACCAATAACTATCGCGCCTACGGCGGCAAGTTTGCCGGCACCGGGGACAGCCACATCGCCTTTGCTTCACCTGACGAGAACCGCGCGATACTGGCGAGCTGGATTAGCGCCCAGGGCGAAATTCACCCTGCCGCAGACAATAACTGGCGCCTGGCGCCGATAGCCAGCAAGCAGCCGCTGGATATCCGCTTTGAAACCTCGCCAACCGACAAAGCAGCCGCGTTTATCAAGCAAAAAGGGCAATACCCGATGAAAAAAGTCGCTAACGACGACATCGGCTTTGCCGTCTACCAGCTAGATTTAAGCAACTAGCCCGCTCAGGCGTCCCGTTTCATGCGGGACGCCTGTACCTGCGGCCAATTCTCTTCGATCCAGTCGGCCAGGGCGGCCACTTTATCGGCAATTTCATGCCCCATTGGGGTCAGCGTGTACTCCACGTGCGGCGGCACAACCGGGTAGGATTTGCGATCCACAAAGCCGTCTGCCTCAAGCCACTGCAGCGTCTGCGCCAGCATTTTCTCGCTCACGCCGCCCATCTTGCGCCTTAAATCGCTAAAGCGATGGGTGCCGTCCTGTAATGCCACTAAAATTAAAACACCCCAGCGGCTGGTCACGTGTTTCAGCACGTCCCGCGACGGGCATTTATCGCTGAACAGATTGCCGGTGCGCATTTGCTCGCCCAGCGTCATGGGCGTTTCGCCGATTTCACTCATTTAACACTTACCTTTTTGTGCGTACTTACCAAAAGTTAGCTAGGGTGTTAGTGTGACACAACTTGTTCGAAACATCACTCAGGAGATTGATCATGATTGCGATTACCGGAGCATCCGGCCAGCTAGGCCGCCTTGTGATTGAAGATTTACTGAAAGCGGTGAAGGCCGAAGAGATCGTTGCCGTTGTACGCAACCCCGCAAAAGTAGAAGATTTTTCCGGCCGCGGCGTGCAGGTACGCACGGCGGATTACGGCGATATCTCCGCCCTGACGAAGGCTTTCTCCGGGGTGGAGAAAGTGCTGCTGATCTCCTCCAGCGAGGTTGGGCAGCGGGCGGCTCAGCACAGCAACATTATTGCTGCGGCTAAACAGGCGGGCGTTAAGCTCATTGCTTATACCAGCCTGCTGCATGCCGACCGCTCTCCGCTGGCTCTCGCCGAGGAGCATATTGTCACAGAGCGGCAGCTCAAAGAGTCTGGCGTACCGTTCGTGCTGCTGCGTAACGGCTGGTATACCGAAAACTATCTGGCCAGCGTGCCGCCGGCGATTCAGCACGGCGTGTTTATCGGCAGCGCCGGGGAAGGCAAGATTGCCTCGGCTACGCGAGCAGACTACGCGGCGGCGGCGGCTAAAGTACTGACGCTGGATAACCAGGCCGGCAAAGTTTATGAGCTGGCGGGCGACCACGGCTGGACGCTGGCCGAACTGGCGGCGGAGGTAAGCCAGCAGAGCGGCAAGCCGGTGGTTTATCAGAACCTGGATGAAGCAGATTTTAAAGCCGCACTTCAGGGCGCAGGCCTGCCGGAAGGTTTTGCGGCGCTGCTGGCGAACTCCGATGCAGGCGCGGAAAAAGGCGGGCTGTTTGACGACGGCCACCAGCTCAGCAAACTGATTGGTCGCGCAACCACCTCGCTTAGCGACAGCGTCAAAAGCGCGCTGTAATTGTTAAAAAATAGTTAATAACTAGCCCTGCACGAGGAGATCTCTATAATGACGGGAGAGCCCGCGAGGAGAGACAGAGCGTGCAGGGAGTTCCCGAGCAGTTTAGCGATGAAAAAGACAGCGCCCAGTTCCGGCATTTGCCGCAGCTGCCGGGCGTTGAGCTTTATCACGCCCATATTGCGAAGTACGCCTTTGAGCCCCATACCCACGAAGCCTTCGGCATCGGGGCCATCACCTGGGGAGCAGAACGCTTCCGCTATCGCGGCGAGCAGCTGGTTGCGCCCACGGATTCGCTAGTGCTGATGAACCCGGACGAACTGCATACCGGCGAAGCCGCCAGCGAAGACGGCTGGCAGTACCGTATGATTTATCTGCAGCCCGATCTGCTGGAGTCGCTGACCGGGGAGAGAAGCTGGTGGTTCAACGCCGCCGTGAATCACGATCCCGCCCGCGCTCGCCAGGTCTCGCAGTTTATCGCTGGCCTGTGGCAGGCCGAAGACACGCTGACCCAGCAGGGGCTGCTGCTCAACCTCGTCGAGGCTTTTCGCCCCTACGCCCGCCATCTGCCCGGCCTTCCAGAGGCGGCCAACCGCTTCGCCCTGGTGCGCGAGTATCTCTACGACAACTATATGCAGACCATCACCCTTGAAGATTTAGCTTCGCTGGTCTCCCTGAGCCCCTACCATTTTCAGCGGCAGTTCAAAGCCTGCTATCATGTTACCCCGCACCAGATGCTGATGGCTATCCGCCTGTGGCACGCCAAGCAGTTCCTTACCAACGGTATGCCAGCAGCCCAGGTCGCCGCGGCCAGCGGGCTGACGGACCAGGCGCACCTGACGAGGGCGTTTGCCCAGCGCTACGGCATTACTCCGGTTCGCTACCAAAAACAGGTCACCCGCTAACAAGACAGCAACCTGGTACAATACGCCGTTGCGCCACGCCCCTACACTGCTGCCAAATTGTGTAATTGCGGAAAATAAAGATGTTAAGTGGCGTGTTATATGCCCTGCTGGCGGGGCTGATGTGGGGATTGATTTTCGTTGGGCCGATCATCGTCCCGGACTACCCGGCTGCCCTGCAGTCGACCGGGCGCTATCTGGCGCTGGGATTGATTGCCATACCCATTGCCTGGCTTGGGCGCAGGCGTTTGCGTGAGCTAAGCCGCAGGGACTGGTTTACCGCTCTTAAGCTCTCGAGCGTGGGTAACCTGATTTATTACGTCTGCCTGGCCAGCGCCATTCAGCGCACTGGCGCGCCTATTGCGACGATGATCATCGGCACGCTGCCGGTTGTTATCCCCCTGTTTGCTAACCTGCTGTACAGCAAAAGGGACGGCAAGCTGCCGTGGAAACGTCTTGCCCCTGCGCTGGTGGTGATTGCCGCTGGCCTGCTGATGGTGAATAGCGCCGAACTTGGTGGCGAGCAGGCCGATTTTAGCTGGTGGCGCTACGTAAGCGGTATTTTGCTGGCGTTTGTTTCGGTTGCCTGCTGGGCCTGGTATGCCCTGCGCAATGCCCGCTGGCTGCGCGAGAACCCGGACAAAAATCCCATGATGTGGGCAACGGCGCAGGGGCTTTCGACGCTGCCCTTCTCGCTTATCGGCTATATCGGCGTGTGCCTCTGGATGGGCGGCCACGAGACGGGCTTTACCCTGCCCTTTGGCCCGCGTCCGGAAGTGTTTATCACTCTAATGCTGGCGATTGCCATTCTCTGTTCGTGGCTGGGAAATCTGTGCTGGAATATTGCCTGCCAGCGCCTGCCAACGGTCATTGTCGGCCCGCTGATCGTCTTTGAGATCTTAGCAGGCCTGGCCTACAACTTTATGATTCGCCAGAGCTGGCCGCCGCTGCTGACGCTGTGCGGGGTGCTATGCCTGACGGCTGGCGTGATACTGTCGGTTGGTGCAAAACCGGAAAAAACCACGGTAGTGCCGGTTTCTGAGGCATAAAAAAGCCGGGGCTAAGCCCGGCCTGAGAGAAAAAGATCCCGGCTTGAGGTTGCCGGGATTTGTTTAGAAGGTTTCCCAGTTCGCTTCCGAAACCGGCATCACCTGTTTTGCTTTTAGCGGCGGCACTTTTACCTGGCTGGCTTTCGCCAGAGCCGGGGAACGGCGGTTGATTTTAAATACCGCTACCGCCTCGTTCAGGCGAGAAGCCTGCTCTTCCAGCGCACCCGCTGCAGCAGCCGACTCTTCCACCAGCGAGGCATTTTGCTGGGTCACACGGTCCATCTCAGCGACGGCCTGCCCAACCTGGTCGATCCCGCGGCTTTGTTCGTCCGATGCGGAAGCAATCTCGCCCATAATGTCGGTGACCCTCGTGACGGCGCTGACAATTTCCGCCATCGTTTTGCCTGCTTCATTCACCAGCTCAGAACCCGCATTCACCCGTTCGCCGGAGTCATCAATCAGGGCTTTAATCTCTTTTGCCGCCTGCGCGCTGCGCTGGGCAAGCGTCCGCACCTCACCGGCAACCACGGCAAAACCACGACCCTGCTCGCCCGCTCTCGCCGCTTCCACCGCGGCATTAAGCGCCAGGATGTTGGTCTGGAATGCTATGCCGTCGATAACGCTGGTGATTTGGGCAATTTTGCTTGAGCTGGTGGCGATCTCGTCCATCGTGCGTACCACGCCCTCCACCACGTTTCCGCCTTTCTTCGCGGTCGTTGAGGCATCCAACGCAAGACGTGAAGCCTGACGAGCGTTATCGGCGTTTTGCTTCACCGTGGCAGTGAGCTGCTCCATGCTGGCGGCCGTCTCCTCAAGCGAAGCCGCCTGCTGTTCAGTGCGGGAAGAGAGATCGTTGCTGCCAGCGGAAATTTCACCGGCCCCGGTATAAATTGTGTCGGCGCCGTCGCGCACCACGCTGACCGTATTTGCCAGTGCGATCTGCATCTCTTGTACGCTGTTGGCCAGCAGCGCCATTTCGTTTTTGCCCTGGGCATCAATAGGCTGGGTCAGGTCGCCCGCGGCGATGGCACGAATATGGTCCATCACCTCGCGCAGCGGCATCAGCAGGACGCGACGCATCGCCACCCAGCTCACCACGATCACCCCCATCACGCACAGCATAATGGCGCCAAGGATCCACAAAATCCGCTGATAGTCAGCCTGATTATCGCGGACGCCTGCGCTGGAGAGATCCGCCTGTTCGTTGCGCCATTCGCGGTAGACCTTCTGCATCGCAACCTGCTTCTGCTCCGCATTTTGCTTGAACATCTGTTCCAGCTCGCTCTGCGCCAGGAAGGTGTTCATTTTGGCGAGCGCAGAAGAGTAGTTGTGATATTGCGCCTCCAGTTCATCGCTCAGGTGCGGACGTAAACCTGGGGTATCCGGCAGCGCCTGATATTTTTCGAAATGGCTTTGCGCCTCCGCCAGCAGCGCATTGGTCGTGGTAACCAGCTCCTGCAGCTGCCCGCCGTTAATCTGACTCGCCAGGCTTCCCTGAATACGCAGCATGCCGCGGTTCAGCGTCACGCGCGCCTGGTTAAGGCCGATCCAGGCATCGGTAAATTCGGCAACGTTCTGACTGGCGAGCTGGGAGACGTTGAAGTTGCTCTTATCGTTATTGAGGGCGTTGAGGAAAACCGCCGCTGACAGAAGCTGCATAACGCCCAGCACTATCAATACGGAGATGAGTAAGGTGATCACTTTCATTCTTTTAAACATGTATAGCCTTTTCTTATGCAGATATTGTCCAACCTCTAACTATCGGCAGCATCCCCGGGTTATTTATGTTGCCTCTCTGATAAACCACCATTTTTGGGGATTTTTTGTAATCATTCAGTATGTTAAAGAAAAAAGTTTTTTTGTGATCCAGCTCTCGCTATGCAGGCTGCCCCGAAAGGGTTATAGTGATCCCATAAAGATGCATTTAAAATACATCTTATATTTCACTATGAGGATCCTGCTATGGCCTACCGCGATCAACCTTTAGGCGAACTGGCGCTGACTATCCCACGCGCTTCCGCGCTGTTCCGTAAACTGGACCTGGATTTTTGCTGCGGCGGTAAGCAAACGCTGCTGCGCGCGGCGACCCGCAAGGAGCTTAATCTTGAAGAGATTGAGGCACAGCTTGCCGCATTAGCCGAAGAACCGGCGGAGAAAGACTGGCGGGCGGCCCCGCTGGCAGAGATTATCGATCACATAATCGTGCGCTTTCATGACCGCCACCGCGAGCAGCTGCCGGAACTCATTCTGCAGGCGACCAAGGTAGAGCGTGTACATGCCGATAAACCCAATGTGCCGAAGGGGCTGGCAAAATACCTCATCATGCTGCATCAGGAGCTGGGCAGCCACATGATGAAAGAGGAGCAGATCCTGTTCCCGATGATTAAGCAGGGCATGGGCGCTCAGGCCGGGGGGCCAATCAGCGTGATGGAAAGCGAGCATGATGATGCCGGCGAGCTGCTGGAGGTTATCAAACACACCACCCATAACGTCACGCCGCCGCCGGAAGCCTGCACGACGTGGAAAGCGATGTATAACGGGATTAACGAGCTGATTGAAGATCTGATGAACCACATCAGCCTGGAGAATAACGTCCTGTTCCCAAGAGCGTTACGCGGTGAATAACTGAACGCTTCCCTCTGCTAAAACCTCTCCCCGGACAGGGAGAGGTTTTTTTTAGTCCTGATACCAACCCGGCTATTTGCCGATATTCGCCAGGCGCTTCTTGCCAACAAAGAGCCAGCCAGCCCCCAGGACGATGAACCACAGCGGCGTGACGATCAGCGCCTGACGGGTATCCTCTTCCAGCGTCAGCAGGACAAGCACAAAGACGAAGAACGCCATGCACACCCAGCACATCAGCTTGCCCAGCGGCATCTTGTAGATGGACTTCTCGTGCAGGTGAGGACGCTGTTTGCGATAGACCAGGTACGAGCAAAGAATGATGGTCCAGACGAACATGAACAGAATTGCGGAAACCGTGGTGATCATGGTAAAGGCCGCAATCACGTTCGGGTTCACGTAGAGCATCACCACCCCACCCAGCAGGCAGATACAGGAGAAGGTTAAGCCTTTGGCCGGTACTGCACGTTTGGAAAGCTTAGCGAACGCCTTAGGCGCCACGCCATCCTGCGCCAGGCCAAACAGCATACGGCTGGTGGAGAACACTCCGCTGTTCGCAGAAGAAGCCGCAGACGTCAGCACCACAAAGTTGATGATGCTCGCCGCCGCCGGCAGGCCTACCAACACAAACAGCTCAACGAACGGGCTCTTGTCCGGTACAACGGAGCTCCACGGCGTCACCGACATGATAATAATCAGCGAGAAGACGTAGAACATGATGATACGTACCGGGATCGAGTTAATCGCGCGCGGCAGTGATTTCTCAGGATCTTTGGTTTCAGCCGCAGTGGTCCCTACCAGCTCAATGCCGACGAAGGCAAAGACGGCTATCTGGAACCCGGCAAAGAAGCCGCTGATCCCTTTAGGGAACCATCCGCCATCATTCCAGAGGTTATTGAAGGAAGCCTCAACGCCGGACGGAGAGTGGAAGCTGGTCAGCACCATCACCAGGCCGATGACGATCAGCGCGACGATGGCGACGATTTTGATCATCGCAAACCAGAACTCCATCTCACCGAACATCTTCACGGTGGCCAGGTTCAGGCTTAGCAGTACCAGGACGACCGCCAGAGAAGCCACCCAGTCGGAAAGTCCGGGGAACCAGAATTGAGCGTAGGCGGTTATCGCTACCACATCCGCCATGCCGGTCACCACCCAGCAGAACCAGTACGTCCAGCCGGTGAAATAGCCCGCCCATGGCCCCAGCAAGTCTGCGGCAAAATCGCTGAACGACTTATATTCCAGATTTGAGAGCAGCAGCTCGCCCATCGCCCGCATCACGAAGAACAGCATAAAGCCGATGATCATGTAGACGAAGATAATGGACGGCCCCGCAAGGCTGATGGTTTTCCCTGACCCCATAAACAAGCCGGTGCCGATGGCACCCCCAATGGCAATAAGCTGAATATGACGGTTTGTTAAATTACGCCGCAGCGACTGTTCGGTCGGAGCCTGAGCTTCGTCCGCGACTTTGACCTGATCTACCATGTTTGTATTTTCCTGTACCTGTCTGTTTTTTCAGGCTCTACTGGCCCGTGACTGTTTTTACGTGTTGTTGTTTGCGTGATACGGGGTAAGAATCGGCGGGATAAATAATAAGCACAAGGGCAATGTTAATTTTTTGTTTAATTTGAGTGTGAAATCGCATTCACTGCGGGATATAGCTCACAAAAACACCCGTAAAATGGGTGAATGCAAGATAAAATCACGCTTATTTATTATTAATCAATTAAAAACCCCGCGACGAGCGGGGTTGCGGATATTTTACAGAATTTCCAGCAGCTCGACTTCAAAGACCAGGGTGCTAAATGGCGGAATAGAGGCGCCAGCACCGCGCTCGCCGTAAGCGAGGTTGTGTGGAATAGTCAGTTCCCATTTGGAACCGACCGGCATCAGGGTCAGCGCTTCGATCCAGCCAGCAATAACGCCGCTTACCGGGAACTCTGCAGGCTCGCCACGCTGTACTGAACTGTCGAAGACGGTGCCGTCAATCAGCTTACCGGTGTAATGCACGCGGACGTGATCTTTACGGGCAGGGATCGGGCCAGTGCCCTGAGTGATAACGCGGAACTGCAGGCCGGATTCGGTGCTGCTCACGCCTTCTTTCTCCGCGTTCTCCGCCAGGTATTTCTGACCTTCTACAGCCAACTCTTTCTGGCGCTCACGACGCACTTCATCTGCACGCTCGTGAACTTCACGCAGGGCGCGGTGTACAACGTCAACAGGAACGGCCGGGGCATTCCCTTCCAGCGCGTCACGGAGACCTGCGACCAGCGCTTCTGGCAGTAAACCTTGCAGGCCGGATTCACTCAGCTGCTGGCCTACCTGTAAACCAATACCGTAACTTGCTTGCGCTTCGACGCTGTCAAAAGAAGGGGTTGTCATGGATTTTCCTTTCATGATGTTTAAAAGCAAGCCCGAAGCATAACAGCGTCAATCCGCAGGGTAAATGACAATGGAGGAATGGTGACAAATGCAAACGAAACGGGAACAATAGCCTAAACGGACGCAAAATTGCGGTTTACCGTCACGGAAACCAGGATTGCTTAAGGCATCAAACAGTTAGCGCTCTATACTGGATAAGTGTTATTTAGAGGAGGGTTGCCAATGCAATTCGCTGTTAAACCATGGCTGACGCGGATTTGGCATGCACCTGATCATTTCCGCCTGATGGATCCGTTACCTCCCCTGCACCGCCGAGGGATTATTCTTGGCTTTGCGCTCGTGATTCTCGGCTTCTTGTTACCTGGCGCAGACGACACCAGTCGCCCGGTCACGCGCGACGCTCAGCTCTCCGTGCAATCGCAGTCGCCGATGCAGGCCGAACTGACACCGTCGAAGAACAGCAACGTGCCAGCGACGCCGGTTGAGCCTCCTCGGCTGGAAGAGCAAACTCAGGCTCCCGTTCCCCACGACAATAATGATATCGATCAGCAGTGGCGCTCTTATCGCGTCGCCTCCGGGCAGACAATGGCCCAGCTGTTCCGCGACCATAATTTACCGCCGGCAGACGTTTACGCCATGGCGCAGGTGGAAGGCGACAGCAAGCCGCTAAGCAACCTGCAAACCGGGCAGATGGTGCAAATCAGGCAGAACGCCAGCGGCGTGGTGACGGGTTTAACGATTGATATCGGCAACGATCAGCAGGTGCTGTTTACCCGCCAGCCGAACGGCAGCTTTATTCGCGCGCAGTAAAAATTACGATCTTAGAAAAGCAAAACGCCAGCACAAGGCTGGCGTTTTTACGAGCAGTGAATAATAACTTATTCAGCTACAACGTTTACGGTCAGTTTAGCGAATACTTCGCTGTGAACCTGGAAGTCCACTTCATGCTCACCGGTGGTGCGCAGAACGCCGTTCGGCAGGCGAACTTCGCTCTTGGCAACATCAACGCCCGCTGCAGTAACAGCGTCAGCGATGTCGCGAGTACCGATGGAACCGAACAGTTTACCTTCGTCGCCAGCTTTAGACGCGATGGTTACGGTTTCCAGTGCGTTGATTTTCTCAGCGCGAGCTGCAGCTGCAGCCAGAACGTCAGCCAGTTTAGCTTCCAGTTCTGCACGGCGTGCTTCGAAGAACTCAACGTTTTTCTTGGTAGCAGGAACAGCTTTACCCTGTGGTACCAGGAAGTTACGAGCATAGCCCGCTTTAACGTTAACCTGATCACCCAGGCTACCCAGGTTTGCTACTTTATCAAGCAGAATAACTTGCATTACCTTATCCTCTCAAAGTCGTATTAATGGACCGTGACCGATTACTGATGACGATCAGTGTACGGCAGCAGAGACAGGTAGCGAGCGCGTTTGATAGCGCGAGCCAGCTGACGCTGGTATTTTGCACGGGTACCGGTGATACGGCTTGGGACAATCTTACCGCTTTCGGTGATGTAGTTTTTCAGCGTAGCGATATCTTTATAGTCGATCTCTTGAACGCCTTCCGCGGTGAAACGGCAGAACTTGCGACGACGGAAATAACGTGCCATATGGCTAGTCTCCAGAATCTATCAATTCAATCTGCTCGGCATGCAATACCACTTTGTTCAGGCCATTTTTCATCTGATGACAAGTAATGAACCCGTGAACCGTGATTTGCGTACCGACCGTTATACTGTGAGTAATGGCCTGGTTCGCGTGCCCGCTAACAATAACTGGCATTCGGCACCATGCCTGCCGGTTAAGACCGGCTTCCTCCTGCACTGAACGATGCTCAAGCACGAACTGGCAGTGAGGAATTCCTGAGGGGCTGACCTTGCGAAGGGGCGTCTTGCACACTGTACCAGACAGCGCCAGGCGGTTGGCCATCATCAGAATTACTCTTCAGAATCCCCAGCATCTGCATCATCAGCGGTTTCGCTAGCGAAATCATCGCGACGCTCACGGCGCTCGTCTTTCGCTTTAACCATTGGAGATGCTTCGGTAACCGCGTGCTTAACGCGCATAACCATGCTGCGGATAACGGCGTCGTTGAAGCGGAAGTTAGTTTCCAGCTCATCGATCGCTTCCTGCGGAGCTTCAACGTTCAGCAGAACGTAGTGAGCTTTGTGCAGTTTGTTGATCGGGTAAGCCAGCTGACGGCGGCCCCAGTCTTCCAGACGGTGGATCGTACCTGCTGCTGCAGTGATTGCACCAGTGTAACGTTCGATCATACCCGGAACCTGTTCGCTCTGGTCAGGATGGACCATAAAAACGATTTCGTAATGACGCATCGAATTGCTCCTTACGGATTATTCAGCCTCCTGTCAGGGTCAGCCGCGGCCCATGGAAGCAAGGAACGTGTTTGAATTGCGGCTGAAAAATTGACGCGTAATCATACTTACCCCGCCCCCTAAACTCAAGGCCGCCGGCAAATAAATTCTCTTTATTTCTGGAGGGGTGGCTAAGCATGTGAATTACAAAACAAACCCGCAGATCGCCTAAATATTTTGAAAGAGACCATCAGAAATGGTCACTTTTTATTCAGCCATCAGGGATTACACTTATTGATAACAGGCCGCCACAGCCATTAACAGGAGCGACGACCACTGATTACATATCTGTTGTAGTGGAGCGCATCATGAAAAACATCGTTATAGCCCTTGCTGCAGTTCTGTTGTTAAGCGCCAACGCGGCGGCAGCTATCAAGATCGACAGCCGCCAGGCCAGGAATATGGATGACGTTCAAAGCCTGGGCGTCATTTATATTAACCACAACTTCGCCACCGTGTCAGAGGCAGAAACGGCCATCCAGCAGGATGCGGACCAGCACAACGCGAAGTTCTATCACACGATAATCATGAGAGAACCCGGCAGTAACGGCAATATGCACGTCAGTGCAGATATCTACCGGTAGCCTGAGAGTACGCGTAGACACCAGAGAAGAGACCACAACCTAAAAAACCTGTTTGACTTGCCCCCGCTCGCGGGGGCTTTTTTACAGGTATCGGGCAAAAAACTGGCTCGTGGCTTCCAGCGCTTCTGGCGTGATGCGATGTTTGACGCCCGCCTCCCATACGCAGGTCAGGTTTTTATCCAACCGGTTAGCTGTTAGCGCCTGCTGTAATCTGAGTGTTTCTACGGCTGGCACAACGTCATCCTCTTCGCCATGCCACAGCAGCAGCGGCCTGTCGCTTAGCCGCTCAAGCCGCTCGGCGACGTCGTAATCTGCCAGCCCCGCAATCACCCCTTCGCGAACATCCGCCTGAGGTGGAAACAGAGTTTGTGCCAGCGTCGTAAAATAGCCTGAGCCCATCAGGCAGGCGACACAGCGCACTTCAGGCTGGCGCGCCATGATCCCCAGCGCCGTCATTCCTCCCATGGAAGCTCCGCCCACCGCGAGACTGCCATCGGCGACGCCGCCCGTGCTCAGTAGCGCCTGATAAAGCGCCGGAAATTCATCAATACTGTTTTTTAAAATTGGCCAGAACTGCTGCAGGCGAGCATCAGCATCGCCGCTGTAGCGAGCGCCATGATCGAGAGCATCCGGCATAACAACGCGAAATCCCTGCTGCGCCAGCGCCACCGCAAAATAGCTATATACCAGTTTTGAGGAGCTAAAACCGTGGTAGAAAATAACTGTTGGCAGCGGTAATTGTTTCATTCCGGACGGTACCGCGTGCAGAACTTCGACGCCGGCAAACCGCTCGTTATAAATTTCGATCATCTTCTCTTCTCCTGGCAGGCAATATCTAGGAAAGTAACGCAAGTTGGGGATTATTGTAACGATGAGATCTAGCTATCGATTTTCATTCGAAAGCCATTAAAAAGCACGCCTGAGATAACAAATCGGGAACATTCCCCCTTTTCACGGCAAAACCCGGAACTACACTATGACTGTTAAGAAACGAGAAACCATCATGCTTCGGCTATCCGTGCTCTTTCTGGCGGCGTTACTCAGCGCCTGCAGCGTACTCCAGGGAACGCCGCAGCCCGCACCACCGCCGACAAATGTCCCGCAGGAAATACAGCGTCCTCAAACTGCGGCATTGACCAAAATAGGCACCGTGACCGCCGTAGTACGCGGCTCTCCAATGGACTCAGAAGCCATTATTAAGAACAAAGCCGCAGCAGCGAAAGCAGATTATTATCTCATCATTATGAATGATGAGACGGTGATACCGGGCCAGTGGTATGCGCAGGCTATTTTGTATCGGAAATAAGCCGTCGCGTTAGCCATTATTTATTGATATTTACACTGCTTTTCGCCGCTTGATCGTTTCTTCTGCACAATGGACCTCGCCCTCAGGAAGCGGGGTCAGCTTTGAATAAGCGAAGGACTGCCCTGTGACTTCGGGGTAAATTGATAAGGAACTGACAATGAAACGATCTCTTGCCTTAACTACACTGCTGTTATCTGTTGGCCTTATTCCGACTCTGGCGCAGTCCGCCGAGTTTGCCAGCGCGGATTGCGTGACGGGCCTTAATGAAATCGGATTAATTTCGGTCAATGATATTTCCGGTAGCCCGCAGGACGTCGAGCGTATGATCGCGCTGAAGGCTGACGAGCAGGGAGCCTCCTGGTACCGCATTATTAAGATGCAGGAAAACTCTCTTGCGGATAGCTGGCGGGCACAGGCTATTCTTTACGCATGATGGCCCGCCATTTTATTAAGCCACGCCTCCCGTTGCCCGCAGCAGCAAATCACTGATGACCTGCTCGGGCAAAAGCGATTCTCCCCGATCGTCCAGCTTCATTCGGCACCAGGCCTCGGCTGCGGGAGGTGAAAGAGATTTAAGCAACTGCGCCCCACAGGCCAGATTGGTCAGCTGAAGCGTAATTTCCCTTCCCCGCTCTTCCTGTGGTTTCCGCAAGCGCTGCTGTAGCTGCCGCCAGCTACGATCAAAGTGACGGTTTTGCCCCTTAACCTCATCAAATTCGCCGTGCAGCATCTCTATTACCGCGGGCTGTCGGGTTAGCACGCGCAACACATCGAGACTCATGATATTGCCCGACCCTTCCCAGATGCTGTTTACCGGCATTTCGCGATACAGACGCGGCAGCTCGCTCTCTTCGCAGTAGCCCACGCCGCCCAGAACCTCCATTGCTTCGGCAACAAAAGGAATACCGGCTTTGCAGATGCTGAATTTCGCCGCCGGGGTAAACAAGCGGCTGTAGGCCAGCTGCCGGGCGTCACCGGGCGACTCCCATGCCCGGGCAAGACGGAAGAGAAACGCCGTCTGGCCTTCAAGCAGCAGGGCCATTTTTCCCAGCAGCTGCCGCATAACAGGCTGCTCAATGAGCGTCTTGCCAAAGGCCTGCCGCTGAAGGGCATGACACAAGGCTACCGACAGCGCTCGACGCATCAGGCCGTGACTGCCCAGCGCGCAGTCAAAGCGGGTAAATCCCCCCATCTTCAGAATATGGCGTACGCCCTCACCTTCGTCACCGATAAGCCAGGCAGTGGCATCGCAAAACTCGGCTTCGCTGCTGGCGTTTGAACGGTTACCCAGCTTGTCTTTCAGGCGCTCAAGGCGAACGGCATTACGCTGTCCATCCGGCAAAAAGCGCGGCAGGAAGAAGCACGACAGCCCGCCCTTAGCCTGAGCAAGAACAAGGTGCGCGTCGCTTTGCGGGACAGAGAAAAACCATTTATGCCCTACCAGCCGATAAGCTTCACCCGAACCTCTGCCCTCCAGCGGCTCCGCGCACGTTGTGTTACTCAGCACGTCTGAACCGCCCTGTTTCTCGGTCATCCCCATCCCTATCAGCAGCCCTCGCTTTTGGGCGCCCGGCAGCATGTGCGCATCATAGCGATCGCTAAGCAGCGGTTTGCGCCAGGCTTCAAAAGCTTTCGGTAAATGCTGTAACAGCAGCGGCGTAGCGCCACAGGTCATGGTAATCGGGCACAGGGTGCCGGCCTCAACCTGAGCATGCTGAATAAATCGGGCGGCGCGGGCGACAAAGGCTCCCTGGCGCGCATCCTCCTGCCAGGCAAGATTGTGAACCCGATTAGCAAAGAGTCCCTGCATTAGCAGATGCCAGGCGGGATGAAAGCGAACGTCGTCAAGCCGCTCGCCGTTGGCGTCAAAGCGTAGCAGCTCGGGCGGATTGACGTTTGCCAGCCTGCCCAGCTCCAGGGATTCTGCGGAGCCCAGCTGTTGGCCGATGCTGGCCTGAAGCTCAACGTCCCAGCCGGCGCCTTCACGCACCACCGCTTCTCGCAGCGGGATATCTGATAGAAAAAGATTGCTGTTGCTGAGGGGGATAGGTTGATTAAAAACGGTGTGGGTTTGCCAGCGCATTCTGTTCCCTCCATCTGTGGCAATGCCATTAAGTATGGACGGAGATGCGGGTTCTGCGCGGAGGGGGATCACAAACGGGGCGTTTCCACCCCGATGAGAGAGTGCTGCTTAACCGCGCTGACGCACGATTTCAAACAGGCAAACGCCGGTGGCGACGGAAACGTTCAGGGAAGAAACGGTCCCGGCCATTGGAATGCTAACCAGTTCGTCGCAGTGCTCGCGAGTCAGGCGACGCATGCCTTCACCTTCAGCGCCCATGACCAGCGCCAGCGGGCCAGTAAATTTGCTCTGGAACAGGGTATGGTCCGCTTCGCCGGCGGTGCCGACGATCCAGACGTTCTCTTCCTGCAGCATACGCATGGTGCGGGCCAGGTTAGTCACGCGGATCAGCGGCACGTTCTCCGCGGCGCCGCAGGCAACTTTTTTCGCCGTCGCATTCAGCTGCGCGGAGCGATCCTTCGGAACGATAACCGCGTGAACCCCGGCAGCGTCTGCGCTACGCAGGCAGGCACCGAGGTTATGTGGATCGGTTACGCCATCTAAGATCAGCAGGAACGGACGCTCGTGCTCGGCAATCAGATCGGGCAGATCGTTTTCCTGGTACTGCCGGCCCGGCTTCACGCGGGCGATGATGCCCTGGTGTACCGCACCTTCGGCCTTCTCGTCCAGCCACTGCCGATTTGCCACCTGCACCGGGATCCCCTGCGCTTCAACGGCGTGGATCAGCGGCAGCAGGCGCTTGTCTTCGCGCCCTTTCAGGATGAAAACTTCCTGAAAACGCTGCGGAGCACGTTCAAGCAGGGCCTGGACGGCGTGAATGCCGTAAATAATTTCACTCATCGATATCACTCATTGCGGACGAGGGTTCGCCCGTGTTGGTTTGTTCATAGTCTGGATTGAAAGTCATCAACCCGCCCCTCTCCCTTTCAGGAGGAGAGGCAGGATGAGGTTTACATCAGCTCGCCGGCTTTTTCGCGGCGCGCTTCGCCTTCGTTGCTGCCGCTATTTTACGGGTTTTGTCCGACGGCGCTTTGGCTTTCTTCGGTTTCTTTCCGGCCTTCTCTTTCTTCGCTTTTGAACCGTCTTTCTCTTTGCGGAAAGCATTGTCCGGCTCGAAGTTTACGCGTTTGCCTGCCTGACGCCGCTTAGACGGAGCACCACCGGTTCCCTTCTTCGCTTTATCTTTTGCGGTTTTACCCACGCCACGCGGCGCACGCTGGCTTGAGATCAGCGCGAAGTCGATTTTACGCTCGTCCATATGGACAGCTTCTACTCGAACCTCAACGCGGTCACCCAGACGGTAAGTCTGGCCGCCAGATTCGCCAATCAGGCGCTGACCAATCTGGTCAAAGCGGTAGTAGTCGTTGTCCAGCGTCGAGACGTGCACCAGACCATCGATAAACAGATCGTCCAGACGCACAAAGAAGCCAAAGCCGGTAACGCTGGCAATAATCCCGTTGAACACCTGCCCAACCTGATCCTGCATAAAGTCGCACTTCAGCCAGTCCGCCACGTCGCGAGTCGCTTCGTCGGCGCGGCGTTCGGTCATTGAGCAGTGCTGCCCCAGCTGCAGCATCTCTTCCATGCTGTAGTGCCAGCCGCCGGATTCGGTGCTATTCCCGGTATGCCCCTGCTCTTTTGCCAGTAAGTATTTAATGGCGCGGTGCAGGGACAGATCCGGGTAGCGGCGGATCGGCGAGGTAAAGTGCGCGTAGGACTGCAGCGCCAGGCCGAAGTGGCCGCGGTTTTCCGGATCGTAAATCGCCTGCTTCATAGAGCGCAGCAGCATGGTTTGCAGCATCTCGTGATCGGGACGATCGGCGATGGACGCCAGCAGATCGGCGTAATCGCGCGGCTCCGGCTTCTGCCCGCCCGGTAATTCAAGGCCCAGCTCCGCCAGCACCGAACGGAATGCGGTGATCGCATCGTTGCTCGGACGATCGTGATCGCGGAACAGCGCGGGCTCGTTATTCTTCTCGACAAAGCGCGCCGCCGAGATATTGGCGAGGATCATGCACTCTTCGATAAGCTTGTGCGCATCGTTACGCACGGTCTGCTCGACGCGCTCGATGCGGCGTTCAGCGTTGAAGATAAACTTCGCTTCTTCGCTCTCGAAGGAGATACCGCCGCGCTGGGCACGGGAAACTTCCAGCACTTTGTAGAGGTTATGCAGCTCTTCGATATGCTTGACCAGCGGCGCATACTGCTCGCGCAGCTCCTGGTCGCCCTGCAGCATATGCCAGACCTTGGTGTAGGTCAGGCGAGCATGAGAGCTCATTACCGCTTCATAGAATTTATAGCCGGTCAGGCGCCCTGCTGCGGAGATGGTCATCTCGCAGACCATACACAGGCGATCGACCTGCGGGTTCAGGGAGCACAGCCCGTTTGAAAGCACTTCCGGCAGCATCGGCACTACCTGCGACGGGAAGTACACCGAAGTCCCACGATTGCGGGCTTCGTTATCCAGCGCCGTTGGGGGACGAACGTAGTAGCTTACGTCGGCAATGGCTACCCACAGGCGCCAGCCGCCGCCGCGTTTCTTCTCGCAGAATACGGCGTCATCAAAGTCACGAGCGTCTTCGCCATCAATGGTCACCAGCGGCAGGTCCCGCAGGTCAACACGGCCAATTTTGGCCTCTTCTGGCACTTCTTCTTTCAGGCTTGCAACCTGGGCTTCAACCTCTTTCGGCCAGACGTGCGGGATTTCATGGGTACGCAGCGCCATATCCACGGCCATGCCGGTATCCATGTTATCGCCAAGCACTTCAACGATTTTGCCGATTGCCTTGGTACGGCGCGTTGGACGCTGGGTCAGCTCAACCACCACCACAAAGCCCATGCGCGCGCCCATCAGCGCCTCAGGTGGGATCAGAATATCGAAGCTCAGGCGGCTGTCGTCCGGTACCACAAAACCTACGCCAGCGTCGGTGAAGTAGCGGCCAACAATCAGCCCGGTTCTTGGCTCCAGCACGCGAACAATACGCGCTTCACGGCGGCCTTTACGGTCAGCGCCGAGAGGCTGCGCCAGCACCAGATCGCCGTGCATGCACATTTTCATCTGCTCGGATGAAAGATAAAGATCGTCTTTACGGCCTTCAACTCGCAGGAAGCCGAAGCCGTCCCGGTGGCCAATGACTTTGCCTTTCAGCAGGTCCAGACGCTCCGGCAGCGCATAGCACTGGCGGCGGGTAAAGACCAGCTGGCCGTCACGCTCCATCGCACGCAGGCGACGGCGTAAAGCCTCAATCTGTTCTTCACCGGAGATTTTTAGTTCTTCAGCCAGCTCGTCGCGGCTGGCAGGTTTTTCACGTTTTGACAGGTGATCGAGAATAAACTCCCGGCTTGGAATCGGGTTTTCATATTTTTCGGCTTCTCGTTCCTGAAAAGGATCTTTTGACATTTCGGGTCCTCCGTTGTCATCCGCGGATGGGATGGCGATCATTCCACCAGCAGTAATTTGTAGAGCGGTTGGTTTTGGTCCACCAGGTCGGCCAGCGTGTGCTTGTCCAGTTCCTGAAGGAAACTTTGCACCGCCTCAGCCAGGGCCTGTTTTAGTCGGCAGGCAGGGGTGATATGACAAAACTCACTGCTACAGTTCACCAAAGAGAGCGGCTCCAGCTCGCGCACCACGTCGCCGATGCGGATAGTGCCTGCAGGCTTACCAAGGCGGATGCCACCGTTTTTTCCTCGCACGGCCATCACATAGCCCGCGCGGCTGAGTTGATTGATGATTTTCACCATGTGATTACGGGACACACCGTACACCTCTGTCACTTCAGAGATGTTGGTCATTCTTCCTTCGGGAAGAGAAGCCATATAAATCAAAGCACGTAAACCGTAATCAGTAAAACTCGTTAACTGCACATCAACCTCATGGGTGGGAGGGGAAACGCTTTGCACAAGGCAAGTTGCACCTTAAACCAGGTACATATTGATGATAAACCAGCCATATGGTTGCCAGCTAATTTATTTGATTGGAAAGATGAATAAAGCGGCGGGGAAAAAGCAGTACGGGGTGTGATACCACACCCCGCCACATCATTATGCGTCGAACGGATCGCGCAGAATCATGGTTTCAGTACGGTCCGGGCCGGTAGAGATAATATCAATCGGCACGCCGGTCACTTCTTCAATGCGTTTGATGTAGTTCAGCGCTGCCTGCGGCAGACCGCTGCGCTCTTTCACGCCAAAAGTGGTTTCAGACCAGCCAGGCATCACTTCGTAAATCGGCTCGATACCTTCCCAGTCGTCCGCTGCCATTGGGGTGGTGGTCACTTCGCGACCATCAGGCATACGGTAGCCCACGCAGATTTTCACTTCTTTCAGGCCGTCCAGCACGTCCAGCTTGGTCAGGCAGAAGCCGGACAGGGAGTTAATCTGCACCGCGCGACGTACGGCAACCGCATCCAGCCAGCCGGTACGACGACGACGGCCAGTGGTAGCGCCGAACTCGTTACCCTGCTTGCACAGGAACTCGCCGATATCATCGAACAGTTCGGTTGGGAACGGACCTGCACCCACGCGAGTGGAGTAAGCTTTGATGATACCCAGAACGTAATCCACATAGCGCGGACCGATGCCGGAGCCGGTCGCAACGCCACCCGCGGTGGTGTTAGAGGAGGTTACGTACGGATAGGTACCGTGGTCGATGTCCAGCAGCGTACCCTGAGCCCCTTCGAACATGATGAAGTCGCCGCGTTTACGCGCCTGATCCAGCAGGTCAGAGACGTCCACCACCATGGAGGTCAGGATGTCGGCCACCGCCATCGCATCATCCAGCACTTTCTGGTAGTCAACCGCTTCAGCTTTGTAGAAGTTCACCAGCTGGAAGTTATGGTATTCCATCACTTCTTTCAGCTTGTCTGCAAAGGTAGCTTTGTCGAACAGGTCGCCAACGCGCAGGCCACGACGAGCCACTTTGTCTTCGTAAGCAGGGCCGATACCGCGACCGGTAGTGCCGATAGCTTTGGCACCGCGAGCTTTTTCACGCGCAACATCCAGCGCAACGTGGTAGTCAAGGATCAGCGGGCAAGCTTCAGACAGCAGCAGACGCTCACGTACTGGAATCCCGCGGTCTTCCAGCCCTTTCATCTCTTTCATCAGCGCAGCTGGAGACAGCACAACGCCGTTACCGATGATGCTGGTGACGTTTTCGCGAAGAATGCCTGATGGAATAAGATGGAGAACGGTTTTTTCACCGTTGATTACGAGAGTGTGGCCTGCGTTGTGACCGCCCTGGTAGCGCACAACATATTTAGCCCGTTCAGTCAGAAGATCGACGATCTTTCCTTTACCTTCGTCACCCCATTGGGTGCCCAGTACGACGACGTTGTTACCCATTTTTCAAAATCACCGTTTGCTTAAAAAAGGATTCTACCATCGGTTTCTCAGATGAACAGCCCTTTTAGTACACAAAATAGGATTCTGCAGGATAAATTTCACTCAACTGCTGACGCGACTCAACATGTAGTAGATAACGATGCCGGCAACCACAAGACCGCCGCCAAAACGACGCAGCAGCGTGTCCGGTAACTGCGCCATCGCCAGAATCATACGTCGCCAGATGCGCGGGTAAAGCATCGGCCCCAGGCCTTCGAGTACCAAAACCAGAGCAAGCGCCAGCCAAATTGTTGAATTCATAATCATCCTTTACGGGCATAAAAAAAGAGCCGGTAAACCGGCTCTTTGATCACAAGAAAAAATTAACGTGCGCTATTCGCTGGCGTCTTCATGTAGCGGAAGAAGTCGCTGTCCGGGCTCAGGACCATGATGTCCTGGTTAGACTGGAAGCTCGCTTCATAAGCACGCAGGCTACGAATAAAGGCGTAGAAGTCCGGATCCTGGCTAAAGGCATCCGCAAACAGTTTCGCTGCTTCTGCATCGCCTTCACCACGAGAGATACGCCCTTCACGCTCGGCTTCTGCCAGCGTACGAGTCACCTCATAGTCAGCGGTAGCGCGCAGCTTCTCAGCCTCTTCCTGACCCTGTGAACGGTGACGACGGGCAACCGCTTCACGCTCTGCGCGCATACGGTTGTAAATCGCCTCGGACACCTCGGCAGGCAGGTTGATCTGCTTGATACGCACGTCTACCACCTGAATACCCAGCGCCGCCATACTGTTCGGGTTAACCACAGGCACTTTGCCGTTGGTCTCTTCGGTAATACGCGCCGCTGCGGAAGCGATAGCATCGTCAGCCGCTGGCGTAGCAACTTCATCATCCGTACCCGCAGAACCGGAGTTCAGGGCATCACGAACGTCCAGCGTCAGGCGCCCACGGGAGTCGGTCACGATGTCTTTCACATCCAGACGACCAATCTCAGAACGCAGACGGTCACTGAACTTACGCTTCAGCAGCACTTCGGCCTGAGAAACATCGCCGCCGCCTGTAGCCAGGTAGTAACGGCTGAAGTCGCTAATGCGCCACTTGATGTAGGAGTCAACGATCAGGTCTTTCTTCTCTTTGGTCACAAAGCGATCGGCCTGGTTGTCCATGGTCTGGATACGCGCATCCAGCGTTTTCACGGTTTCAATGAACGGGATCTTGAAGTGCAGACCCGGCTCATAGACGACCGGTTTGTTTTCGTCATCACGCAGGACTTTGCCGAAGCGTAATGTAATGCCGCGCTCGCCCTCATGCACCACGAACAGCGAGGTGTAAATCACGACCAGCACGATGATAATTACTGCAACAAAAGACTTACGCATCGTTATTCACTCCCTACGCGCTGGGTATCGTTGCGCAGTGCGTTAGCACGACGCTGATCCATGATATCGCCACTCGAGGAGGACGAAGAGGTGCTGGCACTGCTGCTTGAGCTGGACGCTGGCGGCAGACGCAGCAGGTTACTGGCTGCACTGCTGTCGCTCTTCGCGGCCGGCTGCTGAGCGCCGCCCTTCAACATCTGATCCAGCGGCAGCACCATCAGGTTGCCACCTTTGTCGTTAACCAGCACTTTACGGGTATGGCTAAGGACTTTTTCCATGGTTTCGATATACAGACGCTCGCGGGTGATTTGCGGTGCAGCCTTATACTCTGGCAGCATCTTCGCAAAACGAGCCACTTCACCCTGCGCTTCCAGAACGGTCTGAGCTTTATAAGCACGGGCCTCTTCCAGAATACGCTGAGCCTGACCGTTTGCACGCGGCTGAACTTCGTTGCTGTAGGCTTCCGCTTCACGAATGTACTGCTGTTCGTTTTCACGAGCGGCAATAGCATCATCAAAGGCGGCCTTAACTTCTTCCGGCGGACGCGCCGTCTGGAAGTTGACGTCCAGCAGCGTGATCCCCATGTTGTAAGGCTTGATGGTTTCTTCAAGCTCACGCTGGGTATCGCTACGGATCACGGTACGACCCTCGGTGAGGATCTTATCCATGGTGTATTTACCGATAACGCCGCGCAGTGCGCTGTCGGTGGCCTGACGCAGGCTGTCATCCGCACTGGTCACGCTGAACAGATAGCGCTGCGGATCGGTAACGCGGTACTGCACGTTCATCTCAACGCGCACGACGTTTTCATCAGAGGTCAGCATCACGCCGGACGCCGCCAGCTCGCGTACCGATTCAACGTTCACCGCCTGAACGCTGTCGATGAAGGTCGGCTTCCAGTTCAGACCTGGTTCAACCAGATGGCTGAATTTACCAAAGCGGGTCACAACACCGCGTTCGGCTTCTTTAATGGTATAGAACCCGGTCGCCGCCCAGATAATGACCGCCGCAGCGGCAACGATCCCAACCACGCGCCCACCAATAGGCTTACCCGGCCCCTGCGGCGCATGACTCCCGCCGCTACCGCCACTTTTCCCGCCGCCAAGGCCGCCGAGCTTTTTGCTCAGCTTGCGGAAGATATCATCCAGATCAGGTGGACCCTGATCGCGCCCTCCTTTATTACCCCCAGAGTCGCCGCCAGGCTTGCTGCTTCCCCACGGGTCGCGGTCCTGTCCGTTATTACCGGGCTGATTCCACGCCATGTTTATGCTCCATATTTGTTGTGCGGTGATATCCCCCGAAGGGGAAATAGTCTTCAGGACATTTATGAGCCGGTTTGATTGCGTCTAAACGATGTAATCCGCCAGAGCCGGTTCTTGTTTACACAGGCGACGCCAGTCCACGATAGGCATACGGACTTCTAATCCCACGCAGCCGTCCTCCTCTGTCCACTCTTTTTCTATTGCCTGAAGCTGATAAAAACGGCTCCGTAAACGCCCTGCCTGAGGGGGTAAACGCAGCGTATGCTGCGCAATTTCACCAGACAAACGCTCTGTCAGAGCCTGGAAAGCAGTGGGACACCGGCACCGGTCTGGGCGGAAAGCCAGACGCGGATCGGCACATTCTCGTCGTTACGATCGATGCGCGGTTCAAACTCGTCCAGCGCATCGATTTTATTCATGACCAACAGGCTGGGAATTTCATCCGCCTCAATCTCTTCCAGTACGGTATCGACTGCTGCAATGTTTTCCTGCATCCGGAAGTCGGCCGCGTCAATCACGTGTAACAACAGCGTGGCCTGACGAGTCTCCTGCAAAGTGGCTTTAAACGCCGCGACCAAATCATGCGGCAGGTGGCGAATAAAACCGACAGTATCTGCCAGCACGGTTTCGCCCACGTCGGCGACGTCAATACGGCGCAGTGTAGGATCGAGTGTGGCAAATAGCTGATCCGCGGCATAAACATCGGCCGCGGTAATTCTATTAAATAGCGTGGATTTACCGGCGTTGGTGTAGCCCACCAATGAAATCGTCGGCACATCTGCTTTATTACGTGAACGACGTCCCTGCTCGCGCTGTTTTTCTACACGCTCTAAACGCGAGAGGATCAGCATAATACGGTTGCGCAGCAGGCGACGGTCCGTCTCAAGCTGAGTTTCACCCGGACCACGTAAACCGATCCCGCCTTTCTGGCGCTCAAGGTGGGTCCAGCCGCGCACGAGGCGGGTCGCCAGATGGCGCAGCTGAGCCAGCTCAACCTGCAATTTACCCTCATGGGTACGTGCACGTTGGGCAAAAATATCTAAAATTAACCCGGTGCGGTCGATAACACGGCACTGGCACAGGGCTTCCAGGTTACGTTCCTGGGCGGGGGATAACGCATGATCAAACAGCACAACCGACGCCCCAGTGGCCTTAACGGCCTCGGCAATCTCAACGGCTTTGCCTTCACCAACGAAATACTTTGGGTGCGGGGACTTGCGGCTACCGGTTACCACCTGTAGTGCTTCGACACCGGCTGAAGAGACCAGGGATTCAAACTCCGCCAGGTCCTCCATGTCTTTGTCTTGCGAAAAATAGATGTGAACCAGCACCGCCTGCTCACCGGCATCATAACGGTCAAACAAGCGTATAACCTCTCAAAAAGACCAGCGGGGAACGCAGCTGAACTGGTCCCCCGACCGGGAAAACAGCAAGCGACCTTATTCGGTTTCTTCGCTGTCTTGTTGCGGCGCAGAACCAGCCTGCGCGCTGCCGCCGTGATGGTAGCCGCCAGAGCCGCCGGTACCGGTGTTATTGCTATGATGAGAAACCGGACGAGACGGAACAACGGTAGAAATCGCGTGCTTATAGACCATCTGACTGACCGTGTTTTTCAACAGGATCACGAACTGATCGAAAGACTCAATTTGACCTTGCAGCTTAATACCATTCACCAAATAAATAGAAACTGGAACACGTTCACGACGCAGTGCGTTCAAGAACGGATCTTGTAAAGATTGCCCCTTAGCCATTCTATCTTTTCCTTATATGTTTGTTGTTTGTCACTCAAGAGCGATTAACTCTGAAAAACTGCGTAAAAATTTGCGCACGCTGACGCTTCAATTGTACACATTCACCCATGCTTAGCACTAACAACCTGTAGCACTTCGCTGTATGCCTGCTCCGGTTTTTCACTGTCTAACCAGTGAACCCCTTCCCAGCCACGCAGCCAGGTCATCTGGCGCTTAGCCAACTGACGCGTCGCGCAAATACCTCTATAAACCATCTCGTCGTAGGAAGTTTCCCCTGCCAGATAAGACCACATCTGGCGGTAACCCACACAGCGGATGGAAGGCATCTCCGTATGCAAATCTCCGCGAGCAAAAAGCGCCCGCACTTCTGCTTCAAAACCTGAAGCCAACATCTGATGAAAACGCTGCTCAATTCGCTGATGGAGCAGTTCACGGCTCGCCGGGGCGATGGCGAACTGATGCACCTGATACGGCAGAGCTTCTCCTGACGTTTGCGTGAGTTCCGTTAAAGTTTTACCCGAAATGAAAAAAACTTCCAGTGCCCGGGAAAGCCTTTGCGGATCATTTGGATGAATCCGGGCAGCGGCAACCGGATCAATCTGTTCCAGTTGACGATGCAGCGCATTCCATCCTTGCTCTGCCGCCTGTTGCTCTATCTTTGCCCTGACTTCCGGGTCCGCCGACGGGAGTGGCGAAAGCCCTTCCAGCAGCGCTTTAAAATAGAGCATTGTTCCACCGACCAGCAGCGGAATACGCCCGGCGGCGGTAATTTCAGCCATTTCGGCCAGCGCGTCGCGGCGAAAATCTGCCGCAGAGTACGCCTGAGCCGGGTCAAGCAGGTCCAGTAGCCTGTGCGGCGCCTGGGCCAGCTCCTGTTCCGTTGGCTTAGCGGTACCGACATCCATCCCTCGATAGATGAGGGCCGAATCCACGCTTATCAACTCTACCGGCAAAGTTTTACGCAAATTAATGGCAAGAGCCGTCTTGCCGGAGGCCGTTGGCCCCATTAAAAAAATCGCCTGTGGCCGTTTTTTATTTTCAGTCATCTTTCAGGGCGTTCATCGCCGATTGTAAATCAACAGGTTGCAGCAAACCGCCGGGGGGGGATTTCACCAGTTGCGGGCAGAGACGTTCAACGTCCGCCAGCAGCGCAATCGCCTGGGACTGGCTCCACTGCTCATGATCGCTCGCCAAATGGCGGGCAATCCACAGCGCCAGCTGGCCCGACGAGACATCAGCCTGTTGCGCCAGGTATCCTGGCAGTTCGTGAATCAAGATTTGTAAATTTTGTTTCCGTAAAGGTAAAGGTACCGTGCGAATTGTTATCTGTCGGGCATCGGTATCGAATTCGATCCCCATCCCTTTCAAAAGCGCCTGGTATTTAACCAAAACATCGTGTTCTTCGCGGCTGACTTTCAGACGCAGCGGAATCAACAGCGGCTGAGCCCGAAGCCCTTCGCTCCCAGGCGCCAGCTGCGCCTGTTTTAGCCACCGTTCGGCCACCACCAGCGACAGCAGGAAAAGTTTCCCCTGCCGCTCAAGTAAGGCCTTATCCGGCGGCAAAACCGTTAACACCCGGCCAAAGCTTTGCGAGTGGCCTTCAAGCGCGGCGGGTTCTTCAGCACGTGAAGCAGGTGCAGGCTCAGCTTCCGGCGTCTCCAACAGCTGGCGATACAGGGCACCCTGCTGCTTCTGGTAACCCGGTGCGGCATGGGGCCAAAGCGGCGTTCCCCCCGTCTCACCGGAACGACCGCCGCCTGTCGGGGTTGAAGAAGCCTGGCGCGGCGCTTCACGCGGCTCGCGCTGGGCGGCAGGACCTGCAAACTGATTACGCCCGGCGGCAACCCGGTTTTCCGGCTGCCATCGCTCAGTTGGGGTTTCTGCCGTGTCCTCCAGCGCCAGGGCATTCTCCCCCTGCTGCTGAAGCACGCTGATCACGCCCTGGTAGATAAAGTCATGCACCAGCCGCGACTGGTGGAAGCGCACTTCGTGTTTGGCAGGATGAACGTTAACGTCCACCTGATGCGGATCAATCTCCAGGTACAGCACAAAAGCCGGCTGCTGATCCACGCCCAGCTTGTCTTCACAGGCCTGACGGATGGCATGGTTAATTAAACGGTCACGCATCATGCGTCCGTTCACGTAACAATACTGGATCTCCGCTAAAGCTGAGGTGGTTGTAGAAGGTTCGGCTACCCAGCCACGCAGCGTCAAATCGCCGTGCTGCCACTCAATGGCCAGAGCCTGCTCAAGGAACGGTGTACCGCAAATTGCACCGAGGCGACGCTCGCGCGGAGCGCCCTCCTGCACCGCACGGTACTGACGAATCATTTTACCGTTGTGGTTCAGCGTAATAGCAACGTCGAAGCGCGCCAGCGCAATGCGGCGCACAACTTCATCGATATGGTTAAATTCGGTTTTTTCGGTGCGCATAAACTTGCGTCGCGCAGGCGTGTTGTAAAACAGATCTAGGACTTCAAGCGTCGTCCCGACAGGATGTGCGGCTGGCTTGACCGTCACGTCCTGGTCGCGCCCTTCGGCGTAGGCCTGCCAGGCTTCGTTTTGCTCTGCCGTACGCGAGGTCAGGGTCAGGCGGGAAACCGAGCTGATGCTGGCCAGCGCTTCACCGCGGAAGCCGAGGCTGATAATCGCCTCGAGGTCATCCAGGGAGGCGATTTTACTGGTGGCATGGCGGGCCAGCGCCAGCGCCAGCTCCTCCTGCTTGATACCGCAGCCGTTATCACGAATGCGGATAAGCTTCGCGCCGCCGCGCTCGATATCGATATCAATGCGCGTGGCGCCAGCATCAAGACTGTTTTCAACCAGCTCTTTCACTACCGACGCAGGGCGCTCTACCACCTCGCCAGCGGCGATCTGGTTCGCAAGCTGCGGCGGCAGAACCTGAATCGGCATGTTAACTCCTTAATTAGTCGCCGCGACCTGCTGCGGCGAACCCAGCTGAGTTCGGGCAGTTTGCTCATTCGACGGAGCAGACTGCAGCGGATGCTCGCGGAAGTAATTACGCAGCCCCTCATAAATGGCCTGCGCAATTTGCTGCTGATAATTGTCGCTGCCCAGCAGACGCTCTTCGGCGCTGTTGCTGATAAAGCCCGTTTCAACCAGCAGCGAAGGGATATCCGGCGAGCGTAAGACGCCCAGGCTAGCATGCTCAGGGCGACGTTTATGCAGCGAGCCTACGCGCTGAAGCTGAGCCAGCACTTTTGTCGCGACATCATACCCGACGCGCTGGGAATGACCGAACTGCAAATCCAGCACGGCCTGGCTGAGGTAAGGATCCGCCTGGCTGTTTGCCAGCACGTCCCCCGCGCCACCCAGCAGCTCGGACTGCTTCTCATGCTGCTCCAGCCAGCCCGCCATCTCACTGTTCGCTCGACGGTTAGAAAGCACCCAAACGGAGGCCCCGGTGGCATCCCGATTCGGCGCGGCATCCGCATGAATTGAGACCAGCAGGTTTGCATTCTGCTTACGTGCCACGTCGGAACGGCCCATCACCGAGATAAAGTAATCGCCATCGCGGGTCATCACCCCCCGGAACATCGGATCGTCGTTGAGCAGGACTTTCAGCTTGCGGGCAATAGAGATAGTGACGTTCTTTTCCTGAGTGCCGCCAGGGCCAATCGCACCAGGATCCTGACCGCCGTGACCGGCGTCAATAGCCACCACCACGGTATCTGACGCGCCGCTATTTTTCGCGCGGGCCGCCGGGCGGATCACGGTATTCGACCCGATGACGCCGGTGACCTGCTGAGGTTTAAAAGGATTACGGGCCGGATCGGGTGCCTGAACAGGCGCCACAGGCTCAACCCGCTTAGCCACCGCTGGCGGTGGAGGCGGTGGTGCATCAGCGTTAATCGTAAAGATAACGGTATAACTGGCGCCGTTTTGCTGTTTCACGGCGCGGGTTTTGCCGGGCTGGGTTAAATCGACGATCAGGCGCAAAGATTGAGCGTCTTTTGGCTGCCCGGCGCTGATACTTTTCACCAGGTTGCTGCCGCTAAACTGCAGCGGCAAGCCGCGAATCACGCCGCTTTGCTTGATATCCAGCGCGACGCTTCGTTTGCTGTCCTGTGAAAAAGTATATTCCGGATCGCCCATAAAACTAAAGGTAATACGCGCCTGATTCTCACCGTTTGAAACCTGAATATCCGACAACGCGGCCGCCCCCGCTTGTGCACAGCACAGCAGCAGGAATCCGGCCATCAACCAACCTTTCACGCGATAGATCATCCCGTCATCCTTGCTATTTGGCTAACCGCGCCAGTAACGCTTCACCAGATGAGGAAACGGCGGAAATGCGAGCTTCACGCCCTTGCGCCTCGTAGCTCAGGTGAATTTCGACATCCGGGTCCGGGAGCACACCTGTCCCCTGCTGCGGCCATTCCACCAGGCAAATTGCGTCGTTGGTGAAGTAGTCACGGATCCCCATAAACTCAAGCTCTTCCGGGTCAGCCAGGCGATAGAGGTCAAAGTGATAGACCATCAGATGCTCAAGCTGATACGGTTCGACCAGCGTATACGTTGGGCTTTTGACGTTGCCTTTGTGGCCCAGCGCCTGCAAGAAGCCGCGGCTAAACGTGGTTTTCCCTGCGCCAAGGTCGCCATAAAGGTAAATCACCGTCGCGCCTTCACAGGCTTGCGCCAGGCGCTCGCCCAGCGCTAAGGTTGCCGCTTCTTCAGGTAATGCAATAACTCGATTCATCATGGCTTCAGGTATTCAAATCCGGGTTAACAAACAGGTAAAGCGTTGAAAGCAGATCGCTCGCCAGCATACCGCGCATGCCCCGCTGGCGGGCTAAAACATCAGCCGCCGCGCCGTGAGCCACGCAGCCCGCACAGGCAGCATCATAAGGGGTAAGCTTCTGTGCCAGCAATGCGGCAATGATCCCCGACAGCACGTCCCCCATTCCACCGCTTCCCATCCCGGCGTTGCCCACGTCGATAATGCCCAGCCGATCGTGGCTGGCGACCAGCGTGCCGGCACCTTTTAAGACCACGGTTCCGCCATAACGTTTAGCCAGACGCCTTACGGCAAGTAAGCGGTCACTCTCAATTTGTGACACAGCGCAATTAAGCAGCCTTGCCGCTTCGCCAGGATGGGGCGTAATCACGCGATTCTGACGTTTATCCGGGTTGATTGCCAGAAGGTTAAGCGCGTCCGCGTCCCAAAGCATCGGTTTGCGGCTGTTTTCAACTTTCTGCAGCGCCTTTTTGCCCCATTCCAGCTGCCCGAGCCCAGGGCCAATCGCCACCACATCCGCCCATTCAAGCGATTCATCAAGCGATTGCGGAGTAAGTTCGTGAACCATTAGCTCGGGGCAAGCGGTAAGCAACGGGGCAACGTTTTCTGCGCGGGTGAGTACCCGAACCAGGCCGGCCCCGGCACGCAACGCAGCCTCACCGGCCATGCGAATGGCTCCCGCTGTACCGCTGTCTCCGCCAATCAGCACCAGTCGCCCGTTATCCCCTTTATGCGACGTAGGCCGCCTCGGTTTGATCCAGTCGGCAAGCTGCTGAACGTCAAAACGGGAAATCGGCGCTTCCTGCCCCTTCAGCCACGGTTCAAGCCCCAACGCGGCAAAATGCAGCCTGCCAACAACATCCCTCGCCTTGCCCGTTAGCAGACCGGGCTTGAGGGCGATAAAAGTCACCGTATCCGCCGCCTGGACCACAGAGCCGGGCACGGCGCCGGTTTCTGCCAGCAGCCCGGACGGGATATCCAGCGCCACCACCGGCGCAGGATGCTCATTCATCTGGCCGATAAGCCGGGCGATATTGTCGCGAGGGGCGCTGTTTAAGCCAATGCCCAGCAGGGCATCGACAATCAAATCGACATCAGCAGTCCAGACCTTATCAGCATCGTGTGGCACGCCGCCCGCATTAAGCCACGCTTCGCGTGCCTGGCTTGCCTCTTCGGGTAAGGGCTTGTCGCTTTCTACGGCCAGCAGCGTCACCTGAAGACCAGCCGCCTGCGCCAGTCGGGCAACAACGTAGCCGTCGCCGCCGTTATTCCCGTTTCCACAGACAATCAGCCAGCGGCGAGCTTCCGGGTAACACGTTCGGGCTGTCTGAAATGCGGCCTCGCCGGCACGCTGCATCAGCTCGTAAAGCGTGATGCCAAGGTTGTCGGCGGCATCCCTTTCCGCTTTACGCAGCCAGTCCGCCGGCCACACCGAATGTGGTATACTTTTGGCGTACTTTTTCAGGTTATGGTCCGTCATGTCACAGCCCCTCGATTACAATCAGTTAGCGCAAAATATTAAACAGTGGGGCAAAGATCTTGGCTTCCAGCAGGTCGGTATTACCGATACCGACCTCACCGCCAGCGAGCCAAAGCTGCAGGAGTGGCTCGATAAGCAATATCACGGTGAAATGGACTGGATGGCCCGACACGGCATGATGCGCGCACGCCCACACGAGCTGCAGCCCGGTACGCTCAGGGTCATTAGCGTCCGCATGAACTATCTTCCCGCTAACGCCGCCTTCGCCTCAACGCTGAAAAACCCGCAGCTCGGGTACGTCAGCCGCTATGCGCTGGGGCGTGATTACCACAAAGTCTTGCGTAACCGCTTAAAAAAGCTGGGAGAAATGATTCAGTCCCACTGCTCCACGCTGAATTTTAGACCTTTTGTCGACTCCGCGCCGCTTCTTGAGCGTCCGCTGGCGGAAAAAGCCGGGCTGGGCTGGACAGGTAAGCACTCACTTATCCTCAATCGCGAGGCCGGCTCGTTCTTCTTTCTCGGTGAACTGCTGGTCGATATCCCGCTGCCGATTGACTCTCCCGTCGAAGAGGGCTGCGGCCGCTGCGTAGCCTGCATGACAATTTGCCCGACCCAGGCCATCGTCGAGCCTTACACGGTAGATGCGCGGCGCTGTATCTCTTATCTGACCATCGAACTTGAAGGCGCCATTCCGGAAGCGTTCAGGCCGCTTATCGGCAACCGCATCTACGGCTGCGATGACTGCCAGCTCATCTGCCCGTGGAACCGCTATTCGCAGCTTAGCGAAGAAGATGACTTTAGCCCGCGCAAAGCGCTCCACTCCCCGCCGCTGACCGATCTGTTCGCCTGGAGCGAGCAGCACTTCCTGCGCGTGACGGAAGGCTCAGCCATTCGCCGTATCGGGCATCTTCGCTGGCTGCGTAATATCGCCGTTGCGCTGGGCAATGCGCCCTGGGATGAGGCCAACCTGGCGGCGCTTGAAATGAGAAAAGGTGAGCACCCACTTCTGGATGAGCACATTGAATGGGCGATTGCGCAACAATTAGCCAGACGAAGCGAGCAGGCCGTAGAGGTTCAGCTGCCGCAGAAACAGCGGCTGGTGAGGGTGATCGAAAAGGGGCTGCCACGCGACGCATGATATGTCCACAGCGTGTGCATAAAATTCAAAAAGGCTTTGTCATTCAAGCATCAAAATTTCTGCAAGTATTACATTAATATTTCGAAATTAAATTAAATCATTAATTATCAACAACTTAAAATATTGATGTAAAAAACATTACATTTGTAGAAGCGGAGCAGAGGGACAGGCGCCTGTGGATAAGTCTGTTTATAGTAGTATTGCAAGACAGCAAAATACCGTCCGCGACGCCTGTCGGCGCTGTGGATAATTTGTACTTGAGAGGAAAATTTGGAGCGGGAAACGAGACTCGAACTCGCGACCCCGACCTTGGCAAGGTCGTGCTCTACCAACTGAGCTATTCCCGCTTGGGTGGTGCGTGGCTGTAAAAGCCAATCAAATTTTGGAGCGGGAAACGAGACTCGAACTCGCGACCCCGACCTTGGCAAGGTCGTGCTCTACCAACTGAGCTATTCCCGCTTGGGTGGTGCAGGCTGTAAAAGCCAAATCAAATTTTGGAGCGGGAAACGAGACTCGAACTCGCGACCCCGACCTTGGCAAGGTCGTGCTCTACCAACTGAGCTATTCCCGCTCTGTGTAACGCTGCAAATTCTGCATCGGTACGGGAGGCGCATTATACGAGAATTCGTTTTTGTCGCAAGCCCTCAAACGTTTTTTTTCGCGTTTTTTGTCTGACTGCTGGTTAAATCGTCAAGATGATTATTTTATCGTCGCGAATGGCTATTTTCCCCTCACCTTGCGATGAGGGGACTGTTTTTAAAGCTTAATAAAATTCTCGCGGTAGTAAGCAAGCTCCGCCACCGACTCGCGAATATCGTCCATCGCCTGGTGAGTCCCCTGCTTTTTAAAGCCAGGCAGAATTTCCGGCTTCCAGCGACGTGCCAGCTCTTTCAGCGTGCTGACGTCGAGATAGCGATAGTGGAAGTACGCCTCCAGCTCCGGCATGTACTTAAACAGGAAGCGACGATCCTGCCCAATACTGTTACCGCAAATAGGAGAAGTGTTCGCCGGCACCCACTGCTGCAGAAAGGCAATCGTCGCCTGCTCCGCCGCGCGATCGTCAAGCGTGCTGGCTTTCACCCGCTCAACCAAACCACTGGCGGTATGGGTACGAACGTTCCAGTCGTCCATCAGCGCCAGCTGTTCATCAGACTGGTGTACCGCGATGGTGGGCCCTTCTGCCAGGATGTTCAGGTTGGCATCTGTCACCAGGGTAGCAATCTCAATAATGCGATCCCGTTCAGGATCGAGACCGGTCATTTCTAAATCAATCCAAATCAGATTGTTTTCGTTTCCACTCATGCTATTTTCCACCCTTCTTGTGCGCAGCCCACCCTTGACGATGGGTTAAATCGTATAAAATAGTGTGTATCATAGAGGTTTTGCCCTCCAGGGGCGACCAGGAGCCAGTACGCTTGAGCAAAAATAAACTCTCCAAAGGGCAGCAGCGCCGCGTCAACGCGAACCACCAGCGTCGTCTGACAAAAACCGTGGAGAAAGCCGACTACGACGATGCCCAGTTTGGTGAACCGCGCGAAGGCACGGTCATCAGCCGCTTTGGCCAGCATGCCGACGTTGAGTCCCATGAAGGCACGGTACACCGCTGCAACATTCGTCGCACCATTCGTTCGCTGGTCACCGGCGACAAGGTGGTCTGGCGCCTGGCGAAAGAGGCCGCCGAAGGCGTCTCTAAAAAAGGGATCGTTGAGGCGGTGCATGAGCGCACCTCCGTACTCACCCGCCCGGACTTTTACGATGGCGTGAAGCCGATTGCGGCAAACATCGATCAGATCATTATCGTTTCGGCCATCCTGCCGGAGCTGTCGCTGAATATTATTGACCGCTACCTTGTAGCCTGCGAAACCCTCGACGTTGAGCCACTGCTGGTGCTGAATAAAACCGATCTGCTGGATGACGAAGGCCGGGCCTTTGTTAACGAACAGATGGATATCTACCGCAAGATTGGCTATCGCGTGCTGATGGTCTCCAGCTATAAAGCGGAAGGCTTAAAAGATCTTGAAGCCGAGCTGGTTGGGCGCATCAGCATCTTTGCCGGCCAGTCCGGCGTGGGGAAATCTAGCCTGCTGAACAATCTGCTGGGCTTCACCGAAAAACAGATCCTGGTGAACGACGTTTCCGACGTTTCCGGCCTCGGACAACATACCACCACCGCCTCACGTCTTTATCACTTCCCGGGCGGCGGCGACGTGATTGACTCCCCCGGCGTGCGTGAGTTTGGCCTCTGGCACCTCGAGCCTGAACAAATCACCCACGGATTTGTCGAATTCCATGACTATTTAGGCCGTTGTAAATACCGCGACTGCCGCCACGACAACGATCCAGGCTGTGCCCTGCGCGAGGCCGTGGAGAAAGGCGAAATCGCTGAAACGCGTTTCGAAAACTACCACCGTATTCTGGAAAGCATGGCGCAGGTAAAAACGCGTAAAAGCTTTTCTGATACTGACAACTGACAATTAAGCTGGGCATCGCTAGAATCGCCCCTTTTCTGTATCGGCCCATCTATCAGGGCATTTAGCCAGGAGGCTATTTTGTTAGACAACATTAAACTTTCGCTCCAGTACCTTCTGCCAAAACTGTGGCTGACTCGCCTGGCGGGCTGGGGCGCAAGCAAACGTGCTGGCTGGCTGACCAGGCTGGTTATCGATCTGTTCGTCAAATACTACAAAGTGGACATGAAAGAGGCGCAGAAGCCGGACACCGCCGCTTATCGCACCTTTAATGACTTCTTTGTGCGCCCGCTTCGCGACGACGTTCGCCCGGTAAACACCGATCCAAACGTGCTGGTGATGCCTGCCGACGGCGTGATAAGCCAGCTGGGCCGCATCGAAGAAGACAAGATCCTGCAGGCGAAAGGCCATAACTACAGCCTGGAAGCGCTGCTGGCGGGTAACTACCTGATGGCAGATCTGTTCCGTAACGGCAGCTTCGCCACGACTTACCTTTCTCCACGCGACTATCACCGCGTACATATGCCGTGTAACGGTATTCTGCGCGAAATGATTTATGTGCCGGGCGATCTGTTCTCCGTGAACCATCTGACCGCGCAAAACGTGCCAAACCTGTTCGCCCGTAACGAACGCGTTATCTGCCTGTTCGACACCGAGTTTGGCCCGATGGCACAAATTCTGGTCGGGGCTACCATTGTCGGCAGCATCGAAACCGTCTGGGCCGGCACCATCACTCCGCCGCGCGAAGGCGTTATCAAGCGCTGGACCTGGCCTGCCGGCGAAAGCGAAGGCGCAGTAGCGCTGCTTAAAGGCCAGGAAATGGGCCGCTTCAAGCTGGGCTCCACGGTGATTAACCTGTTCGCACCGGGCAAAGTCAACCTGGTCGAGCAGCTGAAAAGCCTGTCAGCGACGAAAATCGGTGAACCGCTGGCCGTTTCTTCCGAGCCGGTTATCGAACCTGAAGTCCCGGTGAGTGAAATCCCTGCCGATACTCTGGCCGCCGAAGCAGACACCCCGGAAGCGCCAAAAACCGCAGAATAATGTCGAACAACAGGCAGCTGACAGCCAGTTGCCTGAAAGTTCCCAGCAACGTTATAGGTAACTGACGTGCGCCTGATTATCACTTTTCTGATGGCCTGGTGCCTCAGCCTGGGGGCGTATGCCGCAACAGCGCCCGATGCAAAACAAATCTCGCAGGAGCTGGAGCAGGCTAAGGCCGCCAAAAACACGCCAAACCAGGCGGAGATTGTGGAAGCTCTCCAGTCGGCGCTGAACGCGTTAGACGAACGTAAAGCCTCGCTTGAACGCGCCGAACAGTACCAGCAAGTCATTGATAACTTCCCTAAGCTGTCGCAGACCCTGCGCAAACAGCTCACCAACCTGCGCGATGAACCTGACGAAGTGCCGCCAGGCATGAGCAGCGATGCGTTGAACCAGGAGATCCTGCAGGTCAGCAGCCAGTTGCTGGACAAAAGCCGCCTTGCCCAGCAGGAGCAGGAAAGAACTCGCGACATCAGCGATTCGCTAAGTCAGCTCCCTCAGCAGCAAACCGATGCGCGTCGGCAGCTCAACGACATCGAACGTCGGGCAGGCTCTCAACCGGGCGGCAGTACGCCCCTCGCCCAGGCCCAGCATTTCCTGCTGCAGGCCGAATCCGCACGCCTGAAGGCTCAGGTTGATGAGCTCGAGCTGGCCCAGCTTTCCGCTAACAATCGCCAGGAGCTGTCGCGCATGCGCGCCGAGCTGGCGCAAAAGCAGAGCACGCAGCTGGACGCTTATCTTCAGGCGCTGAGAAACCAGCTCAACAGCCAGCGCCAGCGTGAAGCAGAGCAGGCGCTGGAAAGCACCGAGCTGCTGGCGGAAACCAGCGCTAACCTGCCGCCGGAAATCGTCGAGCAGTTCAAAAACAACCGCGAGCTTTCTCAGGCGCTCAATCAGCAGGCCCAGCGTATGGACCTGGTGGCCTCCCAGCAACGTCAGGCCAACAATCAGACGCTGCAGGTGCGTCAGGCGCTGAATACGCTGCGGGAGCAGTCCCAGTGGCTGGGCGTCTCCAACGTGCTGGGTGAAGCCCTGCGCGCCCAGGTCGCCCGCCTGCCGGACATGCCAAAACCGCAGCAGCTGGATACCGAGCTTGCTCAACTGCGCGTAGAACGTCTGCACTATGAAGATTTGCTCAACAAGCAGGCGCAGCTGCGCCAGGTTCGCCAGGCTGACGGCAGCCCGCTGACGGCAGAGCAAAATAAGATCCTGCAGGCCCAGCTTCGCACCCAGCGTGAGCTTCTTAACTCCCTGCTGCAGGGCGGCGATACCCTGATCCTCGAGTTAACCAAGCTGAAAGTGGCAAACAGCCAGCTGGAAGACGCGCTGAAAGAGGTGAACGAGGCAACCCACCGCTACCTGTTCTGGACGTCAGACGTCAGCCCGATAGGCATCAGCTGGCCGCTGGAAATCGTGCAGGATTTGCGGCGACTGGTGTCGCTGGATACCTTCAGCCAGCTGGGGAAAGCCGCGATCATGATGGTGACCAGCAAAGAGACGCTGCTGCCGCTCTTCGGCGCGCTGATTCTGGTAGGTTTCAGCATTAGCTCACGTCGCCATTTCACCGCCTTCCTTGAGCGCTCCAGCGCCAGAGTCGGAAAAGTCACCCAGGACCACTTCAGCCTGACGCTGCGCACGGTATTCTGGTCAATCCTGGTCGCCTCCCCGCTCCCCGTACTCTGGGCAACACTTGGCTATGGATTGCAGGAAGCGTGGCCTTACCCTATCGCGGTGGCGATCGGCGACGGCGTGACCGCGACGGTTCCCCTGCTTTGGGGCGTGATGATCTGCGCCACCTTCGCACGCCCTACCGGGCTGTTTGTGGTGCATTTTGGCTGGCCGCGCGAGCGCGTTGGCCGGGCAATGCGCTACTACATCATGAGCATCGGCCTGATAGTGCCGCTGATCATGGCGCTGATCATGTTCGATAATCTCAACGACCGTGAATTTTCGGGCTCGCTGGGCAGGCTTTGCTTCATCATGATTTGCGGCGCGCTGGCTATCGTTACGCTCAGCCTTAAGCGCGCCGGGCTACCGCTCTATCTCGACAAACAGGGCGACGGCGACAACATCGTCAACACCATCCTGTGGAACCTGCTGCTCTGCGCGCCGCTGCTGGCGATTCTGGCGGCCATCGTCGGCTATCTGGCGACGGCTCAGGCGCTGCTGGGCCGTCTGGAAACCTCCGTTGCCATCTGGTTCCTGCTGCTGGTGATTTATCACATCATCCGCCGCTGGATGCTGATTCAGCGCCGTCGTCTGGCGTTTGACCGCGCTAAGCATCGCCGGGCAGAAATCCTCGCCCAGCGTGCGCGGGGAGAGGAAGAGACTGCGCACGCCAACAGCACCGAAGGTTCCGTAGAATCTCTGGATGAACCGGAAGTCGATCTCGACACTATCAGCGCCCAGTCTCTGCGCCTGGTTCGCTCTCTCCTGACGCTGGTTGCCCTGCTGTCGGTGATTGTGCTTTGGTCGGAGATCCACTCGGCCTTTGGCTTCCTCGGCAACATTACGCTGTGGGACGTGACCTCCACGGTGCAGGGAGTAGAGAGCATTGAGCCGATTACGCTGGGCGCGGTGCTGATTGCTATCCTGGTGCTGATCATCACCACCCAGCTGGTACGTAACCTGCCCGCCCTGCTGGAGCTGGCCATTCTTCAGCACCTGAACTTAACGCCCGGCACCGGCTATGCCATCACCACCATTACAAAATACCTGCTGCTGCTGATTGGCGGTCTGGTTGGCTTCTCAATGGTGGGGATTGAGTGGTCCAAGCTACAGTGGCTGGTTGCGGCACTCAGCGTGGGGCTGGGCTTCGGTTTACAGCAGATCTTCGCCAACTTCGTCTCTGGCCTGATTATTCTGTTTGAGAAGCCGATACGTATCGGCGACACGGTGACTATCCGTGACCTGACAGGCACCATCACGCGAATTAACACGCGCGCGACCACCATCAGCGACTGGGACCGGAAAGAGATCATCGTGCCGAACCAGGCCTTCATCACCGAGCAGTTTATCAACTGGTCGCTTTCAGACTCAGTCACGCGTGTAGTACTCACCATTCCGGCACCGTCAGAAGCGAATACGGAGGAGGTGACCCAGATCCTGCTGGAAGCCGCGCACCGCTGCACGTTGGTGCTCGATACACCTCAGCCGGAAGCCTTCCTGGTCGATCTCCAGCAGGGGATCCAGATGTTCGAGCTGCGTATTCACGCCGCGGAGATGGGACACCGTATGCCGCTGCGCCACGAAATCCATCAGCTGATTCTGCAGGGCTACCGCGAGCACAACATCGAGATGCCGTTCCCACCGTTCCAGATGCGTCTGGAAAGCCTCGGCGGGCAGCGCAGCAGTAAGACGATTAAATCTGCGGGCAGAGCCGCCAGAACGCCCGGCAGCCTGTAATTTTAAAGAAGGGAAGGAAAAACGCGTTGGCAAAACCAACGCGTTTTTTTATTTGAGCAGCTTGGGAAGCTCACGCAGGCACCAGGCTTTGGCCTCGCCCATGCTGTCGCGACGCCACGCCATGATGATGTCAATCTCGTTGGTGTATTCCGGGCTGACAACCCGTAGACGACCTTCGGCAATATCCTGCTCGACCATCGGATAAGGCATCGTGGCGACGCCCAGCCCGGCCAGCAGCGCCAGCCTTTTCTCTTCGATAGAGCTCACCGTCAGGCGCGGCTGCTTGTCCAGCAAGCGCACCGTGAGCACCGGCCTTTCACGGGCGGTATCCGCTACGGCCACGCCGCGGTATTTCACACGGGTCACCTCTGAAAGCGGCTCCGGCTCCAGGTGGATCGGATGGTCAGGCGCAGCAACATAAACGCTCATCACTTTGTACAGCTTGCGGGAATTGATCTCCGACGAGCTGCGGAAGTGCATATCCGGGGCGATAACAATATCGGCCCTTCCCTGCTCAAGTCGCTCCCACGCACCGGCCAACACCTCGGTAAAAATCGATAACTGGGTATCGGCTTTCTCTGCCAGCTTGTCGACCAGCGGGAACAGCTTTTCCGTCGGCACCAGCGCTTCGGTAACGATGGTCAGGTTGGCCTCCCAGCCTCGCGCCAGCGCTTCGGCATCGGTCGTCAGCTTATCTGCCGCCTCCAGCAGCACGCGTCCTCGTTCCAGCAGCATACGCCCAACGTTGGTGAACTTAGTGCGGTGGCCCGAGCGGTCAAACAGCACAACATCCAGCTCTTCCTCTAATTTTTGCATGGTGTAGCTGAGCGCAGACGGCACCCGCCCCAGCTCATCGGCCGCCGCGGCAAAACTGCCGCGCCTGTCAATTGCATCCATGACCCTTAACGCTTCCAGCGTCAACGCTCTCTCTTTCGACATTTCGTTCTCATTCAGGAAATTTGAACATACCGAGCAGATTAACTGGCTAACAATGCAGCGTCCAGACCCTTACCATGGGTTTAGTGTAAAGAGAGGTCAAGAATTATGATTACGACAAGAACAGCCAAACAGTGTGGTAAAGCTGACTACGGATGGCTGCAGGCTCGCTACACCTTTTCTTTTGGACACTATTTCGACCCGAAATTGCTGGGCTACGCCTCGCTGCGCGTGCTCAACCAGGAAGTTCTGGCGCCCGGCGCCTCGTTTCAACCGCGAAGCTATCCAAAGGTAGACATCCTCAACCTGATTCTGGAAGGGGAAGCTGAATATCGCGATAGCGAGGGCAACCATGTCAAGGCCAGCGCAGGTGAAGTGCTGCTGCTGTCGACTCAGCCCGGCATCAGCTACAGCGAGCACAACATCAGCAAAGAGAAATCGCTGACGCGTATGCAGCTGTGGCTGGACGCCTGCCCGGAACGTGAAAACCCGCTGGTACAAAAAGTGCCGCTGGAAGGCACCTCGCACCAGTTGATTGCCACGCCAGACGGCAGCCATAATAGCCTGCAGCTGCGCCAGCAGGTGTGGATCCATCATATTGAGATGAAGAAAGGCGAACGGTTAAGCTTCCAGCTTCATGGACCTCGGGCCTATCTGCAGTCCATTCACGGCACGGTACACGCGGTGACATCAGCAGAAGAGAAGGAAGCGTTAACCTGCGGCGACGGCGCCTTTATTCGTGATGAAACGAATATCACGCTGGTGGCCGATACGCCGCTGCGGGGCCTGCTGATAGACTTACCGGTTTAATTTTACCCGCTGCCTTTTTCGCTCAGAAAGAGGCAGTTTCACTCTCATCTCCTGGTATTTCTCCCCAGCGTTAATTCTGCAGGAAAGGTTGCCCTGTTCCTGAATAATGGGTTCTGCGCTTTATCGTTTCAGCTAATGGCCAGCTGCAGGCCATCTTTAAAAATCATTAAATTTGAATAGCGCAACATCATCACCTAACTCTTTCAAAAATTTCGACAAATTCATATTCGACATTTAATCCGCGCGTGTAGACCATCGGTTCCGATGCTGTAAAAGCCCTATATAGTAAGTAAATATTTAATGGCAACGTAATCCCTATGCCTTACTATTTGTCATGATTTAAATAATACATCAATATTAATAAGAGGTTACCAACACTGGAGGCAAGTTTTGCTCTTCCCATATCAAAATTAAGGACTCAGCCTGTCAGTTGAGTTTCTTTTCTTATTTTAAAGCGAGAAGTTGGGTTAAATATTTCGCGCATATCGTTTTTTTGACAGCCAGAAAACCCACCTTAGAACGAGCAAATTCACCGACACCTGGGAACATTCCCAACTTTCTCCAGCATTCTTAAATGGATATCTAAACATTCATCAGGCATTTTATTCAAAAGGCCGATAAGCAATATTAATGTGGATAAGGTTATTAAAACTAAAGCTTTAAAAACTAAAATATAATATGTGATAGCGCTCACCAACTGGAACGTTCCCGCTTTACGATAAAAAAAAGAGAGGTTTAAGATTGCCCGGTCTTTTAAACCACTTGAGGATCTCATCATTAATAAAAAATAATCAGAAACCTGACGTCATAAATTAAGAATAATCGCAGGAAAGATATACCGGTAACATTATAAAACCGGCGAACAGCTTTACCCTAAAAATAATAATGCAGCACCTATAAAACGCTAAAGCGTTTAACTATCCAGCAAGCTTATTCTTGCCGGCACTTTGACACATACAGCACTTGAAAGTCCGCGCCACAGAGGACGCTGACAAGCTTTTCAACTCTGCCGGTTCTGAATGGCCCCGACGCAATCCAGTCGAGGTGATTCAGGGTTTATCAATTGCTTGCAACAAAGTTAGCGGAGCCGTTTCGCTTCAAAGGAGTCGTCACCATGGACGTCTATGGTCAAAGGTACGCAATGTTCATTTCGTTTGATGCCGTCGCCGTGTCGGGTATTACGGTGGAAGCATTAAAAGTTTCGCAAAACCTTAAACAGAAAGGCATAAAGTCATATCTCGATCTCGGCTACGACATCAAAGTCGACAAAGGCAACTTTAATAAGCCTTACGGTCACGAGCCCGAGATTTATCGCGATGCGTTTACCTTAACGCGCATCCCCGATATTACGTCGGTCCCTAATTATTCTCCGGAGTTTATTGATAAAGCTCACAGCGTGCTTATCAGCGAAAGACTTTCGGTTTCACTCGAAGAAAAAAATGAAATCATCAGCGCCGTTGAAGAGTCGGCTCAGGCTTTAGCCCAAAGAATTTTGCTTCAATGGGAACAGCTGCGTATTTGTACCGTCATTGTCGAAAACGGTACGCTGCCAGAAAATATTATTTACACCCGAGCACTTTATCTCGCTATCGAACAATACGGCCATCGCCATCAGCTCGGTAATTTCGTTATCTGGCGCGATCATGACCTGATGTGGAACAGCGAGAAAAACATCATGAAGTATGGTTTACCGCCGTACACCCATGCCGTTAAACCCGTAAATTCCCCCTTTATTAGCTACGTTACGCTGAATAACGATCTTAAAGAGAAGCTCGAGCACTGGTGCCAGCGTGAAGTGAATATTCACGTGGTGAAAAATACCTACAGTTTTAGCGGGCGGCAGGCGCTGAAAAACATTCGGCCATCGCTGAATATCCCCGCGCAGGACATGGTTATTGCCCGCACTACGCGCATTATTCCGCAGAAACGTCTGGATCGCGATGTGCTGCTGGTTCAACGCCTTAACCATCTCTTCAGAAAGCACAATATTGATAAAACGGTGTGGCTGTTGATAGCCGGCGATACCCGCGAACACGCCACGCATGCGAGCGAACTTGAGCAGTTAGCGCACGACCTGGACGTTGCGTCCTGCGTGAAGTTTCTTGGCCCGCTGCACCATAACTTTATGCCGATGAGCCAGGGAAAAATCACTATCGAGGATCTCTATCATTCCTGCGATCTGGTCTCATTCCTCACCTCCTGGGATTACGACAGCTACGGAAACCCCATTGGTGAGGCCATCAGCAGTCATCGCTGCTACATCACCACTCGCTATGAATACTACCCGGAAGTCTACGGCCAGCACGGCTTTGAAGCGCCGGTCATGCCCATCTCGGACGGCAAAGACGGCCTGCCTGACGAGGCCTTTATCAACGAAGTTTTTTTACTGCTGACCAATAAACCGCAAAGGGATCATATTGCCGCGAAAAACTTCGCCATCGGCAAAAACATCCTCGCCAACAACGTGATGGACATTCTTAATATCACCGCCCCAGGAGTAGATATGCGCGATAACATTTTCGTCTCGGTTGTGCTGCCTGTTTACAATGAAAGCGACCGAATTGATGAGGTTCTGGCCTCGCTGTTTGATCAACAAACTCATGGCCGTTTGATCACCCATGACGCCTATGAAGTGATTATTGTCGATAACAATTCTCATGATGATTCCGTTGAAAAGATAAACCACTTCAAAGAAAAACATCCAGGCATGGATGTTCATATCATTCAGGAGAAAATTCAGGGCGTCTCTTCCGCGCGTAAATGCGGTATGGATTACGCCGCGCTGCGTTCGCGGGCGCGTGACGCCAGGCTGGGGAAAAGCAATAAACACTACATTGTTTCCGCCGACGCCGACTGCACCGTTGATCCTTACTGGCTGCATACCCTGATAGAGAAAATGATTGCCGACGACGGCGATCTCGGCACCTGCAATTACTACTACAACCACGATGCATTCAAGCAGCGGCCAAACCTCTACCGTGAAATACAAAAAACGCTGCGCTGCCGCGACGTCTCCTTTTCGCTGTTTGGCGGCTTCCCGGATGGAAAAGGCTTCGCCGTTGAGCGCGGCCTGTATGAAAAAGTGGGCGGCATCGAAATCTTTTATCAGCTGGAAAAAGGTCGCTTCGTTGAACACCTTTCCGACGACTGGGATTTCGGCATCAGGATCATCGCCTGGGGCGGCAAACCGGTTTACGCCAAAGAGTCCTTTGTAGAAATTAACAGCCGCCGCGTGGATACCATTATTGACGATGTGATTAACGGCATCGCCTACGGCAGCGACGGCATCATTATCATGAAAGACGTTCGCCCGGACGTCTCAATCCAAAAAAACACGCTAATTGACCTCACCGAGGAGCAGGCTAAACAGGGCTGGGAATACTCTATCAAGGACTATATCCCGAAAAATATCGTCCTTCCGGCGCTGCTGAATCCGCACATTTTGCTGGAGAACGAGCGGGTACGTGACTTCTTCACCCCGCAAGTTGCGGAGCGGCTCTACCAGCGCATTCACGCCATTAAACGTGAGATGAGCATCATCGATTTCAAACCCATTCATAGCTACAAAACGCCGGCCTACCGGCTCTACTTCGAGTTTCGTCACGAGATATTCGCCGCGCTGCGCAACGCGGTCGGGGAGGATATTGGCTACGCGCCGCCTCTGCCAGCCTGTTTTGACAGCGTCGAGGAAAAAGATTTCGAACGCTTTGTCTGGTACTTCTGTGAAGATCGCGAGTCCGGCGAAGCGCATAACTACTTTGCCAACGGAGGGGTGTTCTGATGAATACCGAAGCTCTCGCGTCATTAAAAGATCTCGACCCGGCTTACCCTGTTCCGGCGGTTTACTCTTTCCTTTCCGATCCGGAGAACCAGGCTTTTCTGGACTACGTCCATAAAGATCCTTTTGGCTGCCATGTTTTCCCCGGCGACATCGAGAACTATCCGCTGGAGTCGTTCTTTGCCGATATGGAACACGATATTCGTGAAGCGAAGCAGATCCATCTTTGGGCCTATATTCCGACCTGCCGCTACCGCTGCCACTTCTGCCAGTACCCGACGGTGATCCTGAACCCTAAATCACCTTCGGCCGAGGGCGTATTCCGGGATCTGGTGGACTACAACATCAAAGAAGCGAAGATGTGGCTGGAAAAAGTGCCGAGCCTGTCAAAAGCGGAAATTGGTGAATTCAACATCTTCGGCGGCACGCCTTCCCTGCTCCCGGAACCTGAGCTGCGTCGGCTGATGGATTTCTATTACACGCACTTTAATTTCTCTGCGGCAACGCTGCGCTTTGAAGGTGAGCCCGGAACATTAAACCGCGAATACATCGGCATTTTGAAAGAGCTGGGCTTTAGCAAAATCAGCTTCGGCACCCAGTCCTTTAACGACGCCATCATTGCCGCCTGCGGCCGCCAGCACACCGCTGATGAGTGCGAAGAGACTATTCGCAGCGCTCGCGAACAGGGCATCGACTGGGTCAGCGTCGATCTTATCTACGGCATGCTGGGCCAGACCGTGGATGACGTGAAGTACGACATGGAGCGCACCCTTGAGCTCGATCTCTCCCACGTGGTCTGCACCAAGCTGCACATGGAAGAATTCATGAAAACGCGCACCGGCGTTTCAGGCGAGCGCGAGAGCCTTTGGCAGAAAAAAGGGCTGATCAACATGAACAGCATGACCTTCCCCGGGCTTGGCAAGCAGTACCAAATGCGCGAGCTGGTCGAGAAATACCTCAATAAGGGCTATCGCGAACACCCCACGATGTATTTCCACCAGAATCATCTGGAGGCTGAAAAGTGGAAGGGCCTGATCACCGATCTGGATAAGCAGTATCCCGAAGTCGCCATTGGCCTGGGCGGCAGTTCGAAATGCACCCGCGCCGAAGCCATCAATATCACCGGCTATAAGCAATATAAGCAGTACCTGGACGAAGGCCGCCTGCCTATCGAAGAAAGCCACGGCATCTCGCCAGAGCAGCGCGAAGTCAACGCCTTCAAAATGGCGCTCTCCACGCTGATCCCGGTTGACGACGCCGTGTTCTCAGGGCGCTTTAACGGCAAAAGCTTCTTTGAAAACAGCATTATCAGGCCGACGCTTGAAAAGCTGCAGGCAAAAGATCTCGTGGTTATTGAGCAGGGCGTGGTCACGCTTACGCCCATCGGCATCACGCTGGTTGAAGCCATCATTAACACCCAATTCACCGCAGCCGACGCAGAGCAGGAGTAACCCATGAGCCACTCTTCAACCTCACCGGTCTTCAGCCTGTATTACATCGCCATCGACACCGAGGCGGGCATTACGCAGCAGGCGTTTGAAACGTTTGTCCAAAACAAGGGCATGCATATCCCCTGCTATCCGGGTTGGCGCTGGACGCTACTTCGCGGGCTGCGCGGCGAACGTGCCGGGCAATATCTGATGCTGTTTGAAATTGAAAATGCGCAAATGCGGGATCGCTATGTGGCCGCAGACGGCAACCAGACCGAACAGGCTCGCGAGTTCTGGCTACAGCACCCGGAAGCCAAAGCGCTACTCGCAGAATGGCGCAGCTACGGCACCTTCAGCGAGCTGCCGACGCTGTTCACCGACTACCGCCTGCTGGCCGAGAATAAGAAAAGCACCGTCCAGCCTGGCCCCCGCTATCAGCAGCAGCCTCCCGTTGCGAGGGTGATAGGCATTCACAACCTCGCGCTGCGCCCTGACGTCAGCGCAGAGCAGTTCGAAAGCTTTATCGAGGGCAACCATCATCGCATTGAAGATTACCCGGACTGGAAATTCCGGCTGCTAAAAGGCGAACGCGGAAACCGGCTCGATCAGTACGTAGTGCTGATGGAAATCGCTAGCCTGCAGGCGCTGGATGTTTTTTATCCCGAACCGGATATCGCCACCGATGAAGCAGCCAAATTCGCTAAAGCGCACCGCGATACCAAACAAATGTACGAGGAATGGAAAAAGCTAGCCTCGTTTTCCGGGTCACCGCAAATCTATACCGACTATCTCTCGGTAGCAGAAAGCCTCAACTAACCCTGGCCGCTGCGCGTGCCCGAAGGACCGGGCACAACGAATTCACGCGAGTGAATCAATAAACTGAGTCGCTAAATCACTATGACCATTAACTCAACCTCCTCTCTGGCGGGCGTACAGTCACGGGAGCAGCACGCCACCCGCGCCATCTTTTTTATGGCCGGTTTAGCCATGTCGTCGTGGGCACCGCTTATTCCTTTCGCAAAGGCACGGCTGGATATTAACGACGGCGCTTTGGGGCTGCTGCTTTTCTGCATCGCAGCAGGCTCAATGCTCATCATGCCGTTTACCGGCCGGTTACTTCAAAAATTTGGCTGCCGCCGCCTGATCCTGCTAAGCGCGTCAGGGCTTGCGGTGGATTTGCCGCTGCTGATGCTGTTTGACCAACGCAGCGCGATGGCGCTGGCGCTGCTGCTGTTCGGCACCTTCAACGGCATGCTCGACGTCGCGATGAATGCCCATGCCGTGGTGGTCGAGCAGGAAAGCGAGCAGGCGAAGATGTCAGGCTTTCATGGCTTTTACAGCATCGGCAGCATCGCCGGTGCGGGCAGCGTCAGCGTCTTCCTGTGGCTGGGTGCTACGCCGCTGCTGTCCGTCTGCGCCATCGCCGTTTTTCTGGCTTTGCTTCTCTCAGCATCTTCACGGCACATTTTGCCCAAACAAAGCGGAGCCACAGACGGCAAAGGAGAAACGCTGCGCGTGCTGAGTCATCCCCCCGTGCTGGTTATCGCGGTGATGTGCTTTTTTGTCTTTATGCTGGAAGGCGCCATGCTGGACTGGTCGGCGGTATTCATGACCTCAGAGCGAGGCATGAGCGCTTCACTCGCGGGCTTCGGCTATACCCTGTACTCCCTCACCGTTGCTCTTGGACGCCTTAGCGGCGATCGCCTGGTTAGCGCCCTGGGCGGCAAGCTGGTGCTCCTTTTCGGCTGCGCCGTTGCCTGCGTCGGGATTGTCCTGCTCGTCTTTACGGAATGGGGGGCTTTGCCGGGGTTTATCCTGGTGGGTGCGGGACTCGCCAACATCATTCCCGTTCTGTTCACTTCCGCCGGTAATCAGCCGGGGGTTTCCGCTGATTTTGCCATCCCTGCCGTCACGCTTTTCGGCTACAGCGGCCTGCTTGCGGGGCCTGCGCTGATTGGCTTTATCGCCCATCACATTGGGCTCACTTTGACCTTCAGCGGTGCCCTGTTGCTGCTTTTGTTTGTAGCTTCAGGTTCGCCGTTTATTTCTCGCCAGCGTTAATGAAACAGGAGTTTGTATGAGTCAATCATCACCGGCAGTATTCAGTCTTCACTATGTGGGTCTTAACCTGAAAAAGGGCGTAACCGAAGAGACGTTTGAGGCGTTTGTTCAGCAGAAAGGCGTGCAAATCCCGGCCTATCCGGGCTGGCGATGGACCTTGCTGAAGGGCCTGCGCGGCGAGCGTCAGAACCAGTACTTAATGTTGTACGAAGCAGAAAGCGCCGAAACCTACGCACGCTATATTGACGGCGATGGTGAGCAAACCGAGCAGGCTCGTGCCTTCTGGCGCGACCATCCGGCGGGCGTGGATCTTATCAATATCTGGAAGACCTTCGCGACATTTGGCGAACTGCCCACCATTTTCTCCACCTATCAGCAGTTGGCCGAAAACGAGCATAGCTCTTTGGCTGAAGGACCAAACTATCAGCTACGGGACGGGCAGGAACCGATTAAACGCGTGGTCGGGTTGCACAACCTGGCGCTGCGTTCGGGCGTTTCACCGCAAACTTTCGATGCGTTTATCCTTAATAACGTCCATCGCATCGACGACTACCCGGGGTGGAAATTCCATATGCTCAAAGGCACCGGCGGCAACCGGATTGAGCAATATCTGGTGATGCTCGAGATAGAAAGTCTGGCATCCCTGAACTCTTTCCATCCGGAGCTCGACGTCTCCACGGAGAAATCGCTGCAGTTCGTGAAAGAGCATCAGGAAAGCGAAAGGATGTACGACGAATGGCGCGAGCTGGCTTCTTTCTCCGGCGCCCCGCAGCTTTATACCGACTACATCACCGTCGCCGGTAGCCTCTAGTGTTGAATTTCCCTTCGCCTCACGGGGAAGGGAAACTTCTCTGCGAAAGCTGGTTTATCGTGGTTTCGCCTTTTTCGGTATACAGGGATTTGACCGGGATTATTCGCCGCCGTGAAACCAGCACGCCATCTTAGGGTCTCTGAATGCAAAACGCCCCGCCAGTTCTCACTGTGCGGGGCGTTTCTGAATGGTTGAAGCTGACCGATAAGCCGGGTTCTGTCGTTGGACAGTCATTCATCTAGGCCAGCAATCGCTCACTGGCTCAAGCAGCCTACCCGGGTTCAGTACGGGCCGTACCATGTGAACCCCTATTTGGCCTTGCTCCGGGTGGAGTTTACCGTGCCACGGACTGTTACCAGCCGCGCGGTGCGCTCTTACCGCACCCTTTCACCCTTACCTGATCCCGCTTGCGCGGGCCATCGGCGGTTTGCTCTCTGTTGCACTGGTCGTGGGTTTCCCCCCCAGGCGTTACCTGGCACCCTGCCCTATGGAGCCCGGACTTTCCTCCCCTCCGTCCGTCTCCCCCGAAGAGGACGACGACGAAGCGGCGACTGTCTGGTCAGCTTCGGCGCGCAGTATAGAGGGTTTCACCTCCCCTGTCACGCGGGCCAGCCAGAAACGAAACGCTAGTCGCCGACAAGCACAACATCAATACCGCTTTTCCGCAGCGCGCTCAGGCTTTCTGCCGGAATACCTTTATCGGTAATCACCCGGTGAATACGCTGGATATCGATGATTTTATGCAGGCTGGAGCGGTTAAATTTGCTGGAGTCGGTGACCACGATAATCCGCTCGGCAACCTCGCACATTTTACGGTTCAGGCGAGCCTCGTCCTCATTGTGCGTGCTCACCCCACGTTCAGGATCAATGGCATCCACGCCGAGGAACAACATATCGAAATGGAAGTTTTGCAGCGACTGCTCGGCGCTATCGCCGTAAAACGACAGCGACTGGCGGCGCAGATGCCCGCCGGTCATCAGCAGCTCGACGCCTTCTGCCTCAAGCAGCGCATTAGCCACGTTGATACCGTTGGTCATCGCAATGACCTCTTTATGCTGGCGCATCAGGCGGGCTATTTCATACGTCGTGGTGCCGGAGTCCAGAATCACCTTATCGCCAGGCTTGATGAGGTCAGCTGCAACTTTCGCGATGCTGCGCTTCAGTGAGGTATTCAGCGAGCTTTTATCCTCCACTGAAGGTTCTGGCAACGCGCTGCCGGGCTCGCAAATCAGCGCGCCGCCGTAGGCGCGAACGGCAATTCCCTGCTTCTCCAGAAACGCGAGATCGTTACGAATAGTGACGGTAGAGACACCAAAAAAAGCCGATAAATCATTAACCTGTACGCTTCCCTGCTGACGGAGGCGCTGAATAATTTGCTCACGCCTTTCGCTGGTACCCGGAATACGTTTGTCCGCTGCGGTATCGCTGTTGCTCATAGGGTAACCTTTCCATATATCTTTCGTTTCATTTCTATTTGCCTATTAACACCTTTCTTTTAGCAGAAAGCAAGTCCCAGGAATTTGCGTTCAGCCGGGGCTTCCCCTGCTGAGCAAGCTTTCATTATGTTTCTTTTGCGAAACAGATCTCAATTCCAGTATCTTTCTTTTTATTCTCATACGCCGTTCAGGCACGATTAAATGAAATGAATCGAAAGAAAACTTTTTAGCCCATCGCCGCGGAGAGGAAAGTGAAACAGTTGACCGAATTTGTCGCTAACCATAAACGGAACAACCAGCTCGGGATCTTCGCGGTGTGCTCAGCGCATCCGCTGGTGCTGGAGGCGGCTATGCGCCTCGCACGCGAGGCAGGAACCAGCCTGCTGATTGAAGCCACATCTAACCAGGTCGATCAGTACGGCGGCTACACGGGCATGACGCCGGCGGATTTCTGCGGCTTTGTCTATCGCCTGGCAGAGCAGCACCGCTTACCTCATGCAGACCTGATCCTTGGCGGCGATCATCTTGGCCCAAACCGCTGGCAAACAAGCCTGTCGGAAGAGGCGATGCTGCGTGCGGAAGAGCTTATTCGCAGCTATGTCTCGGCTGGCTTTAAGAAAATACACCTCGACTGCAGCATGTCCTGCGCAGACGATCCCGTGCCGCTCACGGATGACGTCGTTGCCGAGCGAGCAGCCAGGCTGGCGCTGATTGCTGAGCAAACCTGTATCAACCACTTTGGCAAAGCCGATCTGGTGTACATCATCGGTACGGAAGTTCCTGTCCCCGGCGGCGCCCATGAAACACTGGCAGAGCTGGCCGTGACCACGCCCCAGGCAGCAAAAGCCACGCTGGAAGCCCACCGCCGCGCCTTCTCTGAACGGGGCCTCAGTGACATTTGGCCGCGCATCATCGGCCTTGTTGTTCAGCCCGGCGTCGAGTTCGACCATGCCCAGGTGATTGACTATCAGCCGGAAAAGGCCCGTGAGCTAAGCAAAATGATTGAAGATTCTCAGACCATGGTGTTTGAAGCGCACTCCACGGATTACCAGACCACACAGGCTTTGCACCATCTGGTAGAGGATCACTTTGCGATCCTGAAAGTCGGCCCGGCGCTGACCTTCGCGCTGCGTGAAGCGCTTTTTTCCCTCTCGGCTATCGAGCGAGAGCTGCTCCCGGCTCACCGTTGTTCCGGCCTGCGGGACGTGCTGGAAAGCGTGATGCTCGACCATCCGGAACACTGGCAGCAGCACTACCACGGCAACGGTGAGGCGCTGCGTCTGGCACGCGGCTACAGCTACTCGGATCGGGTGCGCTACTACTGGCCGGATCGCGACATCGACGAAGCTTACGACCTGCTGGTCAAGAATCTGGCCCACGAACCTATTCCGCTGCCGCTGATCAGCCAGTACCTGCCGCTGCAGTACGCCAAAGTGCGTGAAGCGCAGCTGCTGGCCAAACCCCACGAGCTGATCATCGACCATATTCAGGACGTGCTGCGCCAGTATCATGCGGCCTGTCACGGTGAACCGTCTTCTCATTAACACAATGATAATAAGGGAAATAACATGCCAAATATTGTCTTAAGCCGCATTGATGAGCGCCTGATACATGGTCAGGTTGGCGTGCAGTGGGTGGGTTTTTCCGGCGCGAACCTGGTGCTGGTCGCTAATGATGAGGTGGCAGAAGATCCCATTCAGCAAAACCTGATGGAGATGGTGCTCGCAGAAGGGATCGCGGTGCGCTTCTGGTCGCTGCAAAAGGTCATCGACAACATCCACCGCGCGGCAGATCGCCAGAAGATCCTGCTGGTCTGCAAAAGCCCTCAGGACTTTCTCACCCTGGTGAACGGCAGCGTGCCGGTAAAACGCATCAACGTTGGCAACATGCACTATGTCGAAGGCAAGAAGCAGGTCGCCAAAACGGTGTCGGTCGACGCACAGGACATTGCCGCCTTCTCCGGGCTGAAACAGGCCGGCGTAGAGTGTTTTGTGCAGGGCGTGCCGACGGAGTCAGCTCAGGATCTCTATAAACTTCTCTGAGGTATTTGCTATGGAAATCAGCTTATTGCAAGCGATAGCGCTGGGCCTGCTGGCCTTTATCGCCGGTCTGGATATGTTCAACGGCCTGACCCATATGCACCGCCCGGTTGTCCTTGGCCCGCTGGTCGGCCTGATCCTTGGCGATCTGCATACCGGCATCCTTACCGGCGGCACGCTGGAGCTGGTGTGGATGGGACTGGCCCCGCTCGCTGGCGCACAGCCGCCTAACGTAATTATCGGCACCATCCTCGGCACCACTTTCGCCATCACCACCGGCGTGAAGCCCGAGGTGGCCGTCGGCGTCGCGGTGCCTTTCGCGGTGGCGGTACAGATGGGCATCACCTTCCTGTTCTCCGTGATGTCGGGCGTTATGGCACGAGCCGACCGCATGGCGGCAAACGCCGATACTGATGGTATCGAACGCATCAACTATCTGGCGATGCTCACCCTCGGTATCTTCTATTTTCTCTGTGCATTCTTACCCATCTACTTTGGCGCCGAACATGCCAAAACGGCTATCGATATGCTGCCTGCGCGGCTGATTGACGGGCTCGGCGTCGCAGGCGGCATCATGCCGGCTATCGGCTTCGCCGTGCTGCTGAAAATCATGATGAAAAACGTCTATATCCCCTACTTTATCATCGGCTTCGTGGGTGCGGCCTGGCTGAAGCTGCCGGTGCTGGCGATTGCCGCCGCAGCGCTTGCGATGGCGCTGATGGATTTGCTGCGCAAAGACCCAACGCCACCGCAGCCCGCCCGCGCTCAGAAAGAGGAATTCGAAGATGGCATCTGATACCCAGGCACTTTCTCAGGCCGCTGAGCCTGAAGCCGTCATCACCCACGGCAACGACAATATCTATGAAGATCAGTCTATTGGCGCTGAGCTTAGCCGGAAAGACATTAACCGCGTAGCCTGGCGTTCAATGCTGCTGCAGGCCTCGTTTAACTACGAGCGCATGCAGGCCTGCGGCTGGCTGTATGGCCTGCTGCCTGCCCTTAAAAAGATCCACACCAATAAGCGGGACCTGGCGCGAGCCATGCAGGGGCATATGGGCTTCTTCAATACCCACCCGTTCCTCGTCACCTTCGTTATCGGCATTATTCTGGCGATGGAGCGCTCGAAACAGGACGTAAACAGCATTCAGAACACCAAAATTGCCGTCGGCGCGCCGCTCGGCGGCATCGGGGATGCGATGTTCTGGCTTACGCTGCTGCCGATATGCGGCGGTATAGGCGCGAGCCTGGCACTTCAGGGCTCTATCCTCGGCGCCATCTTGTTTATCGTCCTGTTTAACGTAGTGCATTTGGGGCTGCGTTTCGGGCTGGCGCACTACGCCTACCGAATGGGGGTGGCGGCTATCCCGTTGATTAAGGCAAACACCCGCAAAGTCGGCCACGCAGCTTCTATCGTCGGGATGACGGTTATCGGTGCGCTTGTCGCCACCTACGTCCGACTCTCCACTACGCTTGAGATAACCGCCGGTGATGCGGTGGTTAAGCTGCAGGCTGACGTCATCGACAAGCTAATGCCGGCCTTTTTGCCGCTGGTTTACACGCTGGTGATGTACGCCCTGGTGCGCCGCGGCTGGAGCCCTCTGCGCCTGATTTGTATCACCGTCGTGTTGGCCGTTGTTGGGAAGTTCCTTCACTTCCTGTAACCAGGAGAAAAGCAGATGTTAAGCATCATTTTGAGCGGCCACGGGGGCTTTGCCAGCGGGCTGGAACAGGCGATGAAACAGATCCTCGGCGAGCAGCCGCAGATTATCGCCATCGACTTCCCGGAATCCTCGTCCACGGCGCGGCTTACGGAGCAATTTAAAGCGGCCATCGGCCAGCTTGATGAACGTGAGGGGCTGGTTTTTCTCACGGATCTGCTGGGCGGAACACCTTTCCGTGTCGCCTCAACGCTGGCGCTGGAGAAGCCAGACCGGGAGGTGATCACCGGAATCAATCTCCAGCTTCTGCTGGAAATGGTGCTGGAGCGGGAAGGCTTAAACGGCAGCGAGTTTCGCCGGATAGCGCTGGAGTGCGGGCATCGCGGCCTCACCAGCCTGGTGGATGAAATGGCGCGTCATCGGGCAACAGAAGCCAGCGAAGAAGGCATCTGACGGCGTTGGAAAGCTAAGCTCTCTCCGGTGTTATCCTCATTAAACGAAAGCGGCATGCCCTGCTGCTTTCGTTATGCATCACTTTGCTCTGTGCCATGCCCCGTCATTTCTCATAAACCTCTAATAAAAAATTATAAAAAACAATAAAATACCTAAATAACACAATCCCCTTACATTATTTTCGTTTTATTTCTTTTTACCGTATTGATCTTATCGATCCCTTTCTATACATTCCCTTTAAGCACTAAAAACCTTCAAATGAAATAAAACGAAAGTCCGTTATGCGCTCAGGCACGACACCGGACTCTGCAATGTTAAGGACTTAGTCATGAGTGAAACTTTTGCTGCCGCAGACCGCAGCGCCTCCACCTGGACCGAAAGAGAGATCCGCCAGCAGCCAGCAAGCTGGATCCGCTCGCTGCAGCAGATCGACCGAACTCGCGATCAAATCACAGACTTTCTGTCTCCTCTGTGGGCTAACGAGAAGCTGAAAATTATCCTCACCGGCGCAGGGACGTCGGCCTTTATCGGCGACATTATTGCCCCCTGGCTTTCGCGCCACACCGGCAGACAGTTTGTTGCCGTCCCGACCACCGACCTGGTGACCAATCCGCTGGACTATCTCTCACCAACGCTGCCGACGCTGCTGGTTTCGTTTGCCCGTTCAGGCAACAGTCCGGAGAGCGTGGCGGCGGTAGAGCTTGCCAGCAAGCTCGTTAACACCTGCCACCATCTGATCATCACCTGTAATGAGGGCGGCAGCCTCTACCGTAGCGCGCTGGAGGAGAGCCATTCATTGCCTCTGCTGATGCCTGCGGAAACCCACGATCGCGGCTTTGCCATGACGAGCAGCATCACCACCATGATGGCAAGCTGCCTCGCGGTCTTCGCCCCGGACGTCATCAACACCCGGACGTTCCAGGGCGTGGCGCACCGCTGCGCGCAGATCATTCATTCTCAGGGAGACTTCAGCGAGATCCCCTTCGGCGACCTTCCCTACAAGCGCGTGGTCTACCTTGGCAGCGGTGGCCTGCAGGGCGTGGCGAGAGAAGCCGCGCTAAAAGTCCTGGAGCTCACGGCGGGAAAACTGGCGGCATTTTACGACACACCTACCGGCTTCAGGCACGGTCCCAAATCCCTGGTCAATAACGAAACGCTGGCGATCGTGCTGGTTTCCAGCGATCCCTATACCCGCCAGTACGATCTGGATCTGCTGGCGGAGCTGCGCCGCGACGACCTGGCAATGCGGACGATCGCTATTTCAGCCTCGACAAGTCAGGCGATCGAAGCCGGCCCACATCTCCTGTTGCCCGAGGCGGATCGCACATTCTTAGACGTTGAACAGGCGTTCTGCTTCCTGATGTATGCGCAAATTTTCGCGCTCACCTCATCCGTGAAAGCAGGTATTACGCCGGACACCCCTTCCGCCAGCGGCACGGTAAATCGCGTGGTTAAAGGCGTCGTCATTCATCCCTGGAAAGGCTGAGAGGTTCCCCATGAGCATTATTTCAACGAAGTATCTGCTTCAGGACGCACAGGCCAGAGGCTATGCGGTACCGGCTTTTAATATCCACAATGCCGAAACCATCCAGGCGATCCTGGAGGTGTGCAAAGAGCTGCACTCTCCGGTGATCCTTGCCGGCACGCCGGGCACGTTTAAACACATCGCTTTTGAAGAGATCTACGCGCTCTGCCACGCCTATTCAGAAAGCTACGGCATGCCGCTGGCGCTGCACCTTGATCACCATGAGAGCCTGGCGGACATCAGCCGCAAGGTTAACGCGGGCGTGCGCAGCGCCATGATTGACGGCAGCCACTTCCCGTTTGCAGAAAACGTGAAGCTGGTGAGATCCGTGGTCGATTTTTGCCACCGCCACGACTGCAGCGTCGAGGCCGAGCTGGGCCGCCTCGGCGGCGTGGAAGACGATATGGATGTCGATGAGGAAAGCGCTTTCCTGACGGACCCGCAAGAAGCGCGTCGTTTTGTTGAGCTTACCGGAGTGGACAGCCTTGCGGTCGCTATCGGTACCGCGCATGGCCTGTATACCAAACGCCCGAAAATAGACTTTAAAAGGCTGGGCGAGATCCGAGAAGTTGTCAGCGTTCCCCTGGTGCTACACGGTGCAAGCGACGTGCCCGACGAATTTGTGCGCCGCGCCATCGAGCTTGGCGTCTGCAAAGTGAATGTGGCGACGGAATTAAAAATTGCCTTCGCCGCCGCGGTGAAAAGGTGGTTTGGCGACAACCCGGAAGGCAACGATCCACGCTATTACATGCGCGTGGGCATGGATGCGATGAAAGAGGTCGTGTGCAGCAAAGTCGCGGTGTGCGGATCGGCGAATAAACTGCTGCCGGCATCCGAAGCAGCGCTGTAGCCCCGAGGGTAAGGAGCTCTGATGAAGACAATAATAACAACCTCTCTACTGATGATGTTGATGAGTAACGCCGCGCTGGCCGCGCAGTACCAGTTGGAAAACGCTAACCTTGCCGTCTCTTTCGACGACTCAGGCTCGGCGGTGGTGGTGAAAGACCGGCATTCCGATCATAAACTGGCGCCCATCGAACTGTTTTTCCTCACGCTGCCGGACGAGAAGGTTATCCATACCGCCGACTTTAAAATCAAAAACGTCAGCAAAACCGCAGATACCATTCAGATTGATTACGTACGGGACGATTTATCGGTCAACGTGACCCTGAAGCCGCTGAAGGGCAAATACGCGGCGGTGGACTACACGCTGCGGGCAAAAGGCCAGCCTCTTGAAGTCGCGAAGATCACCTTCTTCCCAACCAAAGGCCAGGCTCAGGCACCATATGTTAACGGCGCCATCAATAGCTCTCCGATCGTCGCGGATAGCTTCTATATGCTGCCGCAAAAGCCGATTGTGAATACCTACGCGTACGAAACCACCACCAACCTGAACGTTGAGCTCAAAACGCCGATTAAAACCGATGCGCCGGTCACCTACACGGTCTACTTCGGGACGTTTGAAGCCACCAACCAGCTTCGCCGCAGCTTTAACGAGTTTATCAACGCCATGCGCCCACGGCCTTACCAGCCTTACCTGCACTACAACAGCTGGATGGACATCGGCTTCTTCACGCCCTACACCGAGAAGGACGTGCTGACCCGTATGGATGAATACGCCAGCGAACTAATAAGCAAGCGGGGCGTGAAGCTCGACGGCTTCCTGCTGGATGACGGCTGGGACGATCTGACCGGGAAGTGGCTGTTTGGCCCGGCGTTTAAACATGGCTTTGGCGCGATCAAAGAGAAAGCCGACAGCTTACATACTTCCGTCGGCCTGTGGCTCTCACCGTGGGGCGGCTATAACAAACCGCGCGACGTTCGCGTTTCTCACGCTAAAGAGAACGGCTTTGAAACCGTAGACGGTAAGTTCGCGCTGTCCGGCCCAAACTACTTCCGCAATTTTAACCAGCAAATCATCGGGCTCATCAAAAACGAACATATCACCTCGTTTAAGCTCGACGGCATGGGCAACGCTAATTCATACATCAAAGGCAGCCCGTACGCCTCAGACTTTGATGCTTCCATAGAGCTCATCAGAAACATGCGTGCCGCCAACAAAGAGCTGTTTATCAACCTGACCACCGGCACCAACGCCAGCCCGTCCTGGCTGTTCTACGCCGACGCTATCTGGCGCCAGGGCGATGACATCAACGTTTACGGCAAAGGCTCTCCGGTGCAGCAGTGGATAACCTATCGCGACGCGGAAACTTACCGCTCGATTGTGCGTAAAGGGCCGCTGTTCCCGATTAACTCGCTGATGTACCACGGCATCGTCAGCGCGGAGCACGCCTACTTTGGCCTGGAAAAGGTGCAGACGGATCGGGACTTTGCGGATCAGGCATGGAGCTACTTCGCCACCGGCACCCAGCTGCAGGAGCTGTACATCACGCCTTCAATGCTGAACAGCGCTAAGTGGGACACGCTCGCCGACGCGGCGAAGTGGTCACGGGCAAACAGCGGCGTGCTGGTCGACAGCCACTGGATTGGCGGCGACCCAACGCAGC